>JBDRAN010000064.1:0-5006 GCA_043823745.1 Candidatus Omnitrophota bacterium | reverse complement strand
GTTGCAGGAGATTGTCAAGAAAATCCTGACCGAGTTCGGTAAAATTACGGAAGACCCGTCGACAAACTCACTTATCGTAACGGATGTCCCTTCCCAGTTCGCCACGATCGATGAAGTCGTCGCGAGCCTCGATATTGCAGTTCCGAAAGTTTTGATTGAAGTGGAGATGCTCGATGTGAACAAGGCCCTGGCTGATCAGATCGGCGTAACCTATGGTGATAGCGGATTGGTGGGCAATTTTACGCTTGGCTCGATGATGACTCCGTTTCCCTTCCCTTCGCGTCTGATCAACACGATTCCTCAATCAGCTATGCCCGGCGGTCTTGCCAACATCCCTGACCGGATACAGCAAATGAGCATATTGAATCTGCAGGATATTAGAATAATCCTGCAGCTTTTAAAGACCGACACCACAACGAAGTTTTTAGCCCGCCCCAAGATACTGACGCTTTCCGGTGAGACTGCGGAGGTAAATTTAACGACCCAGGAAGCGATCGGTGTTACGACGGCCTCCTCATCGTCAGGCGGGGGAACGCTGACCCAGACCGTTGAGAGAACCGAAACGGGAACCACGCTGAGAGTTACGCCGCACGTAAACGCATATACCAAGGAAGTTACGCTCTTTGTGGAAGTTAGGAATAGCCAAGCGACCGCTACAGGAATTCGTTTGACAGGTATGACAACAGGTAATGTTATGAACCCTGAAGTGCGCGGAACCCAGGTTGTTATGAGGCTTAAAAACGGAGAGACACTTCTTATCGGAGGCCTCATTCGCAATAATGACACGACGACCATTACCAAAATTCCTTTTCTGGGAGATATTCCTTTCATCGGCCAGGCATTCCGTCATAAAAGTAAAAGCGATACAAAACGGGAGCTTATGGTGTTTCTTACCCCTCATGTTATCAGCGACAGTCCTGTGCTGGCCAGGCGGGAGAGCGCGGTACAGCGTGAGCAGGATTCTTTTCAGAGAGAATCCATACGTGTTGCCATGGACCGGGTATCACGCGAATATTAGCGTATAGCCAATACGCGAACGCTACAGTGAGTATCTATTGTTATGCCTAAATACAAACGTTTAGGGGACATCCTTGTTTCCGAAGGTATTCTTACCGAAGAGCAGCTTAACGATGCCATTGCCCTTCAGAAAAAAGAAGGCGGGAAGCTGGGAGAGGTATTGGTTAAGCTTGGCTACGTGAGCGAGGAACAGATCGTTATCGCGCTTTCACGGCAGCTCCTTATTCCCTATGTATCACTTGCTTCAGGAAAACTTAGACCCGCCGCCGACCAGAATCTCGAAGATATTATTCCCTATAATTTTGCGATACACAATTTAATATTGCCTCTCTCGCGTAACCTCAATTCTCTTACGGTCGTCATGTTCGATCCCCTTGATTTGATGCTCCTTGATAATCTTAAGAAATTAACCGGTTGCGAGATAAATGCGGTAGTGGCTATTAAAGCGGATATCATGAATGCGATTGATAGCTTTTACGGTAAAGAAAAGATTTTTCGTGACGCAATAGGAGCCGTCGGTGAAGACGGCGGAACTCTTCAGGAGATTTCGTCGCTTGAAACAGACTTAAGTCTTGATAAGCTCGTCGCGCAGGCAGAAGAAGCGCCTATCGTCAAGCTTGTCGATTTGATCATTCGTCAGGCTATCGAGGAGAAAGCGTCCGATATTCACGTTGAACCGCAACATAATAAAGTGGTCCTGCGCTATCGAATCGACGGAATTCTCTATGAGATCCCGTCCCCTTCGCCGTCAGTCTACGCGGCGCTTACCTCGCGTATCAAGATTCTTTCAAAAATGGATATTGCCGAGAAGCGGCTGCCTCAGGACGGCGGTTTCATGGTGAAAATCGGGGAGCGCCTTATAGACTTGCGCGTTTCGAGTCTCCCGACGATTTATGGTGAAAAGATAGTCTTGCGTATTCTTGATAAGTCGCGCGTTCCGCTTGACTTAGCCAAACTCGGATTTCTGCCCCAGGAGCTTGAGATGATTCGCAAAGGGATCGCCTCTTCCTACGGCCTTGTGCTCCTGACCGGGCCCACCGGAAGCGGTAAATCAACGACGCTGTACGCCGCGTTAAGTGAAATAAAATCCTCAACCCTTAATATCCTGACGGTTGAGGATCCGGTAGAGTTTAGATTAGAGGGGATAAACCAGGTACAAGTGAAATCAGAGATCGGTCTCACCTTTGCCAACGCGCTGCGTTGTTTTCTGCGCCAGGATCCCGATATTATTCTGGTCGGTGAAGTGCGGGACCTTGAGACTGCCGAGATATCGATACGTTCGGCGTTAACCGGCCACTTGGTGCTTTCGACGCTGCATACCAACGATGCTGTTTCAACGATTACTCGTTTAATGGATATCGGTATTCCCGGTTATTTGGTTATGTCGGGGTTGCGCCTTATCGTTGCGCAGCGCCTCCTGCGTAAACTATGCCCTCATTGCAAAGAGCCGTATGAAATACAGAAAGGTGAGCTCTTCAGGGGCGCGGAATTGCAGTCCTCGGTTGTTTATAAGGCTAAAGGATGCGATAAGTGTAATTTTATCGGTTACAAAGGTAGAACCGTCACCGCGGAAGTAATCTTGATTGATGAGGACTTGCGCGATGCCGTGCATAAAGGGTTGCAGCCGCCTGAGCTCATGAAGATTGCGCAGAAAAAGGGCACCCTGTCGCTTCTTGCGGGTGGTTTAAAAAGGGTTGAAGAAGGAGTTACCTCGATCGAAGAGGTGCTTTCGGCGGCAACCGCGTATTAGAAGCGGAAAAATCTTGCGCCGGAATGTTTTTGGTCGTATAATACAACGATGGCAAAATTTAGCTATACCGCGAAAACAAAAGAAGGCAGACCCGAGCGGGGCACGGAAGAAGCGAATACGCGCGAGGAGTTTGTCGCGCGCCTGCGTTCCCGCGGCCTCTTCATTGTTTCGATCAACGAGATCAAGCAAAAGAGCGATAAACCTCCCGTCATTCCTTTTATTTTCCATAGGAAAGGAAAACGCCACTCCATTAAAATTTATGATCTTGCGTTGTTTGCGCGCAACCTCTTTACTACGCTTTCAAGCGGCGTAACGCTCTTGCGCAGCCTTGAAATTATCGCTCACCAGACCGAGAGCGCGCGTCTTGATAAGGTGCTGCGTGAATGCAGTAAATCCGTCAAAGAGGGTTTGTCCTTAAGCGAAGCGATCGCGAAATATCCTTTTGTGTTTCCTGCATTATGGCGGGGCGTTGTCGAGGTGGGCGAGACGTCGGGCAACCTGCCGTTTGTTATGGAAAAATTGGCGGAATACCTTGAAATGAGGATGGAATTCGAGCGCAAAGTAAAAAGCGCGCTGGTATATCCGTCGATCGTTCTTTTTGCCGCCCTGATCGCTGTCTTTGTGTTTTTGAAATTTATTCTGCCTAAGTTTTCAACTATTTTTGATCAATTCGGCATCGAATTGCCGCTTTTGACAAAAATAATGTTTGGCGCCAGCAGTATCGTCGAGAAATATTGGCTCATCATTTTTGGCGTTATGGCTATCATTATTTTTACGATCGCAAAAACGCTTAAGAACCCCGAAACACGCAAAGCCTGGGACCGGATCGGCTTGCGCGCTCCCATTATGGGTGACCTTATTTTTCTGGCGTGCCTTGAGCGGTTTACCTCGGCTGTATCGATTCTTCTTGACAGCGGACTGCCCCTGGTCTCAACGCTTGAGGTTGCCGCGCGGGCTACCGGTAATTCGTTCCTGGAGAAGAATCTTATCTATGTCAGGGACAGGGTGCGCGACGGCGGCTCATTATCCGGAGAGTTTACCAAACAGGAACTCTTTCCGCCCCTGATCTCGGAGATGTCACGCATCGGCGAGGAAACCGGAACGCTTCCCCAGGTGTTTGGCAGGATATCCGTGCATTACCGCAAAGAGCTCTCGACCACGATCGACCGCCTTGTGTCTGCATTCGAGCCGCTGATGATCGTTTTTATGGGGGTTATCATAGGGTTTATCGTTATATCGCTTTTCTTGCCGCTCTTTAAGCTTTCAACCTTGGGTGGTCAAGGGATCCCGGCAACATGAAAATACACGGGTCCTCGGTTGACAAGCTAGGGGGTGGTGTGGTATAAAGAAGGCGTGAAAAAGATAGAGTAATTAAAGGGAAAAGTCGATTAAATATATAGGTATAGATAAGGAAAGGAGGGTAACATGAGAAAGGGTTTTACGCTACTTGAACTGCTGATAGTAGTAATTATTATCGGCATTTTAGCGGTTTTTGCGGTTCCGCAGCTGCTTCAGTCGACCTATCGCGCAAAAGAGGCTAAAGCGGTGCAGACACTGGGAGCAATGCATCGAGCGTATCAGACTGCCGTTGGGGTCGGACAAACTTGGGCAGTAGGTTTTCCGATTGAGGTTAAAGTGCTCACCGGTACGGCTATTAAGATTACGGATCCTACCGATGATGATTACACCTATACGAATCTCGCGGCCACTGGCGTTGCGACAACTAAAGCGGCCACTCAACAGAGAACAGTTACCATTACGTATGTAGGCGGCGGTTTGGCGTACAGCTAAGTCGTGGTTTGAGGGTTTTGTAGTTTCGTGCGTTTGAAGTAAAAAGAGGCGAGGATACGATGAAAAAAGCGATGACACTAATTGAGTTGCTCATAGTAGTCGTGATTATCGGTATCCTTGCGACTACAATGATTGTAAATTATCAGGGAACGTCGCGTGCTGCGCTGAGAGCTAAAGCGCGGCACGCGCTTTCCATTATCGGCCAGGCAGAAAAGATCGTGCGTTCTGATACCGGGGCCTGGGCTACTCTTGCAAACTTACCCGGAGCAACCGGTATCGATTTTACTCCGATAAACAATGACGTTCACTTTACTTATGCTATTGCAGGTACTGTTGCCACCGCAACGCGGCGAGGCACGGCGCAGACGGTTACCTATAATTTTGGTACCAATGTCTGGGGCGGGACGTTTTAAGATGAGGAACTTATGAGGCATCGCAACGGTTTTAC
>JBDRAN010000063.1:0-31058 GCA_043823745.1 Candidatus Omnitrophota bacterium | reverse complement strand
GGTCGTTCCTTGAATTTCGCAAGAAATTCAAGAGTGTTTACGAGGTATCCGGAAAAATGCACCTTAACCTTTTGGTGCGTTTGCGTTTTTGTATAACCATTGCAACGGCAATAAGTTATATATCAAGCGCATATCCAAAAGCATTTTTCCGGTTAAATAGTCTCTCAATACGATAGCATACCCTCAAAAAAATGCAATTACTTCCTGAGACCCTATCGCATCAGAAAAAAAATATAACAATAAAAAGCTTCTGTCCACTATGCAATAACGCGGGCACCGGGAAGGGCTATTTCGGTAACATTCGGAGCATGGCCAAATACATTTTTGTAGGTAGTAACGTAGCGGTCTTTCCCGCACGCAAGCAGTGTCGCAAGCGGCATAACTTTTTTAGCTGCCGCGACCATATCGCGGGTAACATTCTGGATATCCCACTGAGCGTGCGCATCGAGGCGCAGGCGCGACATATGATAGAGTTCACGAATATTAACGCGCACCAGAACTCGCCGGCGATGCGCATTGGTTAAAACATACGGCGCTGCCAGCGGAATCTCTTTGGCGATCGCGGTATATACATCATTGGTTTTTGTGATAATCTCCCTAAAAAACTTCTCTTTGCCAATTTCACGAACCGCCGCGGGAATAGTTACGCCAAGCGCCGGATTATAGCTTTGCGTTGTCAACGTTGCCATACGGTGACGTTTGAGCTGTCCGAAACAGGCAGAGGAAAGCACCACATTAAAAGTGCAATGGGCATATTCGAACTCTCGCAACATTGAATCATACAACTGCATATTTTTCCAAGAAGCTTTCAAAACGCTCATCTTTTCCTTTTTTGAAAATTTCCTGGCTGCCGCCAGACACTCCGGGAACGCTCGATCACTTGTCGCATGCAGGAGCGCGGCGACAATAATACTATCCGCGTCCCTGGTGTATTCAACCAGCGTAACCGGAGACGAAATTTCTTTTTGTTGTTTTGTCTTGAAAACGTTATGCATAACCTGGGCAATCTGGGAATATGTTTTCCGATCGCGCTCATTAGCCTGATGAAAGATCACAATTGAAGGCGCAACCGTGGCAATCTGCTCATAGAGAGCCCGGCCAAGTTCATTAACCTCTGCAATAGAGCTTGAGGCAAAACGCCGCAGCATTAATTCAAGATTACGCGCATTAACCGTAAGGCCTGTCTGTGACTCGGTAGCAAGTGAGGTAATATAGCGGGCGTCTTCTTTTGCCCAACCCTCAAGAAGATTATGTTTCTTGGGATCAGCCGCCAGATCCGCATGCTTTACAAACGTATGATCTTTCAATTTCTCAAAAAGCAGACGATACGCTTCGCTCTGCTGACGCACCATATCGCAAAATAATCCCTCAAAACGCGTTCCCGCAATTTCGCGCGGTATGACATAATCTTTATCCAGCGTGATATACCGCTGCGACTTTTCGGTATAAGAACAAAGCCGGAACTTCTCAAGCTCCTCCATTGCCAAACGGGAAACACCGATAACATCAAGATTAAAAACCGCGTGCTCTGCGACCGAATGGTGCCCCATTTTAAATATAATAGTCGTATTTGACTTACGGGTTTTTTCGACTTCCTGGCGTGCCTGGGCGCGTATTTCGTTAATGGGACGTGGATCCCGGCTAATGCGCGCGTAAGCCGCGGAAATTACTTCCGGAGTAATATCCTGCCGCGCGCCTGCTTTTTCCTGAAGCTCGCGAAGTATCTGAGTGTCAACATTAAAACCCGCTAGATGTACCTTCATGATATCCTTCCTTTCTTGTTATGCGCGATGCTTCCTCTTGCCGCAAACAAGGCAATTATCATAGCATAAAAATCATTATTTAAAATATCGATGCGTACGCAAGGCTTTCTATGGTTCGCGCTCCCTTTTCATCAATTGCTCGGCAAGACGCACCGCCTCCACGCCATCTTTGGCATAATGGGCGCCGATAGCGTCTGCGTATACCTTATTAACAACAGCGCCGCCAATCATGAATTGACAATCGATGCCTTCACGAACAGTTTGCCGAAGCACCTCTTTCATATTCACCATGGTTGTGGTCATAAGTGCCGACAAACCGACGATATCGGGCCGGCGCGCCTTGATCTCTCTAATAATGGTCGCACTTGAAACATCTTTGCCAAGATCAACGATCTCAAAACCATGGTTACGAAGAAGCAGGGCGACAATATTCTTTCCGATATCATGGATATCACCCTCAACGGTCGCAAGGATAATAACACCTTTGGTTTTTGATTGTCCTGCCTCACGTTCCATGTAGGGCGCGAGGTATCGCGCCCCCTCTTTCATCGCTTCAGCGCAGGCAATAAGCTGCGGAAGAAAATATTCTTTACGCTCAAAAAACTCACCCACTGTAACAATCGCGGGTACCATACGCTCATGCATTAAGGTAAACGCTCTTGTTCCCTGCGCGAGCGCCGCAGAAATCAGCCCGCGCATTGCCTCTTTATTACCATGCAGGATCGCCTCAGATACCGCGCTTTCAGGATCGATATACCGCACCACCTTCTGCGCGCGGGGCGCTTGTTCCCCTCGTGCTTGTGCCGCGATAAACCGCGCACCCTGCTTATCGCGATTTAAAAGCACATCCTGGGCAAGCCTGCTTTTTATGGCGACATGATCGCGCGGGTCGGCAATCGCAAACGTCAATCCTTCATTCTTGGCGAGTGCCAGGAAAGTCTGGTTAAGTAGCCACCGGTTAGGAAAACCGAATGAAATATTGGAAAGGCCCACGATCGTACCAAGCTGCAACACGCGATGCACAAAACGTATCGTCTTAAGAGTAACCAGGGCTGCCGCGGGATTACATGAAACGGCCATGACAAGACCGTCAACAATAACATTGTCTTTGCTGATACCTGCCCTGACAACGGTGCTCAAAATATCCTTGATGACCTTGATGCGTTGCGGGACGGTTTGAGGGATCTTTTTTCCGGCGATAGGCAAAAGAATAACCATGGCGCCGTATTTTTTAGCACTCCGCAAAAGCCCTTTTACCTTTTTCTCTTCTCCTGAAATAGAATTGATAAGGGCTCTGCCTGGATAGAAACGCAGAGCCTCTTCGATTACTGCCGGGTTCGATGAATCGATAACGAGAGGCAAAATGCTTGATACCGCGAGCACTCCAATCGCTTGGCACATAAGCGCTGCCTCATCAACACCACTCATGCCGACGTTAACATCAAGGAGTTTCGCGCCCGCCGCCTCTTGGGTTCGCGCCAACTCACGAAGAAGCGTAAAATTACCCGCGGAAAGCTCTACTTGCAGCTTTTGTTTTCCCGTAGGGTTAATCTTTTCTCCGACAACAAAAAACTCTTGTCTGTTTTCAAGCGCCACGAATCCCCGCGCTGAGCTTAACGCGCGCAATGTCTTTCGCCCAAGACGCTGCGGCTTACTGCGCACGAGGGTCCCTCGTAACTCATTGATATAGCGAGGTGTTGTCCCGCAGCAGCCGCCGATAGCAGAAGCTCCGGCCGCTACCAGCCGCGGCCCAAACGCGGCAAATTGTTTTGCCTTCATCGTAAAAACAGTCTTTTCGTTGACAAGACGGGGTAGCCCGGCGTTTGGTTTTGCCACCAGCGGCACCATCGCATAAGGCTTCATCGCGCGAATCATATTACACATCTGCGCAGGACCAACCGAGCAATTGCACCCGACCACGTCGGCGCCCAAACTTTGCAACGTAATAAGCGCACTCACCGGATCATTACCGCTTAACGTTCTACCGCTTTTTTCAAAAGTCATGGTGACGATAACGGGTGCTCGAGTAACTTCTTTGACCGCAAGTAGTGCCGCGCGGGCCTCCTGTATATCAATCATGGTTTCAATAACAAAAAGATCTACCCCGCCGGCAAGAAGCCCCCGTACCTGTTCCTTAAAAATATCAACGGCTTCCTCAAAGGCAAGCTCGCCAAACGGTTTGATAAACGCGCCGGTGGGACCGATATCACCGGCAACAAGACTTTTTGCGCCGGCAGCGCCTCGCGCGATACGCGCAAGCGTAGTATTGATCGCTACAACATCATCCCGTTTATGCTGCGCGAGCTTCGCGCGATTGGCGCCGAATGTACAGGTATAGATAACATCGGCTCCGGCTTCTACGTACGCCCGGTGCACATCCCTGACAATATCAGAATTATCCACACACCAAATTTCAGGGCAGGCACCAGGCGGCATACCCCGCGCCTGGAACTCGGTACCGGCCGCTCCATCAAGAATAACTATTTTTTTCTTAAACAACGCCCTAATATCTTTTTTCACGATCGTACCTCTACGATACCGGTCACCGCGGTAACCGATTTCTCGGGAACAAGCATGTAGGATTTGGTTATGGTTACTCCGAGTCGAGACAACCCCAAGATTTTATAAAATGCCTTTTGGAAAGAAAGAGAAAAATCTGCGTAACCGCAAGAAATTCGCTTGGACAACACCGTTTTATTTTCCCGTAAGAGTTCACGCCGGTAATAGTCCTGAATCCAGGTAAGCGCATTATCAACCGCAACGCTTGCAACCGCATCGTAGATAACCGCGCGCGTCAGATCGTCCGCGCGTAACTCCTCCATCGCTTCAATAATGCGGCTTCCCGCGGTTGCAGCCATGACAATGGCCTGGGATGAATTTTTAAGAAGCCTCACAAGAAGCTTACTTTTAAACGGTACCGTCCCCAGGGTAAGTGATACGGGTGTCTTTTTTCCCACGACAAGTATATGGGCGCTACCGCGAAGCGCAAGAAACCCCTGCGCCTGCGAAATAGCCGCATCGGTTTTCTTTTTTTCCTGCCGCCTCATACGAGTTGTATGGGGCCGAAACCCGAGACGCTGATATACCTCGCGGTTTGAAAACGTAACAGGTATAGACGAAAAGAAATCGCTCTGGGTGTGGGCTTTAACCAATGCTATCACCATTACGCTTCGCCACCTCTACGCGCGCCCCCAGTGACTGCGCGAACACGCGCGCGTCATCAAGATCTTTTACGGTAGGATGATCTTTGTTAATCCCTTTAAAAAATTTAAGCGGCCCAAACGTATCAAAACCTTTACAGGAAAATTCGCCAATCACCTCACACTGCGCGGTTACGAGAGCTCCCTTGAGGGCATCATGATAGCTTCCTATTGTTCCCCGGCCGCTGGTCGAAAAAACGAATACTTTTTTATTCAGTGCCGGAAATTTGTTAACGCGGGCAAGGAGACGCGTATGATGTTTACCACAATAAATACCCGAACCAAAACCAATACACTCATACTGATGCAACTCATACACCTTAACCTGTTTAGGCGTCACGACCTTTGCAGCGAGTGCCTGGCCCATTATGCGCGCAATTTTTTCAGTGTTACGATGATGAACCGAACAATAAATGATTAACGCTTTCATGGCAGACACAAGAGCCGGCACTACCCCAAGACATTACCGCAAGTTTAAACGAATACTCCGCTAGACAGAAAGTCGCTTCTTTACTAAATCACTGGTTATTTTCGCATCCGCCCGGCCTTCAGCTTTTGCGATGACCTCTTTCATGACCCGCCCCATATCTTTTATGGACGACGCGCCGGAGGTCTTTATCGTTTCGCCAATGAGTACGGTCAACTCCGCCTCGCTTAATGCTTTCGGAAGATACTCCATGAGAATCGCGATTTCGAAGTCTGTTTTTTCAAGAAAATCTTTCGTACCTGAGGCACCCACGATAGCCTTAGCATCTTCAAGGCGTTTTTTTAACTTACTAAGCACTCCACAGGCCCCACTATCGTCAAGCGCATCTTTCTTTGCTTGGAGCGCGGCGTTCTGAAGCTCTGAACGCACAAAACTTAAAAAATCAATCCGCTCTTTGTTGCGCCTCTTAAGCGCTACAACATAATCACTATAAATCTTTTTTTCTATCATACTTCTCCTTTCTTTGCCGCAGGAAGCGGCACACCACCGCATCCTTTAGCGGCGGGTGATTAACACGGATTACCGCGAATGTAGAAACACGAATTTACACGAATAAGAAATTAAAAGACCACTAAAAAAATTATATCACATTTCAGGCGCTGCGAGAACACCGTACACAAAGCCGCTATGCCGCCGGCACGGCTAATTCAATAATGCGCTGGATCAACCGAGGATACCCAATGTCAGCTTTCTGGGCTGATTGCGCGAGCTCATCATCACACGCTAAACAAGGATTAGCGTTAACCTCTAAGATGTAAACATTATCTTCGGGTGTGACACGTATATCAAAACGTGCGTAATACCTCAGATTGAGCGCGCGCCACGCGCGTTTGCAAATGTCGGTGATTTTTTTATCAAGCCCTTCGGCGAGCCTGCCTGCAAAAACATTTTTAATTTCCCATTTTGCGCGGTACTCATCATCCCATTTGGCTTTGTAGGTAGCGATACGCGGCTCATCCTGGGGAAACTGCCCGAATTTAATTTCGCGAAACGGCAATACCTCAATATGCTTATTACCCAAAACACTTACGTAAAATTCCCTGCCGTCAATATATTCCTCGGCAATCGCATCCATCCCCATATTTTCATGAATAAATTTTACGCGCTCAATAAGCGCCTCAGCATTATCGGCTACCGATGCCTGCGCGATGCCTCGCGATGCTTCTTCAAGGAGTGGTTTTACCACAAGCGACAGTGCCAGGCGCCCGGGAAGCCAAACGCGCCGGCCACGGTAAAACGTGTGAAAATTAGGAACCTTTATCCTGTGAAAGGTGAGTATTTTTTTTGTGAGCGCTTTATCGCCGCATAAAAAGAGGCTTGCGAGTGTCGCTCCGGTAAAAGGGACCTCAAGCATCTCCAGAAGTGCAACGATATTTTTGTCAAAATAGGTTTTCTTCTTAAACACTTCTGCCAGGTTAAAGATAACATCAGGCTTGTTTTCACGCACCTCTTCAAGAAGTACGTTTACCTCATCGTAAAGCCCTAAGAGCCTCACGGCGTGTCCATTTTCGATAAGCGCCTGATACACATCGCGTTCGGTATTCCAATCCGGATCCTGGAACTCCTTATTAAAATCATAACCTCGAGCGGCAGCATACGGACTATCGAACAACAAGAGGACATTGAGAGGTTTAGGCATTGATCTCCTTGTCACGCTCCGTAAAACAGAGTTGTTTTTTACGACCAAATCTTCCCGTATAAAGATAATTCATGGCCATTGTCGTTATACATGCCGCCAGATGAGCCATTGTTTCTTGCTCATCATAGCGCATAACCAAATGGAGCACCTGACAACGCTTGCCGATCGCGTCAAGAATCCGGCGCACGGTAAACCTGCGTTCCCCTGTCCACGAACAAACACACGCGAGCAACACTTTTCGATGGCGCGCGACAAATTCATGTGCCGGATACGCAAAAAGACTGCGGGGTTGTTCGATGAAAATTCTTTTTAAGCTTGAATCGTAAAAATCTGAAAAATTCTCGGCCCAAAGCCGTTTTTTTCTTTTATAGTAACTGGCTAGCGTCAAGCGTAACGAAGAAAGCTGCCAATAACGCTTCCCGCGCGCAAACTTTGGCCGTGTGCCAGCGATTTGGCGCGCGAGCGTATCGACATAACGCAGTTTACGCAATACCGGCCAACCATGATACCGGTCGGCCCAATCAGAGTCCGGAGTAAGCCACACCGCGAATGTCTCCGCAAAATCTTCATCCGGATGATACTGAGCGTAATAATCCTCGAGGTGACGGACAAAATTTTTACTGTATGGCCTAAACCGGTATGTCTCGCCGTACTCCCGAGAAAAAGGACCAAACACCTTACGCCAGTGAGTACGCTTGTAAAGCCGATACGCATAGTTAACCGCGTGCCCCGCCTCATGACGCAGGAGCTTCATACACCAGGCGCGCGTCCCTCCTTCAACAATATGCATCATCTCGCGCTCAAGTTTAGCGAGCGCCGGATGCGCCAGAAAAAATGGAATACCGATAACCGGCTCCTCATCGGGAGTAAGCCATTCATCGGCAAGATAACAAACGGGTTTAAAGAGAATATTTTTTGATTCGAGTTCCCGATAGAGCTCCTCGATGCACCCTTGCAGGGAGTTCTCCTTAAGCGTAAGAGGCAAATCACAAATTTTTAACCGCAGAAGCTCTTCTTTTGATACCCTTGCTAAGTCAATCTGCTTATTTGGCATCCGCACTCTTGGTAAGTTTGAGGGAATCAACGCGATAATTGCCTTTGCCGGGGGTTTTGGGCTCAAACTGATAGCTGTATACCGGAAAATCAATCATATCATTCTTTATTGCGGTATCAGGCTGCCAGTCTTGACGCGCAAAGAAACTGGAGAATGGGCACATGATCTCCTTCCAACCGGAAAAATCATCATCGATCAGGAACCGCCATAATTCTCCCCCGGCGTCTTTCAAATCAAACGCAATAATCCCGCCGGAATTTGAACCATACACCATGACGCTAATCGCGTTATATTTTTCCCAGTCGATCGCCTCAGGCAGAACGATCCACTGCCCTGCGCCCTTTACGTCCAGTTTATAACCGCGCGCAATCCACATATATCCATTATCTTTAAGTTCAAAATCAATCTTCATGCTTTGCTGGCCACTCGATTTCTCCTGCGTGTCTGCAGAGATAGTAACCGAAGAACCGCTTGAGGCCCCATGATCAACGGTCTGCTTATCGAGCGCGCCTTCAAAATCGTCAATGACAAGTTCTCCTTTAGGCGCCGGCCCGCATCCAACCAATAAAGAGACTAAACAGCCAATACACAAAATTCTAAAAGATTTCATTTTCTTCCTCCTCTGTCTCATAGATGCCAATTTTTTAAGCGTGGAGCGTAGAGCGGATAGCGTAGAGAAAAAAATAAATAATTCATTAGATCTCTACGCTCTACGCTAAACGCTATCCGCTCTCTTCATCACCGCAGTCCCGCCGGAATATAGCCCTCAAGATCAAGCGTAACGTATCTATATCCCAATTTTTTAAGGCGCGTAATTATTTTATATATAGCAGAATTTTGCAGTTTAGTCCAATGCTCTTTTCCTATTTCAATTCGAACGATATCCCCATGATCCCGCGCGCGCAGGAGCGTTTCATTACCAAAAAATTCACTAAGAATATCTTCTGCCCGTGCGATGCGCATAAGACGCGCGCGTGTAATCGGTTCGCCAAAAGGAACGCGCGAAGAAAGGCACGTCCCTGAAGGCTTGTTCCAAAATGTAAGCCCGAGTTTTCTCGCAAGCAATCTGACGTCTTCTTTGATCAACCTGCAATCAGCGAGCGGGCTTATTACCCCGAGGCTGCGAGCGGCGCGACTTCCCGGCCGTATATCAAGGCGATCCGAGTGGTTGGTTCCATCGAGCACATATCGTAAGCCTTCCCGATGCGCTATTTTTTTTAACTGCAAGAACAGTTCCCGTTTGCACCAGTAGCACCGTTCAAGAGTATTTTTACGAAAATTTTTATTATTAAACTCATACGTCTGAATTATCTCATGCCGGATACCGATATCCCGGGCAATACGCATGGCAGACGCGCACTCGGTGCGCGTATAGGTCGGCGAGCACGCGGTAACCGCAAGTACTTTTTTACCCAAGCAATCAACGGCAACTTTTGACAAAAACCCGCTATCAAGCCCTCCGGAGAACGCAATAACTCCCGAACCTGATTTACTTAGAAGGCCTTTAAGCTCTTTATATTTTTTCTCAAGCACCATCATAGCGTCACCCAAGCCCACCCCGGAGGTGGGCTCTGGTTATTCAAGCAAAAGCGCCTTTATTTTTGCCAATTCCCGCTGATAAGAAATTCTGTCTTCAACAAACTGCCTATAAGAGTCAGGATTAATGTCCAACACATCATCATACTTACATACCTTCTCTTTATTCTGCTCTGTAGACAAGTATTCTCTATAAGAAGAAAATCCCCAATCTTTTGGTTCATCGATAAGCGCTGCAGTAACAGGATTTAGGTGGATGTATCGCGTTAAATGAAGCAGGTACTCGTCTGTTTCTACCGCAATGCTTTTAAAGCGCGCTTCCCACAAGGGGCCTTTTCTCTCGTGTTTAGTATTAAAATATTTTGTGTAACTATTCAAGATATTGCTCATGAATGTCGAAATACCGTTTTCTTTTAATTGTCTTAAGATCAGATGTATGTGCGTTGGCATAACGCAGTAAGCGATTATTTCAACAAGCTTTTCTTTTTCCGCAATACACTTGCTTCTGGTATGTTGAGCCTCGTACTCTAACTGGACAAATTTAGAGAATTTGATTTCTGGCTTTTCCCGTTGGTAATAACGAATCACCTCAAGCATCCTTGAGAATTCTTTTTCATGATTAAATATTTTAAACTCCGCGATACTGCGGGTAAATACATGATAAACCTGTCCGGATACAAGCAAACCTCGTCGCATAACGGAAATTTACTCCCAACCAAAGTCCACCTCCGGGGTGGGATTTGGTTTAGGTATATTGTAATAGGGATATTCTTTCTGGCAAATAAAAAATTAGAATAGCTAAAACTGTGAGACGCCGTGCAAACCGGAGCCCACCTCCGGGGTGGGATTTGGTTTAGCGGAGGTTTTTGTAGTTTATCTCCAAGAAAGGGAGCCGGAAGGCAGGAAAAATAAAGAACGGACTTCCAAATGAATAGTCAGAACAAATAAAAGGATTAGTCATGCGGGGCATCCTATACAATATGCCTTCTGCCTGCCTTAAAACACTTTGAGCACTAACGCTTGTTAACGGCGACACTTGACTATCTCCTGAAGAAGCAAGAGCCCAATTAGTCGTAACCCCCGATAAAAGAGATGTGCCTTGCACGCTTAACATAAGTCCTCCAGATGCATCATTGTTGGTCACGCTTACATTTGTAATGTTCTGTGCAGCGCCTGCCTGTAGGGTCAATTGAGGAACACTTCCAGCACCCGTATCGTTGACAATAAGCATATTAGACGAACTTCCGTTTAACGTAAGATCATTAGTAATAGTCTGGGTGGTTCCCCTGGTAAAACTTAACGTTTTGCCGGCAATCGAAGAATTAAAATTGTAGAAGCTCGTTGAACCGCTTAAAATAGATACGCCTGCGCCGTTAAAAGTTACGGTACCGTTGCGGGCCAGGAATGTTCCTGTGTTAGCCCAATCTCCTCCAACGGTAAGTGAATTATTCTCTCCGGTTTTAACATCTAATGTTCCGGTGGCAATAGAAAGGTCATTGGTAATCGTAAGGTCATCCTCTAATATCCATGTTCCGAGTATATTATTAAATTTCGCATCATAAAAATCATCTGCGCCGGCGGAAGTAGTAATAATAGTATTATCCGAATCGCCCGCGTCAAAAACGACCCTACCTGCGTTGGGTGTAAATATACCTGCGCCTGATACTTCCCAATTGCCGCCTACGGTAAATGAAGTATCGTCGGCTGCCGCCGGCGCGGAAAGAGTACCGCTGATTACCTGCACATTACCGTTAATATCTAAATCGCTTGATGCGCCAGAAGCATCAAGAGTGCCGCCATTAACTAATAGATTACCGGTAACACTTAAAGCCTGGTTATTTACATCCAATGTCCCGGCTGTCACGGTGAGTGAGTCTGTAGTTACGCCGTCGGAAAGTTGCTTGATGTCGCCTGAGGCGTCGATTATTAAGTCCTCTATTATTTTATCTCCGAAGTTTATGGTTTGTGTTCCGTCAGAAGGGTTGTTGCCAAGAGTGATGGTGCCTGAGCCTTTGGTCCAGGTAATAGCCCCTGCTGATTCTGTCAACGTCAGACCTCCCTGAAATACAAGATTCGGGTTATACGTGCCGTTTACTATAGTGTATGCTCCGCTTGCATTGTTATTATTTATGGTAACGCTTCCCGTAAATATAACTGTCTGGCCTGCAGCGGTTCCGAATGTAATTGTCTTGTCTGAAGTTGTTGAATGAAAAAAGGTCCAATCACCTCCATACGTCGCCCCAACAAGTGTAATGCCACGTGTTACCACGGCGGTGCTTGGGTTAAATATGCCATCTTGCTGAGTAACCACCACACCATCAGACAACCAAACGAAGCCTTGGCCAACGATCTGCCCGTTTTCTGTAATTTTTAATTCAGCGTTGGAGGTATTCAAAGTAAAAGCGAGACCGGACGGTATAGTCACAATGCCTGAAACAGTAGCGATTCCTTTTATTTGAATGTCACTTCCTATGCTTATGGTCCCCTCAACATTAATGTGACGAAATTGCATGGTCGCAGTAGCGGTAAATAGTTTGTCAGTTCCGTTTAAAGTAAGTGTGGATTCATTTCTATTAAAGGTCGTAACACCCGCGCTATCCCAATTGCCGCTCACTGTCCACGTCGCATCACCCATATCCACCCGGGTATTATCCATGGTGACATCACCGGTTACCGAAATAGCCTTATCGTTGGTGGCATTATCAAACGCGCCTGCGCCTGCGTTAAATGTGAGGTTATGGTCCACCTTGATATGGTTCGTAACAGGTTGAAGTGTGCCTGCTCCTGAGAATACAAAATCATAAAATGTCTTACCGGCGCCCGTCCCGCCAGAATCTAATGTCTGGGTGCCTGCAGCCTTGGTGAAGGTAACGGTATTATTCCCATGATTAAAAGTCCCTGAATTTGACCAATTTCCGTCAAGACTAATGGCATAACCGGCCGCATTGAGAGTGCCATTAGCGCCAATAGTGAGATTTCCGCTTAAAGTGCCTGCATCATCTAAGGTAAGGGTCCCACCTAGAGTAAGACTACAGCTATTGGTAGCGCCTAAACTCAAGGTGCCAATAACATAATCTGCTGCAATAGTTACTGCTGCGCCGGTAAGATCAATCGTAACGTCGTAGGTATTGTTATTGGGGACGTTGCCGCCTGACCAGTTAAGGGGATCTCCCCAGGAAACGCCGTCTCCGCCTCCGCCAACGCCCACCCATGACACTACCGGGTCGGCCTTAGGGTTGTAAACGTATCCACCTGCTAATGACCATATGGTTGCACCTCGCACATCCAGAACCCCGCAGGTCCAGAGCCTGACCACACCTTGGGGTGCAGAAAGAGTGCCATAGACGTTAATAGAGCTGCTTGATGCCTCGAGGCTAATAGAACTGTTTACAGAGGTAACGCGACCGGCTTGGAGATTGATCAGGCCGGTACCAGTGTATAGGGAGATGACTCCGGAAGCAGTGATGTTGCCGGTTATAGTAACTGGGGTATCACGAGAATCAAGGTAGATTAAACCGTTTACGGCGTGGCAATCAAAAAGGTGCTCGCTGGTCTGAAAATAGAAAGGAGCATCGCTTGAACCGATGCTTTCAGAGGCAAAAAACGACAAAATTCGGCTTTGAACCGTAGATTCTGGGCCGGTACGTAGACTTCCAGCGCTTGCCTCAAGTATGAGGTGAGCGTTAGAATTATAAATTATTGCGCCAAATCCCTCCGGGGGGCCGCGCAGCATAATACTGGTGCCAAGGCCAAAACTTTCTCGTATATCTATATCACCGTCTATTCTGGTAAAACGAGCAATCAAGCTATCGACATGCAAAGGAGTATCGGCAGCCCCAAATCTCCGGGCGATAACCTGTACCTGGTTTGCCTGGATAATCACTCCCGGGCCCGTCGCAACATCCTGCCCTGATTCCACGGTTATATTATTTTTGGCAAGATAGGTCACCCTGCCTGACTCCTCTGCCTCCAGCGTTATCAAATCATTGTTTCTGCTGGCATCTGAAATATAAAGATTCCCGTTGTTTTTGACGATATGGGTAGTCGTAGCTGCTGAATTAACCAAGAAACTGTTAGCTTCAAACTTAAGATAGTCTCCGGGTAAAGGGGTATTAGTGAGATCTTGAATCTTGCCGCCGGTAGCCTGTAGCGTGCAGCCTGTAGCCTGATTGTATTTTAAAACATCCCCTCTGCTGGTAGTAATCGTCGTGGTTACGCCTTCGCTGGCCACACCAATAATCTCAAAATCACCCTGCGTATGCGCGAAGAAAGGATTACCCTTGATTTCATTAGGTGTTCTTTGTGTCCCGACCTTAATAAAACCTGAATCGGTTTTAAGCGTATGTAATGTCATCTCTTGAGAACCATCCACGTAAAGATTGCCTGCCTCCTTGGCATAGAGGGTTGTGTCGGCTTTTTGCGTGAGTTGTCCTGTGCCATCTCCATCTTTATCCGCGAAAAGCCTTAAATCTCCGTTTTCTGTGGTAATATCGGCATTGACATTTATATCTTTGTCCGCCTCAAGGTTAGTATTCCCCTGAGTATCCAGTTTTGCATTAACATTTATGGAATCTTCTGTCTTAACTTCTATCGTTGTGGACTGTAACGTCCCCGAAAGTTGCACATTCTTATTCGCCACTATTCTAATAACACCATTCTCTTCTACGATTCCGGTAGCCTTAACGATACCCTGCTGGTTGACCGCGTTCTCAAAAACATCGCTGGCGGTTTTTGCGCTCATGATCACCTGGCCGGCCTCAACAGTGCCAGTATTTGAAACCGCGTCTTTAATAGGCTTACCGGTTGTATCAAGAACGCTTCCACTGGTTTCCTGGTTAACCTCAACCTGCATAAAACCCCTCTGGTCAAAACTGACCGTTGTTTTATCTCCTGAAGCAAGATGAACCGTGCCGACACTCGCAAGCAGAAGACCGGAATTCGCAGCGCTGCTTCCCAATAACGCGATATTTTCTCCCGTAATATACCCCTCGTTTACAACTCGAGCATAGCCGGCGTCGATATTGCGTTCAAAAACATAATTTCCATTAAGAAAATTATTAGTGGAGATCTCAAGCGTTGAAGCGACGAAACTATTCACCGCGATATTCGCTGATGCCGCAAACTCAATGCCATGCGGATTGGTTAAAAGAAGAATCCCGTTTGCCGTAAGCGTTCCGCTGATGACACTCGCCTGCGGCCCTAACACCCTGCTTAAGACGATCGCGGAATTTGTTGGCTGGATAAAGTTAACGGTCTCACCGGCCGCGATATTAAAAGAATTAAAATTTATAATAGTCTGATCAGCGGCGATTATTTCGAGCGTTTGTGAATCGAGACTGTTGAAGGTAGCGCTTCCTGACTCGACGCTTTGACCTTCCGGCAAACCATACAAGGTAACCGTCGAGCATATTACGTAGAGCGGTATCAAAAGAAACGCAATCCAGGTCTTCATGTTTGGAATGTTTAGCGCCTCAACGCACTGTTTCTTACGAAAAAATTGTACCGCATCACATTAATGGTACCAAAAAGACCAAACCAATATGGTTCTTGGCTACACGTTAAGTTTAACACGCTTTAGGCACATAATTCAAGAGAAATTTCCTTGTTTTATCGAGGTTTTTACTGCTTTAAGGTTAACACAGCGGGGGGGGTCTTATAACTCCATCTGAAAGGTACAATGAAACGTCGAAGCACCGACTCCACTAACGGGTTCATCGCCGATATGTTTTGCCCAATCCAGGCGAAGATAGGAATTTTTTATAAAACGCATCCGCAGCCCGCCTCCGACTGAATACAGGGCCTTATCAGGCACTTCGGTTCCGGTAGGTTCTATTAATTTTCCTGAGCCGGCGTCAAAAAATATCACCGGCTCAATCTGGCGGCGTAAAGGAATATTCTGGCCGGCTAATTTCCATTTTTCAGGAATTAAGTACATCGGAAATATCCACTCAAAATTAGCATTCCACCCCATATCACCCAGATAATCCCCTTCCGGATAACCGCGCACCGAGCTTGCGCCTCCTAACTGAAACTGCTCAGAAGAAGGTAAGGTGTGGCTCGCTACTTGGGCTTGTGTGCGCAAAGAAATGTAACTATCGAGAAACATTCTCTGCACGCGGCTTAAAGACTGTTCATACTTAAAGAAAAAACCACCGGTATTGTCACGACTTGCGGAAGGATGATTAGGGCTTGAAGCACCCAAGAAGTGATCGGTGCCAAAAGAAAACCGCGGGCTAAACGAAGTCCGCCCCCAATAATCAACACGATTGCAATCAAACGAGAAATACGGTATACGCAGCTGATCATTGCTGGTCCTTGAATCGCCCACCCACTTCTTGACTGATTTTATCTCTAAGCCCGCGTCAAAACCGACTTGAGCGTTTTCCGCTAAATAAAGTTCTTTTATAAAATAAGGCGTGAATATTTCCGTTACTCCGGCGATGTCGAAGGTTTTAAATTCCTTACCCACCTTCATCTTAAAAAAAGCGGCACTTAATCCAATCTTGGTACCATAGGTATCAAGGGGCCTGCTGTAATTAAGAAATTGGCCGAGCGATCTACTCGTTGAAAGCGTATTCAGAAAAAGTGAATCGCCGCGGCCGCTGGCATTGCTGCTGCGCAGAGAATAGCTGGTCCGCCATTTTCCCGTGAATCGGCCGCCCTGATTGTCGATTGCCGCGCCTACGTGCCAAGGAAAACGTTCCTTTATTTTTAATGTAACATCTGAAGTCTGAGGAGCTTCTCCTGCCGAAATTATTGTTTTTACTTCTATGTCGGAATTCTGATTTAGCCGTAAGATGTCCCTGCTTACTTTTCGAATATTTAAAACTTCGTTATTTTTTGAATGAAAATAATTGGCAAGGAAGGAATTGGAAAAATATCTATTTCCCTCAATCGTAAGCTTACCCATCTTCCCTTCAGCGACCACGATTTCAATAACGCCATCTTGTATGTTTTGCTCCGGTATGTATGCGGTCGTGGTAAGATAGCTTTTCTCTTTATATCGAATCTTTATTTTCTCTACAACCGATTGGAGTTCGGCAAACGTCACTTTTTGATTAAGGTACGGTTGGTAGATATTTAAGAAATCTTCAGACCCAAAGACAGTGGTGCCGCTGAGTTTGATACCCCGCAGGACAAACGAAGCTTCCAGGACAGAAGATTTTACTTTCTTTTCTTCTTGTATTTCGATTTCCGGAGGCCTAGCTTTCTTTTCCTTAAGCTGCTTTTCTTTTTCTTCTATGTCTTGTTTTAGCCGTTCTGATTGCGCTCCGATATCCTGGCCGGAAGGAGGATTCTCCGCGCGAACGTTGCACAATGGGTACGTCTGAAGACAAAATAGCAGCGGAATAATAATAAACCAAAAGGTGTGGCGGGAGTTTGAATATCTACAAATCGTATTACTATTAATTTCCATTATCAAATTTGATTCTCGGATACTAAATCGGTGCATATTTTTCTCTATTAGTATAAAAGTTTTCCCCTAAAAAGTAAAATGTTTTTTAGCATTGCATACGGAATGCGACCTCACCGTAAAAGCACAAAACCAAAGCCCACCCCGGAGGTGGGCTTTGGTTATTTTTCGGGAATGGTCGGAGTTACATTAAAAACAAATCAACTTTGCTGAAAACCCGCGCAAATTTTATTGAATTGAAAAACTCTAATGTACATCGGCAGGTAATAACAAAACTATCCGCATCGGTTCTCGGAATCTATTCAATACTATTTTTCTCGATTATCCCCGCTCCCAGAAGAGTATCGCCCCGATAAAAAGCCGCAATCTGACCGGGAGTGATTGCGCTAACCGGTACCTGGAGCACTACAGTTACACCGATTTTATCTATCTGGCACTCGCATGCGCTCGGGGACGCGTTGTAGCGGATTTTTACGGCTACATTTTTTAGTATGCCTTTCTTGGCAAGTTTGGGCAGGAACCAATTAAGAGAGCCCACACGAAAGGTTTTACGCTCAAGATATTTCCTTTCTCCTACATAAACCGTATTATCGCGTGAGTCGATGCGGGCGACATAGAGCGGCGCTTTCCAGGAAATGCCGAGGCCTTCCCGTTGGCCATAGGTAAAATAATAAATACCTTTGTGGTGCCCCAAAACCTGACCGTTCACATGACGGATTACTCCCTGATACATGCCGGGAATAGAAATATGCTGTTTAATAAAAGAAGCGTAAGACTTTTGGGGAACAAAACAGACATCTTGGCTTTCCTTACGCTCCTTGAAAAGAAGATTTTTTTCTCGCGCGATTGTTTTTACGGTTTCTTTCTGATAATTACCGAGAGGAAAAACCAGTCGGGGAAGTATTGAAGGATTGACCAGCGAAAGAAAATATTCCTGTGATTTCTTCTTATCCCGCGCCTGCCGGAAGAGATACCTGCCTGATCGCTTTACAAGGCGCACGTAGTGGCCGGTTGCAAGGTGTTCGCATCCTAAAGATTTTGCTTTGTCAAAAAAAGTACCGAATTTAATCAGCCGGTTGCAAAAAACGCAGGGATTCGGGGTCAGCCCTGTCAGGTAACTATCGAGAAAATATCGTACAACGCCCTCGCTGAAAACATCATTAACGTCAAGCGTGTAATGCATGATATCAAGCATCGCCGCAAGACGCTTGACCTGATACAGGCTTTCGGTATCGCAACAACGATTATCCTGCGGGTTAAACTTAAGCGTAAAACCGACCACCTCCCAGCCTTGGCGTTTTAAAAGATAGGCTGCAACGCTTGAGTCAACTCCTCCGCTTAAGCCAACGGCTATTTTTTTCTTCCTCTTCATAAACGCGAATTTACGCTAATTGGGAAAAACGCGAATTACCGCGAATCAAGAAAAAAAATTATTTTTGAATAAATAAAAGAATTGAATGGGGGTCTTTTTACTCAATACTCGCCACTTCCCTCACACATACTCTACCATCCGTGAAAGGGCAATCGAGGCTTTATCGATAATTGCTTTATCAAGATTAATCTCATGCACCTCATCGCGCAAAGAGTAGTAGAGCTCCTGCAATGTCGTCTTTTTCATATTAAGACAGGTCTTGGCGCAACCGAGAGAATAAAATTCTTTAGCGGGATTTTCCTTTTTAAGCTTATGCAGCAATCCTTCCTCGGTCCCGATTATAAAACGCGCGCTTTTTGATTCTTTGGCATATTTAAGCATTCCCGCGGTAGAGAGTACCACGTCAGCCCGTTCGATGACTTCCTGCCGACACTCAGGATGCACCAACACTACCGCGTCAGGAAATATGGTTTTAGCTTTTTCTAATTCGCCACGCGTAAACTGCTCATGCACATAGCAAAAACCCTGCCAGATAATAATATCTTTTTCGGGAACATTGCGCGCTACCCACCAGCCTAAATTTTTATCGGGGACAAAGATTATTTTCTTTACCGGAACGTTTTTGACGATACTAACGGCATTACTTGAAGTACAACACACATCGCTTGCCGCTTTAATCTCCGCTGATGTGTTAACGTAGCTGACCACCCAGGCATCAGGATGTTTCTTTTTCAGCGCCAGAAGCTCTTCGGGCACGATCGTATCCGAAAGGGGGCATCCGGCATCGGGAGCCGGCAAAAGGACGCGTTTGGCAGGCGAAAGGATTTTCGCAGTCTGAGCCATGAATTTTACGCCGCAGAATACGACAAGATCCGCGGATGAACTCTTTGAAATCTTAGAAAGTTCAAGCGAATCCCCCACAAAATCAGCCAAATCCTGGATCTCGGGGATTTGATAGTTATGCGCCAGGATAAACGCTCTCTTTTGCTCTTTCAGCTTAGCGATCTCTTTTTTTAAATCCATGATTATTCCTTTATCAACAGCAAAGCTTAGCGTGGAGCGTAGAGCGTTTAGCGTAGAGAAAAAATGATAAAAAGAAAAACTACCTCCCCCACTAAACGCTATCCGCTAACCGCTATACGCTTTCTTCCTGCTCTACGCTGCCATCTTCCGTAATTTTTCAACCAGCGGCGGTAAAACCTTGATCATCCGCTCAATGTCAGCCTGTGTATTGTATTTACCCAGACTTATCCTGAGCGCGGACTTCGCTTCGCTCTCAGGGATTCCCATAGCTAGCAAAACATGCGAGGCACCTTGGGCTCCCGATATACATGCCGCCCCCCCTGAAACACATATATTTTTAAAATCAAGATTAATCACCAACGTCTCACTCGAAACACCCTCGATTAAGATATGCAGGGTATTATAAAGTCTATCCTGCGGATGTCCATTGACTTTTACTCCGCTGATCTTCGTAAGTATCTGTTCCTGAAGAGTGTCCCTGAGCATCTTGATGCTCCGCTCATGTTTCCCCATCTCTTGCCGCGCAAGATACGCTGCGTGACCTAAACCGACAATTCCGACAACATGCTCGGTGCCTCCCCGACGATCGGCTTCTTGATGTCCTCCTTCAAGCAAAGGCGTAAGTGTAATTCCTTTTCTAACATAGAGCGCTCCGGCACCTTTTGGCCCGTAAAATTTATGCCCTGAAAGAGACAAGAGGTCAGCACCAAGTTCTTTTACGTTCATCTGGATTTTCCCCACGGCTTGAACCGCATCAACGTGAAGAATAATCCCCCGCTTCGCGCATATCGAGGCAATTTCCCGTATAGGCTGAATAGTCCCTACTTCATTGTTAGCATACATCAGGGAAACGAGAATAGTTTCCTTACGTATATTTTTTTCGAGTTGCGCGCAATTTATCTGCCCATACGTATCAACATCAAGGTAGGTTACGTTCATACCGCGAGCAGCAAACGATTGACAAGGTTTTAAAACCGCACTATGTTCAATGCGAGAGGCAATAATATGCCCGGTGCCACCGGCCCGCGAATATACCACTCCTTTTATGGCTGCATTAATTGCTTCCGTGCCTCCTGAAGTAAATACTATTTCCTCAGGCAATGCCCCCAATAGGTGAGCCACTTCGGCGCGTGCACGCTCAATCGCGCGGCGGCTGCGCTGGCCCAAGCGATATATCGCCGACGGATTAGCGTATTCCCTGGTAAGATACAACCGCATTTTCGTAAACACCCTTTTATCAAGAGGTGTCGTCGCGTTATAATCAAAATAGATCATGTTTAGCCAAAGTTTTTTCTTTCCCCCCCCATACCCTCAAATTGACTTATTATAGACCACGGGGGCTATTTGTCAAACCGGTAAACGCGCCTGCAAGAAAAAATAAATGGTTTTACAATCGCGGTAAAAAAGCTACAATAACCTGTATGTTTGACCGAATTGCCGCGAGCTTACAAGACTTGCTCTTCCCACGTTTGTGCTTTGCGTGTGAAGAAAAAATCAGGACGGGCTTCCTCTGCCCACCCTGTACCAATAAAATTAAATTTCTCCGGCCTCCGGTCTGCCGGCTATGTTCAAGCGTTATCAGCAATAATACAAGCGGCTTATGTCGCTCCTGCCGCAGCCGGCCGGCGCCTTACGAGCGCCTGGTAAGCGTAGCCGGCTATCAAGAACCCCTGATAAGCTTAATCCACACATTTAAATATCAGCACTGCGATTACCTGCACTATTTCTTGACGAATATCATGCAGGAGCATCTGGAACGCATCGGAATGCATGCGTATGGCTATGACTACGTTACCGCGGTCCCCATGCATCCGGAAAAACTCAAAAGTCGCGGTTACAACCAGGCGGCGCTCCTTGCGGCGTCGCTTGCGAAATATTTTACCATTCCCTTTAAAAATGATATAATCTATGAACGTAAGCCTAAGGCCTCGCAGACAACACTTACAAAACTCAAGCGTCAGGAGAATGTACAAGGATTGTTTTCGGCATCCGAAGCCGCTCGAGGCGCTCGCATTATTCTCGTAGACGATATTGTAACCACCGGTGCAACGATACGCGAGTGCGCAACGGCGCTTAAAATACGCGGCGCCCTCGCAATAACGGCAATAACGCTGGCAAAAACACACGTATCATGAAAATTCTACGAAACTACATCTTAAAAGATTTTTCATCAACTTTTATATTCGCGCTCCTATCGCTCACCATGGTCATGATGCTGGGGAATCTCATGAAAATATCAGACATGATTATCCGCAAAGGAGTCAATGTGCTCGATGCCGCGCGTGTTTTTATGCTCTTTGTCCCCTATATCCTCGGTTTTACGCTTCCTCTCGCGTTCCTTTTAGGGGTGCTCCTTACGATGGGCAGGCTCATATCGGACAATGAAATCACCGCGATTAACGTCGCCGGGATATCTCTTTTTAAAATCCTTAACATCTTTTTGATACTGGGCATCATGTTCTCGCTGTTTCTCTTTATCTTGAACGATAAAGTAATTCCGGGAGCGCAATACCGCTACCGCAGTCAGGTAAAAGGAGTCTACTCAAAAAACATCAGCGCGCTCATTGAGCCGGGCGTATTCCTTGAAAATTTCCAGAATTACGTTCTGTATGTTACCGACAAAGAGGGTAACCGCCTCAAAAATATATTTATCTATGAGGTAAGCGATACTGCCGGGGCCAGCCAGGTTATATTCGCAAAGCACGGAGAGTTTGTTACCGAAGGCAACGTCTTAAAGATGAAGCTCGAAGATGGTTTTCGTGATCAGACAAAATCAGACAACAAAAAAGAGCTGTACCGGCTTAATTTTAAAATCCTTTTCGTTGACATACCGATCGAGGAAAAAAAGACCTCGATCGTAAAGCAGAAGCCCTGTGACATGCGACTGGACGCGCTGCGCGCGAAGATCGAAGAATTGCGTTCAAAAGGCATTAACCCGGTTGAGCTGGTGCTTGAATTCCATAAACGCATCAGTTTTTCATTCTCCATTATAACCTTTATCTTGCTGGGCTTTGGAGTATCACTTGCGGTAAAACATCGCGAGAAATCGATCAACTTTGGAATCGCGCTGCTGGCCGCAGGCATTTACTATCTCCTCTTTATCCTGGGTCAGACGCTGGTCGAAAACCACATCCTCACTCCCTTTATCGGGATGTGGATACCCAATATTGTTATCGCCTCAGTCGGAGGCTATTTTATCTTTAAAAATGCGCATCGTTGACAGATACGTACTCAAAAATGTTGTCACCAGCTATCTTTTTATCTTCTGTGTTTTTGTAGGACTGTTCTTCATCGCCGACCTCTTTACCAATCTTACTGATATTCTCAAAGCAAAAACCCCGTTTCCGGTCTTAGGACAATATTACCTCTATATGCTTCCCCTTATTTTTAAATGGGTGAGCCCCTACTCACTCCTTATCAGCGTCCTCTACGTGTTTGGCGAACTGAATAAAAATAACGAGATCATCACGATACGCTCCGCGGGAATCAGCGTTATACGCTTCTCGTTCCCTGTTCTTTTCCTTGCTTTTTTTATTTCCGTCATAGCATTCTTCATGCAGGAAAATCTGTTAATGGCATCTCAAAAAAGAATCAATGATATTAAAATCCAATCCATCAAGAAAAATACCTCCGCTACTGCCGAAGACCTTTCATTCTCCTCATCAAATAAAATAATCTTCGCGCGCTCTTTTTCGCTTAAAGACAAAACGCTTCATGGCGTAACCATATTCGAAAAAGACACCAAAGAAAACATCATTAAAAAAGTTATCTGCAGTACGATTACATACGAAGACGACCACTGGGTTGCTCGCGATGTTTATGAATACCACCTCGATGAAAATGGCAGGATTCTTGACCGGCCGGCGATCTGGCAAAAACTGGATATTGCGCTTGAGGAAAAACCGCAAGAAATCATCTTTAAGCGCGCCCTCTTTTCAGAATTCGCGCCCTTAAAAAACATACATAAAGAAATCAGACACCTAAAACGAATACAGGCCTACGATAAACTGCAGAATTTGATTATTGACTATCATCAAAAAATTGTCGAGCCCTTCTCTCATTTCTTTCTTATTGTAGGAATTCTGCCCTTTGCGCTCGAAATAAAAAAGCGAAAAGTCACGCTATCAGCAATCGGTGTAGGCCTGATGTTTGGTTTTATTTACTATTCTTTCCTGGCGATCGGCGTGGCGCTGGGTAAAGCGGGCATGATACTTCCTGTATTCGCCCCCTGGACTACCCCCATCTTTTTTCTCGTCGTAGGATTTACCGGAATTTTCTTTATACGATAATACAAAAAGCTCTTAGCTCATGGCTCATAGGGAAGATGGCGGATAGAAAAACCGGGCTGCGTCTATCGGTTGGGGTTGCGAGGCTCGTTTTGGTTGCGTTAAGCGTTTATCGTCTTTATTCTCAAAAGTTTTTAAACGCAACCGTTATACGGATGACGAAACGAGTTTCACAACCGTAGGACGCATGACGATAATTAGCGGTCATTAGCGCTTTAAATTAGCGGTAATTAGCGGCTGATGAATTAGTTCTTATAAATACGCGGGATCTTAAGGGAGAGGCGGCTTACGATTTCATACGGTATCGTTTTCGCCCAAACGGCAAGGTCTTCCGCGGTTATAGTATATTTTTTGCTTTCACCCATCAGGATCACTTCATCGCCGATCGCGATATCCTTTCTGGTACCGATATCAACCATGATATGATCCATGCAAATCCTTCCGGCAACGGGGAAGAGACTATCTTTGATAATAACCTTGGCAGTCCCTGAAAGCGCCCAGGGGTAGCCATCCGCATATCCGATTGCAACGGTTGCAATCGTAGTCTGCCGGCGCGCAATATACGTTCTTCCATAACTGACGCTCATGCCTTTTTTGATATGCTTAACAAAAATGACGCGCGATTTAAGGGAAAGAATCGGCTGCACACGGATCGCCGCCTCAGGAGCGGGGCTAATACCGTAGAGGATGAGCCCGGGACGGACCATATTAAAATGCGCGTTGCGGTAATTGACAAGGGCGATGCTATTGGCGCAATGCTGATAGGTAAAATTGATCTTTTCGCGGCCAAGAGTTCTAATAAAATCATTAAAAAGATCTATCTGATAATTCGTAAATTTCTTATTGCTATCGGCAACCGGAAGATGAGTAAAAATTCCCTCGGCAGACACGTAGGCGAGCGCGCGGATTTCCCTGATGAACCGGTATGCATCCTCATAATAAAAACCAAGCCTTCCCATGCCGGTATCGATCTTTACATGTACGGGAATTTTTATTTTCTTTTTTGCCGCGGCGCGGTTGATGGCTTTGGCAAATTCAACGCTTACCACCGTCGGATGGATACGATACTCAACAAAATACCGCGCAAATTTATCAAGTACCGCGCTTAAAACTAAAATTGGTTTCCTGAGGCCGTCCTGCCGGAGCGCGATCGCCTCCTCAAGGCTACCCACTCCGAAAAAATCAACTCCAAGCGTGTCCAGTCGCCGCACCACAGGAATAAGACCGTGGCCATACGCTGCCTGCTTAACCGTCGCGATGATCTTAACCGACGGCCCAACAAGCTTCTTGATCCGGCTAAAATTATCTCCCAGTTTTTTTAAATCAACTTCTATCCAGACGGGCCTAAACATAGATAGCTCGTAAGCTCATCAGCTCATGGATCCAGAAATAAACTTTACATTTAACCTTCCCAACAACTCTCCTACTGCTACTTTTCCCACTTATGAGCTTATGAACTTATCAGCTCATGGCCTTCTTATCTGGCACGTTTTCGGATGCAGATACAACGGCTCCAGTCTCTCTATCGGCGTAAAGAGTTTCTTTGTATAATAGTCTACCGCAATTTCAAGTAAAAAAGAAGCCCTCGGCCAGACAATTTTCGGGTAAAACTCAATTGTGCCGGGCATGCCCTGCGCAGGCTGACGCAGGTGCTCGTCATACGTTACAAAACAATACTCACGCTTTTTAGCTATATAATCACTTAAGGTTACCAATCGCTCCCGACCCTCCTGGCGCAAGACACCGCCGGAGCTTACAAATGAAGCAGCGTAAATAAGGTCTCGGCGCGCGTCAACGATAACGGCGATCTTTTTTTTCTTTGCGCGCAAAGAATATGCCATAGACGCAAAACTGCCTATGGTAATCACGGGCTTATCGAGCGTAAGAACAAACGCCTTTATAATACTGTAGGAAATACGTAAGCCCGTAAATGAACCGGGACCTTTACCTAAAACAAAAGCATCGAAATCGGCAAGTTTCATGCGCTTGCTCTTTAACTTCTCCTCTAGGTAGGGAACCAGGCGCGAGGCGCCATGATCCATGCAGCGGTTAAAATCAATAACGATTTTTCCTTTACGCATGGCCGAGATAGAAAGATTACGGCTTGAGGTATCGATGCCTAATAAATTCATGCTCTTTGCTTCCTTGAAAGTAGAGCGAGCTTACTTTTTTTATAGCCCTTACCGGTAAAAATTATTCTGCGCCCGGTTTCTGCCGTATACGCGAAGCTCACCCGGATAAAGCGTGGCAATATAGTCTCGATCTTTTCTCCCCACTCAATGATAGTCACCGCACCCGGCGCATAGAGATAATCCTCTATCCCTAAATCAAAAATACTCCTCTGATTGAGCCGGTATAAGTCGATATGATGGAGTGTTATCGCGCGACCTGCATAATGACGCATCAGGGTAAACGATGGACTCTTGGCGCGGCTGCGAAGACACAATCCAGAAACGATCCCGCGGACAAATGTAGTCTTTCCTCCGCCAAGCTCTCCTTCCAACACCACCACATCCCCACTCGCTAAAACTTTTGCGAAACGCTTTCCCAACTTAATTGTCTCTTGGGAAGATATTGTATTTATCGTCATATTCTCATCAAAAAGGTACACACCACATAAAAATCTCTGGAATCCCTGCCTGCCGGCAGGCAGGTTTCTCTAATCGCTAGAATCATTGTAATGCAAAAACAGTTAAAAATGTGTATATCCTTTCACCGGAATGCGGCTACGCGTGCCGTCATGCTCCATCATATACCCAAACTTCTGCGCCATTATTCTTCCTACACAATAAAACCTCTTCGTAAGCCCCGCGCGAGCGGCTTCGGATTTATCAATCGTAAAAATTAGCTCATAATCTTCTCCCCGGTAAAAATCGCTAATGCCTTTTGTCGTTGGTATCGCATCTTGATTAAGTAACGCTCCCTTATTGCTTTCTTTAAGAACCCTGTGTAAGTCAATGGCAAACCCGTCTGAAATATCGATCATAGCATTAATCTTAAAATTCTTAACCAGATACTGCGCTTCAGAAATACGTGGCGTAAAGGGCTCGTTAAAGGCACGAGCGCCAAGCTTTCCGGTTACAAAAATATAATCGCCCACTTTCGCGCCTGAACGCGCGATGAATGTATCGACCTGGCCCACACCCCAAACATCGATTATAAGCTTCGGCGCCCTACTTGTATCACCACCCACGAGGGAAAAGTTATACTTTTTACCAAGCGCCAGCACCCCTGCAAGTATTTCCTTAAGATCTCGTTCTTTTACATACGAAGGCATCCCTAACGAGATCCCGATAAACTTCGGCACACCTCCACAGGCGGCAAAGTCCGATAAAACTCTTGATACGGCACGCATGCCGATGGTTTTAAAAGTAATTTTTTGCTTTCCGCCTCGCCTGCCAGAGGCAGGCAGGGCGAGACCTCGTCCACCTTCAGCGAGACTTCGCCTTTTTGTGGCGAGCCGCTTTGCGGCGGGAAAATGCACATCCTCCACAAAAAGGTCGCTTTTAAGCAATAATTTCTCTTTACCGAGAGAAACCAGCGCGCAATCATCGCCAATGCCCTGTATAACACCGGCACTCTTTGCAACCCGGCGCTTCAAGTGTTCAACCCATTTGAGTTCATTCATCTTCATTATTTTTCACTCGTAAGCTGCGAGAAACTCTATATAATACGGGCTTTTTTGATATTATAGGCCAAATAGCTAATACAACAAGGGTTTATTTTTGTATTTTTTGTAGAATTATGTATCAAAAAAGCCCAATTCCAATGCGGGCTTAGAATGAAGATTTCACATATAATTTAGGCAGCTCTCTTTGGCTCATATGAATAATGTCCTTTTCCATGGATAACCTCCTTACAAAAAGGTTATCACATAGATTAGAAAGCGGACATTTTCACTTTGGTCAAAGAGGACATTGTCATATTGGGGTTACAGATTTTTTCTTTACAACCTCCTAAGACCGTGTTATAAATTGGCTCAGAGGTGTTTTTTATCAGGGTAAACTGGATTCCGCATATTAATTGTTAGCCATATAAAAATGAACCCTAAAATACGCGAGATCTTACAAAAAGCTGATGATCCGATTGGCAGCGAAATACCGTATGAGGATCATGATAAATTTCCATGGAAGGAACTTTCTTTAGAAATAAATCAAATCAAGGATTTGTTGAAAAACAAACTTGGCTTAGATTTCGAATGTGATGATGGAGTACAAGATGCTAGCTTTTTTGCTGACCTGAGAATATTCCATGAGAAAACTGACAGTCTAAAACGGATAATTCAGATTGCAGATATCGCAATTAGATTTTCAAATTTCGGCAAATTATTCAGTCTCTGGTCAAATTTAGATGGATTTGAAGTTAAGTTTCCTATTAAAGAAATTGTCAATATAGTCAAAGGTTTCAATTGGAAATATATACCAAAAAAGGAACTGCATGAAATTTATGATGGGAAAAAAGTTTCAATGAGAAACGGAAAATATACTTGGTGGGACCGTTTTTTTGACTATACATAATTGGCTAACAACTTCATCCAGCCGACCTCGCCCCGCCGTAAAACGGCGTGGCGGGCGGCTGATGCCGGAGTTATAAGGAGGATAAATAAATGATTACCATTATTACACCTTTTATAATTACATTAGTCGTTGGGGTTTTGCTTGGTATTGCTATATCGAAAATCATCCCCTTTAAAACAAAGCTTTCTTTAAAAATATCTGTCATTTTGATTGCACTAATTTCTTTTGTGGCGGGCGTGTTTTCCTTTATGTCAGGCAACATATTAGGAAAACCATCTTCAACAGAAGTAAGACTAAAAAAAGATATTGATATTGTAGAAGATTATTACTTCAATCCTAAAAACTATCCTCCTGAGGAATGGAGTGATGTTGTCCCTAAAATAGATAACCCTCCTTATGAGCCAAAGGCCCAAGGCCTTCTCAAAAAGGGATCAATTCTTAAACGGCAAAACGTTAAGTCACCATGCGCATATCTCGATTTAACGATTGCCGTTAAAAAGACTGATATAGAAGATGTTAAATGAATATTTAATGAAAAACCTTATAACAAAGCAATCCAGCGGACTAAAACCACAGTTTGATTATGTTTGCTGGGTTTGACGTCGAACCTTCTGAATATCGGGTAAAATTCTACGAATTTTCCCCGAAAAGGTTCGACATAGTTCAACTAGAGATTTTTCTTTAAAAATCTAAGTTTCACTACTGATTTTTGTGTTAGATGAAGAAAAGGTAGAAAAATTAAGCATATTTGATATAATACGATTATGATAAAAAAAGTTATTAAAATACTTAGCCTGGGTGATAAAGGGAACGATCTTACGTACTGGCTTTCAAAATCTCCCGAAAAGCGTATCGAAGCGCTGGAAATACTAAGGAAACAATTTAATGGAACTGCAAAAAGACTTCAAAGAACTATTAGGGTTATTCAACAAACATAGGGTTGAATACGTAATCGTTGGCGCCTATGCGCTAGCCTTCCACGGTTATCCTCGATATACTGGAGATCTGGATATTTTAGTTAAACCAAATCAAGATAATGCGAAAAAAATCCTCACGGCAATAAAAGATTTCGGATTTAAATCATTAAAACTCACCCTTCAAGATTTATCCTCTCCCAAAAAAGTTATACAACTGGGTATTCCCCCGATTCGTATAGACATCCTTACCTCTATCACCGGAGTAACCTGGAAACAGATTTCAGCTAGTCGAGTTAGAGGAAAATACGGAAACACCACAGTATATTTTATAGGCAAGGCTGAGCTCATTACCAATAAAAGATCTATCGGGCGCCATAAAGATTTAGCCGATATAGAATCTATTTCCGAATAATATCATCTAACAACTCAATCCAGCTCAATGAGACTTACGTTTCTTCGAAGAAGAAACGTGTAGTCGAATTGATTCCCGCCGAGTTGAGGAAATTTCCGCAGGAAAATTTCCGATTATTCAGCGAGGCGGGAAGACATTCCCCGCGCTTCGCTGGGTTGGACGTCGAACCTTCTGAATATCGGGTAAAATTCTACGAATTTTCCCCGAAAAGGTTCGACATAATTCGGCTAAGCATTTTTCTGAACCTTCGGTCATAAAAAATGCAAGTCTCATTATTCGGCTAAGCATTTTTCTGAACCTTCGGTTCTAAAAAATGCGAGTCTCATTGGCTGATTTTTGTGTTAGTTATAAAAATAAAAAGGAGAGAAGAATGAAAAAACTAGTAGTGGCCTTGCTGTTTGTTGCTGTATTAAATTTTATTTTTTCGCATGGAATTATTGCTTCAGAACATTTCGGATCTTCTGCTGAATACACTCGTTATTATAATAAAACGGAACGTTTTTCTATTCAGCTCCCCAAAGATTGGGTGGTAGAAGAGCGTTTACGTGACCCTTACAAGCAGTATTATTGTCATCCGCCAAGAAGCAAACTTGAATATTCACTTCGTGGTGATGAGGTGGGTATCTCGGTGGTAGTTACACCCGCAACTTCCTTTGACCAAGCTTATCAAAGAGAAAAAGAAGGGATACAAAATGACACAAGGATTTTACTTAAAAAAGAAGGGGAAGACATTATTGATAATGTAAAGGCCAAGTGGCTTGATCTTGATTTAAATATTCAAGACGGGCAACGCGGACAACGTCATCGAGCGTACTATCTATTCAGAAAGAACAAATTTTATGGCATAAACTGGATTTGCAGGGTTGAAAATTTTGATGATTCTAATGTTATGTTAGATAGAATTGCGAAAAGCTTTAAGTTCGAATGACATCTAGAGTATAAACATTCAACTAATGTTAGATAGATCAGGCATTAGGGATAGTCCTTGAAATGTAGAATATCTACATCTAACAACTCAATCCAGCTCAATGAGACTTACGTTTCCTCGAAGAAGAAACGTGTAGTCGAATTGATTCCCGCCGAGTTGAGGAAAGTTCCGCAAGAAAATTTCCGATTATTCAGCGAGGCGGGAAGACCATCCCCGCGCTTCGCTGGGTTGGACGTCGAACCTTCTGAATATCGGGTACAATTCTGCGAATTTTCCTCGAAAAGGTTCGACATAATTCGGCTAAGCATTTTTCTGAACCTTCGGTTCTAAAAAATGCAAGTCTCATTAAATGATTTTTAAGTTATCATTTCACTGCTGTCCGGATGTTTTAAATTAAACTATAAATAACAATTGATTCTATTATGTTAACACAACAAAACATTTTAATCGATTTCAATTCATTTCGGTGCTATGTTGACGCTCCAACCAAAGGAGCGTGCTATGAACACC
>JBDRAN010000062.1:0-2859 GCA_043823745.1 Candidatus Omnitrophota bacterium | reverse complement strand
GGATGGCTGGGATAAAGATGCTTTTACTACTTTTAAGATGAGATAATCTTAAGGAGGTTTCAGTATGTTTCAAAATCACAAGAAAGCTTTTGTTTCCTGGAGCGGCGGGAAGGACTCGGTATTGGCATGTTACAATGCAATCAAAAATGACGGAATAGAGATTGCGTATTTATTAAACATGCTTTCTGAAAACGGCACGCATTCGCGTTCTCACCATTTGAGTGTGGCTGCTCTAAGGTCACAGGCAGAAGCCATGGGTATTCCTATTGTGCAAAGACAAGCAGGATGGCAAGGCTATGAAGAGGAATTCAAGAAGGCACTCGCGGTTTTTAAGGAAGAGGGTGTTCATATTGGCGTATTTGGAGATATAGATGTGCAAGAACACCGCGATTGGGTTGAACGGGTCTGCAGCGAAAGTGGCTTAAATGCGATGTTGCCTTTGTGGCAGCGGTCAAGAGAGTCGCTTATGGGCGAGTTCATCGCTGCTGGTTTTAAGGCGGTTATTGTAGCAGTAAAACTTGAATGTATGGGTAGTGAATGGCTGGGAAGGCAGCTTGATAGACAATTCGTCGAGGATATGAAATGCCTGCCACAGGTTGACCTTTGCGGGGAAAACGGCGAGTATCATACCTTTGTCTATGATGGGCCGATTTTTAAGGTACCGGTGGAATTCTCTGTTGGAGAAAAAATAGAGACTCAGATGCATTGTTTTTTGGATATTGCGCCTCATGAGCGTTAAAAAACCTATGGGCGTATACCACATTACTTATTCTTTGAAGCTGAACGAGATTTGTTTTTTCTTTGATAAAGAGTGCAATTTTACCTGTCGCGGATGCATTACGCGGTTTGTCCCTGTGGATTATCATTTGCACGAACCTCTGAAGCAGGAGCGAAGGAAAGCCATTTCGGTAGAGGAGGCGATTAGTATAGTAGAAGGGCATGCGTTCAATAGGGTAATTTATTTAGGGTTTGAGCCAACGGTGGATCCGGATTTTTTTCTGCTGGCACGCAAGATGAAAAAGTTTTTTCTGACCAGCAACGTGCTGATTACAAATGGTTACAATTATGTAGAAGAGGAAATCATCGATGAGGTTTGCGTGAGCGTAAAAGCTGTCTCAAGAAAACTGTTTGAGGATTTTACCGGGCAAAAAGATCCGCAGCGAGTCTTGGATAATCTTAAACGTTATGTTAAGCATCCCGGCCGTACGGTGCGTACGGAAAGCGTATTTATCCCCGATTATATTGATACGAAGGAGATAGAAAATATTGCCCGCTGTATCGCAGCTATAGACCGGAATATACCGTATCGTATTGACGCATATATTCCAATAGAAGAGGGTTCCGTGAAGCTTACCGACTTTAGAACTCCGACTATTGAAGAAATATCTGCGGCAAAAAATGCTGCGCAGCGGTACTTAAATACGGTTTCGATTTTACATAGCGGCAGGCGGGGCTCAAGCGACGTGAAAAGGTTGTATTGAAGTATGAAAGAGAAAGCGTTCTTATTTTTGGTTGCTGTTGTATGTGTAGTGGTTGGCGTATTTTCATCGGTATTGGCAGGAGAGAAATATCCTTCACGGATTATTTCTTTGGGACCTTCCATAACCGAGTCGCTCTATCTTTTAGGAGAAGGAGAGCGGATTATCGCAGTGACAATGTATTGTTTAAGACCTATTGAGGCAAGGAAAAAAGAGAAAATCGGGACAATCCGGGAAAGTAATGTGGAAAAAATTATCAGTCTTCGGCCAGATTTGGTTATTGCTACTTCTTTGACTAGCCCGAGGACTGTAGAAAAATTGCGCAAGACCGGGATTAAAGTTGTTGTATTTGCCGAACCGAAAAATTACGTTAAGCTATGCGAGCAATTTATTGAGCTATCGGCATTGGTTGGTAAAGAAGACGCCGCAGTGCGGGTCTTAACAGAGGCTAATGCAAGGATTAATGTGCTCAGGGAAAAGGTTCGTGGGTTAAATTCACCGGCTGTATTTATCCAAGTGGGATCAAAGCCTCTTTTTGCCGCTACGGGCAACACTTTCATCAATGATTTCATAGTCTTTTCCGGCGCACGCAATATAGCCGGCGATGCCGCACGTGGGCTTTACTCCCGGGAAGAAGTGCTTAAAAGAAATCCAGAGGTGATCCTTATCGTTACCATGGGTATATCCGGCGAGCAGGAAAAAACTATCTGGGAAAAATATAAGACTGTAGATGCAGTACGAAACAAAAGGATTTATTTTGTTGATTCTGATAAGGTCTGTAGTCCTACTCCTCTTGGTTTCGCGGAAACGTTAGAGGAGATTGTTCTTATGCTGCATCCCGAATTAGAGGAGCGAAAGTGAAAAGCAGGGCATACCGGTGGGTGGCGTGGTTACTGTTTCTTATTGCCGCAGTAATAGCTATAAGCTGTTTTTCACTGTCAGTAGGATCTTCCTCGATACCGTTTAAAAACATTGTTGCTGCAGTTTTACGCAGGGAACCTTGCGCGGAATATAGCATCCTTTTTGATGTGCGGCTTCCCCGAATTCTTTTGGCATTTGCGATAGGAGGTAGCTTAAGCCTTGCCGGCGTGATTCTGCAGGGGATGTTTCGTAACCCTCTTGTTGAACCATATACGTTAGGCATTTCAGGAGGAGCGGCAATAGGTGTGTGTCTTAATATTGTATTTCGTCTTAACTGCTCGCTTGGTGTATTATCGCTTCCAGTATGCGGGTTTTGGGTGCCTTATCCGTGGCTGTGCTCGTATATTCATTGAGTGTGAAGAAAGGGATTCTCAAGATACAAGGCCTGCTTTTAACAGGGGTTATGATCAGTTTTATTTCTTCCTCATTGATCATGCTTATTATGGCTGTGTCGCGGACA
>JBDRAN010000061.1:0-37515 GCA_043823745.1 Candidatus Omnitrophota bacterium | reverse complement strand
CGCCCTTCTTGCTCATGCTGCCGACAAATTCATGCTTGGCAAGCAGTGTCTTAAAATCATTGCCGGCGTATTGGCTGCCGCGATCCGAATGAAGGATAATCCCTTTAGCCGGGTTGCGTCTTAACACCGCCTGCCGAAGGGCCTGAATAACCAATGTGTCGGCAATGGTTTTATCCATCGCAAGGCCGACGATACCACGGGAAAATAAATCAAGAATTACCGCGAGATACAGCCAGCCTTCAAATGTCCAGATATAGGTTATATCAGAAACCCACGCAACATTCGACCGCTCAACGACAAAATTCCGATTAAGAATATTCGGCCATACCGGATAATTGTGTTTTGAGTTTGTTGTTACCCGAAATTTACGCTTCTGTATGGCAACGATACCGTTAAGATGCATCAGCCTGGCAATGCGGTTTACAGAACACAGAATTTGTTCTTTGTTACGCAGTTCGTTCCATATCCGCGGGCTGCCGTAATTACGGTTATTCTCCCAATATATCCTGTTGATTTCAATGAGCAGTTTATCGTTATTTATTCTGTTTTGACTTTTGGGCCTGGCCCTGTACGAATAATACCCGCTCCTTGATACTTCTAACGCACGGCACATCTTCTCGAGCGCAAAACTTAAACGGCTGCTCATCCGGAGAGATTGATAGATACGTATCGACAGGAGGGTAGTTTTTTGCTAAATCAAAACTGGCGGAAGCTAATAAGATAAAAAACCACCCTCATTACGAGAGTGGCTTTTTAATCTTCGGACAAATGCTTTTCTGTTGCTTCATCAAAATAAGTTTACGTGAGAGCAGATAAAGTTTGCCGAGAAAAATAGTTCGTTCTGCAATATCCCGACTCAGCTAGATATGCAGGAAATTCTTGCGCTCATTTTACGAGCTCATAATTTCCCGCAACCTCCTCGGGATTAATTCGGTCTAACATTTTTCCTGCGTGCGAGGCACTTGGAAAAAAGTTGACCTCATTAAAAAGACAAAGGGGGTATCGACCTACTCTCCCACCTCCTCGCGAAGGCAGTACCATTGGCCCTAGAGGGCTTAACGGCCGTATTCGGAATGGGAACGGGTGTGGCCCCTCTGGTATGAACACCCCCATTTTTTGCGAAGCAAAAAATAGAGCAATTGAAAATTGATAATAGAAATTACAAAAACTGATTGCGGTCTAATTTCTATTTTCGATTGTCTAAAAGAACAATACATCTATTACTGCCCCATAATTTTAACCTATATATCATCTGACTCAATTTCTACGAAATTGAGTAAATCATAAATGTAGGAAATTATGGGGTAATTCGCACTATCATTTTTTAGGTACCTGCGTACCTAAAAAATTTATGTGTTCATCGATGTCTACGCTCTATGATCCCGACTCATAAACAGTCCCAAAAATCCCCCGTGCAATTCGTAGAATTGCCGGGACTAGGTCCTCGGAATTTCTTTGAAATTCCAGAGGGTATTCCATATTTTTGTGACACTCGTCGGGATTAATCCCCTATGGGGACAATTCAGCTAAGCCTTTTTAAAAAGAAGTAAAAAGGCAAGTTTCATTGTTCGCACTATCATTTTTCCTGCGTGCTGTGGCACGCGGAAAAATAATGTGTTAATTAAAAAAATTTAGTTGAGTATCAAGCCGATTGGCTTATTAGGAGCGTTCGGCTCAACACATTACTGTGCTTACACCTACGCCCTATATAGGTAGTAGTCTCCTACCAGCCTTCATCCCGACTAACGCCGAGAAGGGATTCTTAGTTTCAGGGTCGGCTTCGTGCTTATATGCATTCAGCGCTTATCCTAAAGGAACATAGCTACCCAGCCTTTGCCCTTGGCAGAACAACTGGTACACCAGAGGTTCCTCTGTCCTGGTCCTCTCGTACTAAGGACAGATCCCCTTCAAGAATCCTTACACCCACAGTGGATAGAGACCGACAGTTCTGTTACATCTGCTCTACATTACAAACAGAAGGATCAGACATTTCTGCTGATCTCTGCATGTCGCCATGCAGCTCGGACTATATCTTTCCTGACACATTGCCAAGAATTGGCGTATAGTCTCTGAGGTTTCAGGAATTCATAAGAACATCTTTCGAATACTTTTTGAGTCCTGTTTTTGGTGATTTAAAAACCATTCTGACGACCTTATTAAAACCCGGTCGCTTCAAGTGCTCTCCCCTATCAATAAGCTTAAGCACTCGAGCAAAAATTTGAAAGTCAATATTTTTGCTAGAATAGAGTTGATGTTTCTTGAAGAAAGGAATTAGCTTTTCTCGCAAATCTTTTCTGTCTTTTACAATCAAAACCCACGTTTTATCCTTAAGACTCTTGGCATGATTAGGCTTAAGATATCCACAACCTATTCTGCTTTTGAGTGCTTCGAGAATATTTTTTCCGCCTGGGTTTTGACTTAAATGAAATTCAGTAATAACTTGCCACCGTAAAGGCAAATCTTTACGTTTGCTGAATCCCACATAGAAACATCCTTCACCATCAACGAAACCAGCAAAGTAGTCATCGGAAATTCTCTTCTTCCCGCTTACCTGCTGATTGTCCGCATACCGCACTTTTTCACTTGATACCATAGAGATATTATATCTCTATTCAGCTACTTATCAAGTAGTGAGTAATTCTCGGATTTTCCAGCATATAGCCAATTTTAAAGACAGCAAACGGTCATTTTCACTGTCTCACGACGTTCTGAACCCAGCTCACGTACCTCTTTAACCGGCGAACAGCCGGACCCTTGGGACCTTCTCCAGCCCCAGGATGAGATGAGCCGACATCGAGGTGCCAAACCGGGTCGTCGATGTGAACTCTCGGACCCGATAAGCCTGTTATCCCCGGAGTACCTTTTATCCGTTGAGCGATGGCGCTTCCACTTGCAACCACCGGATCATTAAGTCCCGCTTTCGCGCCTGCTCGGCATGTACGCCTCACAGTCAAGCACCCATATGCCCTTACACTCGCCGTCCGATTTCTAAACGGACTGAGGGTACCTTTGAACCCCTCCGTTACCTTTTAGGAGGGAACCGCCCCAGTTAAACTGCCCGGCTGGAAATGTCCCCCGACTTAACGGGGTTAGAACCTTAGAGAAGCATTAGTGGTATTTCACCGTTGGCTCTGCCCTAACTAGCGCCAGGGCTTCATAGCCTCCCACTTATCCTACATATGCTGCACCAAAATCCAATACCAGCGTACAGTAAAGGTTCCGGGGTCTTTTCGTCCGACTGCGGGTAGACGGCATCTTCACCGCCACTACAACTTCGCCGGGACTCTCGTTGAGACAGCGCTGCCATAGTTATACCATTCGTGCGGGTCGGAACTTCACGCTTCATGCACGCAGACAAACCTGCGCGTTTTGAAGTTGACGTAGACTATACATTCATCAATTCTTGTAGTTTTTTGCGGTCGTAAATCTTTTTACAGTTGGGATTCAATTTTTCAAGCAACAGCACAATTTCGCGCAATCCTTCCTTCGTCAGGTGTTTACCTTCAGACATAAGCCGGATGATTGCTACGAAAATTTCGAAATTTTTCTGTTTCTCGGTGCACAACGAGTATTTCTGAAAATGCGGAATAACTTTCTTCTGCAGTTCCGGCAAACTACGTACTTCGTACTTATACGTATTGTCGCTGCGCGAAGGTCGTACATATCCGCATTCAAAAAAGTGCCGTATTTGATACAGCACATCTCGCGATGCCTCATTCTGAGAAACGGAAAAACTCGGACGTATCTCCCACGAGGTTCCTCGCGGAGATACAGTAACGCTGAAACTCGCTTCTCCATCGCAAAAACCAGTTACATACTCTGGGTGCATCATAGATTCCTCCTCACCCAAGAACTGATGGCCGGCGTGTTGCCTCCACGGATAATCCATGAAAGCCCTCCGCGTAAAGCGGAAAGTCGTTACGGGGTCAATCCCAATGTGTTACATCGGGACGACTTCCCACGGTATTGGGATTTTTCGTTTAACCTTATCCTAGTGATAAGATGTAAAAAAATCCTTTCACCGTTATGAGCCAGCTTACGGGCAAGTCCGATTGTTTTACCCGACTAGGAATTTCGCTACCTTAGGACCGTTATAGTTACGGCCGCCGTTTACTGGGGCTTCGGCTCAAAGCTTCTCTCACCTTGCGGCGAAATAACCTCTCCCCTTAACCTTCCAGCACTGGGCAGGTCTCAGTCCCTATACATCCTCTTACGAGTTGAGCAGGGACCTGTGTTTTTGCTAAACAGTCTCAGCAGCCCTTTCACTGCGACCCTTGACAGCAAGCTGTCAAGGGCACCCCTTCTTGCAAACGTACGGGGCTAAATTGCCGAGTTCCTTAACGAGAGTTCTCCCGAGCGCCTTGCCATGTTCAGGCAGCCTACCTGTGTCGGTTTACGGTACGGACACCTATGAACAACGTAATAAGTTATTTCTTGGCACTCAGTCTTGATGGGTTCGCCCGCGCCGTAGCTTGGACTCCCCTCTCAACTTGCGTCAAGAGGACAGACACATCCAACCGTCTGACCATCGCACCTTATGCGTCACTCACTACGTTAACGCCCATAGATGGGGGGCGAATATTAACGCCCTTCTCCATTACCTACCCCCGACGAATCGGGGTTCGGCTTAGGGACCGCCTAACCTCCGTCTGATTAACATTGACGGAGAAACCTGAGGCTTGCGGCGCAAAGGTTTTTAACCTTTGTTTTCGCTACTCATTCCAAGATAATCTCTTCTGTACGCTCCAGCCAGGCTTACGCCGTGACCTTCAGTGCATACAGAATGCTCCCCTACCACTTGCCCTAGACGAATCTAGGACAAATCCGTAGCTTCGGTAGCAAGCTTAAGCCCCGATCATTTTCGGCGCAGAATCACTCGACCGGTGAGCTATTACGCACTCTTTAAATGATGGCTGCCTCTAAGCCAACATCCCGGCTGTTTTTGTGACTCCACATCCTTTTCCACTTAGCTTGCGTTTAAGGACCTTAACTGACGGTCTGGGCTGTTTCCCTCTCGACTATGCAGCTTAGCCCGCACAGTCTAGCTCCCCAGATACGGACCCAAGAGATTCGGAGTTAGCTTGGGGTTGGTATGGACACAGTCCACCCTAACCCATCCTGTGCTCTACCCTCTCGAGCCTAATTTCTGGAGGTCGACCCTAAAGTCGTTTCGGGGAGAACCAGCTATCACCAGCCTTGATTAGCCTTTCACTCCAACCCACAACTCATCCAAGAATTTTTCAACATTCACTGGTTCGAGCTTCCCCCCGACTTTCGTCGGGGTTCACTCTGGTCATGGGTAGATCGACTGGCTTCGGGTCTATTACCTACCGCTAAAACGCCCTATTAGGACTCGGTTTCCCTACGCCTTCCTGCGCCAAACCGCAGTTAGACTTGCGATAAACAATAACTCCCTGGACCATTATACAAAAGGTACGCCATTATCCTTGGCTTACGCCAAAGACTATGACCGCTGTGTAAACTTATGGTTTCAGGTTCTATTTCACTCCCCTCACCGGGGTTCTTTTCGGCTTTCCCTCACGGTACTTGTTCACTATCGGTCTGGTACGAGTGTTTAGCCTTAGACCGTGGTCGGCCCAAATTCTCACAGAGTTTCCCGTGCTCCGTGGTACTTGGGAACACTACCGAGGAAGCTTTACCCATTTTGTATACAGGACTATCACCTTCTCTGGTTCCGCTTTCCAGCGGATTCAACTACAGGTAAAGTTTGTAACTTCCCGAAAACGCTGCCGCGTTTTCCGGTAATGCCCCACAACACCCAACAAGCAACGCCAGCAGGCTTTAACACTTGTCGGGTTTAGGCTATTCCCTTTTCGCTCGCCGCTACTGGGGGAATCTCTTTCGATTTCTTTTCCACCGGGTACTGAAATGTTTTACTTCCCCGGGTTAGCTTCCCGCTTACGCAAGGATTTGCAGGTATTACCCTGCAAGGGTTGCCCCATTCGGACATCTGCGGGTCAAAGGCCACTTGCGCCTCACCGCAGCTTATCGCAGCTTGCCACGTCCTTCATCGCCTGTACCAACCAAGCCATTCACCATAAGTCGTTAGTAGCTTGATACTCAACCAAATTTTCAAAGACCGAATTATTTAAAAGACCACAACCAACGCTGACCCCGATGCCCTGAGCCACACGATACTTGTAATCCAATTTTCAAAGATTAAATTTATATGTCTCACGTCACACGTTGCACGTCTTCTTCGGAGAGGCTCCGCTTTGCTTCGCACTCTCATGTCTTTAATCCTTTGACATGGTACTTGTTACGTGCTACTTGTTACATTCTTCTTAACTGGACCTGAGCGGATTTGAACCGCTGACCTCCTGCTTGCAAAGCAGGCGTACTCCCAACTGTACTACAGGCCCGCTTGAAGAATGAAACAACGATGGACGTTCGCTCGCACGGCGCTTGTTGCGCCAGGCTCGCTCGGACGAGGGATGCACATCATGATCATCCTTCGTCCCTTGCGGAGAGGCACCGCTTCGCTTCGCACTCTCTCGTCCCTCGTTCAATCGTTCTCTTAATGGGCCCATCTGGGATCGAACCAGACACCCCCGCGTTATCAGCACGGTGCTCTACCAACTGAGCTATGGGCCCGTGGGCTCATGTATTCGCTCGAAGTGGCTCGATTCCCAAACCCCGCCGGGAATCGCCCGCGTGACGCGAAAAGAGTCAAACCCGGAAGTCACCCAGAGATACACAAGCCTGCTTTTGTAAGCAGGCTTGTGGTATGAAGACAAAGCCTTTGGAGGTAAATCTCGTTTGCTAGATGAGATTTGTAAAAAATTTCCACTTAGTTACTCGAAACAAGTTCGAATAAAAAATGAAAGGAGGTGATCCAGCCGCACGTTCCCGTACGGCTACCTTGTTACGACTTAGCGCCAATCATGAAATTCACCGTGACCTCAACTTACGTCGGGGCTTCAGGTGCCTCCCACTTTCAGCGCTTGACGGGCGGTGTGTACAAGGCCCGGGAACGTATTCACGGCGCCATCGCTGATGCGCCATTACTAGCGATTCCAGCTTCATGAGGGCGAGTTGCAGCCCTCAATCTGAACTGAGCCGGCTTTTTAGGGATTTGCTTCACCTTACGGTTTCGCCCCCCATTGCAACCGGCATTGTAACACGTGTGTAGCCCAGGATATAAAGGCCATGCGGACTTGACGTCGTCCCCGCCTTCCTCCCACTTAACTCGGGCAGTCCCATTAGAGTGCGCTTCGATTAAAAACCGACACTAGCAACTAAGGGCGAGGGTTGCGCTCGTTCTTCCACTTAAGGAAACACCTCACGGCACGAGCTGACGACAGCCATGCAGCACCTGTGCAAGCAACTGACTGGATACAGTTCACCCACCGTTTCCGGCGATTACTACAAGCATGTCAAACCCTGGTAAGGTTCCTCGCGTAGCATCGAATTAAACCACGTGTTCCACCGCTTGTGCGGGCCCCCGTCAATTCCTTTGAGTTTTAGCCTTGCGGCCGTAGTCCCCAGGTGGGATACTTAATGCGTTAGCTGCGGCACCCATCCTTAACGGACAAACACCTAGTATCCATCGTTTACGGCTAGGACTACCAGAGTATCTAATTCTGTTTGCTCCCCTAGCTTTCGTCCCTGAGCGTCAGGAATGGACCAGAGAGCCGGCTTCCCAACAGGCGTTCCTGCCGATATCCACAGATTTCACCCTTACACCGGCAGTTCCGCTCTCCTCTCCCATCCTCAAGCTAAACAGTTTGAAAGGCAATTCTTTCGTTGAGCAAAAGGATTTCACCTTTCACACATTTAGCCGCCTGCGGACCCTTTACACCCAGTCAAACCGAGTAACGCCTGCCACCTCCGTATTACCGCGGCTGCTGGCACGGAGTTAGCCGTGGCTTATTCATCAGGTACAGTCAACCCTAAGGATTGTTCACCCTTAGTAATTCCTCCCTAATAAAAGAGGTTTACGATCCGAAGACCTTCATCCCTCACGCGGCGTCGCATTCTCAGACTTTCGTCCATTGGAAAAGATTCTCGACTGCAGCCTCCCGTAGGAGTCCGGACAGTGTCTCAGTTCCGGTGTGGCTAAACACTCTCTCAAGCTAGCTACCCGTCTAAGGCTTGGTGAGCCATTACCTCACCAACTACCTGATAGGGCGTGGGCCGCTCATGTGGCGATAGCTTACAAGTAGAGGCCATCTTTACCCTGGAACCATTTCAAATCCCAGGGACCATGGGGTATTACTCCCGCTTTCGCGAGGCTATGCCCCTCCTCAAGGTACGTTACCCACGTTTTCCTCACCCGTTTGCCGCTAACCAATTTTCTCTGCTACCACAGGTTACCCCGCAATAACAGAAAAAATAAGTTCGCTCGACTTGCATGCCTAATCCACGCCGCCAGCGTTCACTCTGAGCCAGGATCAAACCCTCCAAAGGCTTTAAATTTTCGGGTCTTACTATCAATGAACAAGGGATAAAAAAAGCATCCCATTAGGATGCTTACCCTATTAGTTTTTTGGTAATTCTCTACTTATAGTATACCTAAATATATGAGGTATAGGTCAGATGAGAAACCCCTTATTTTTCAGCAATTTTCGGCCATTACCGGCTTAAATTTCAGGGGGCACTTCTATGTCATGAGAACGCAACAGTGTTGTAGTTATACCGTAAATAAAAACTTTGTCAAGTATTTTTTCCAAAAAGTAACTTTATTTGATGGGGAGACTTCTCACCCTACCCCTCTAAAGGCGCCTTTGCCAATAGGATAGGTACGGGTATAATCGTGAATTCTGTCTTCTGGGCTCCGCTTCGCAGTACGTTTAAAATGTTTAAGAACGCTCGGTCCGGTCACCAAGTAATTTCTGTATATTCCCCATAAATACGTTAAGATCAAAAGGCTTCACCATCCAAAGATCGGCTTTTGATCTTCTCCATAATTTTTGATCTAGCTTTTGTGCCCGAGCAGTAAGTATCATAATAGGGATATTTTTATGCCTCTGGTTATCTTTAAGCCTGCGAGACAATTCATAACCATCAATATCCGGCAACATGACATCAAGAATAATTAAGTCCGGATTTCTATTATAGATCTCATCGAGTGCTTCTCTGCCATCCACGGCAGTAATAACTTCATAGTCGTTTGTCTCAAGCGACAGCTGAATGGTTCTGACGATATCTGACTCATCGTCTACAATAAGGATTCTTTTACGCATCATCTTTACAAACAACATTTTTATTTCTTATGTACTATCAAAATGTCTTTAATTAGAAAAAGTAGCCTATCTACATCAATTGGTTTATCGATATATTCCATCACCCCGCTTCTTACCGCAACACGTTTATCTACCTGATCTGTCTTACAGGATATAGCGACAATGGGGATGTCCTTATAGGCATCCATTGCCTTTATTTTTTGAGCTACGTGAAAACCGTTCTGATCCGGCAATAGCACATCTAATAAAATCAAATCTGGTTTACCCTCCTCTAATTTTCTTAATCCTTCTTCTCCGCTGGCGCCGGAATCAACTTCATATCCTTCGTCTTCTAAGGCATATCGCACCGTCTGAACAATGTCAGGTTCATCATCGACAATAAGTATTTTTTTCTTACCCATAGTTACCTCCTTACATTAATGATTCTGTCGAATGTGGTTATTGTTCCCTTTTTCCAATATCGTATCAATTTCTCTCAATAACTCATCCGCATCAAAAGGCTTCGTCATAAACCGATTAGCCCCGATCACTCTTCCGACAACTCGGTCAACGTCTGCGCTCTTTGCAGTAAGCATGATAATGGGCACATCGGCAATTTGTTCATCTCTTCTTATTTCTCGACAAACCTCTTCACCGGGCAGCTTGGGCAGATGTAAATCCAAAATAACTAAATCAGGTTTATCGCGCTTTACCTTCGCAAGCCCCTCCCTACCATTCATAGCGTCAGAGACAGCATATCCCGCTTGTTCCAATAAATAGCGTATCGTCTTAACAATATCAAGATCATCTTCAATGATAAGTATCTTTTTTTGCTCCGCAGCCTGGCGTTTATCATCGACCCCGTTTTCTTTGCCATTTTCTTTGTCCCTGAAGATCGGAATAGTAAAATAGAAGGAGCTTCCGCTTCCAAGCTCTGACTCCACCCAAATTCTCCCCCCATGCGCCTCTATGATCCCCTTCGCAATAACCAATCCTAAACCGGTCCCGCCTTTTCTACGCGCCGCGCTATCACCGACCCTGCTGAACTTATCAAATATTTTTCCTATATCCTCTTTCGCTATCCCCCTGCCGGTGTCCATAATAGTTACTTTTACATCCGCATCTTCTTCTGTTACCTGTACGGTTATTTCGCCACTGACGACAATAGCCTTCGTTGCATTAGCAAGAAGATTAATAAAAACCCTTCGTATCTGTTCTCGATCAACGAAAGCCAATAAGGTCTTTCGGGGCGCCCGTATATTCCAGCTGATATTGTTACTATTCACCTGCGAAGGAAAAGAATTAAGTATATCGTGGGAAAAACTTACCATATCAATGCATTCTTTTTCCAGCTCCATAACCCCTGCTTCTATTTTACCTATGTCGAGCAAATCGTTTATCATGCGCGTTTGGCGATTAGTATTATTTAAAATAATATCCAATAATTCCTTTCCCCTCTCATCGATCGAATGGCCCGGCGTTATTCCTTTTAGTAAAATACTCACGGCATTCTTAATTGCAGTAAGGGGCGTTCTTAATTCATGCGAGACGACAGAAACAAAGTCCGATTTCATCTTATCTAATTCTTGTAATTTCGTATATGCTTCTTCTAATTTTTCTAATGCCTTTTTGAGTTTATCTTTGGATTCTCTTAAATCCTCTTCGATCCGTTTACGCTCGGTAATATTACGAATATTGCACTGGATTACCTTCTGGCGATTAACCTCATAAATGTTGCTAATAAATTCTACCTCGATACGCCGGCCATCTTTTGTTTGTAACGGTAGATCCTCATAACGAGCATATTCTTTGCTCTTTAATTCCAAGAAAGCGTCTTTAGAAAAACCGATATCCTTGAAAAAACCAAGCTCCCAGAGTTCTCTTCCCAAAAACTCTCCTTGAGAATAACCCAGCATATTTTTTAAGAAGGGGTTGACATCAACGATCTTTCCTGAATCCGCGTCTAAAATCAATATTCCGTCTTTTGACGCTTCAAAGAGCCGGCGATAACGCATTTCTGAAGCCTGCAGCACATCCTCTACCTGTTCTCGTTCAGCAATATTTCCCAGCAGCGAACAGAACACCGCTAACACATCTTGTTTTACGGTATCCAACGGAGCATTGCTTATCGCTGAATCATTGATAAAAACTCCTATTGATCGGTGAGTAGACTGTATCGGCGTTATTGCAACCCACCCTTTTCCCGTATGGACTTCTTTCTGGCCATCCCATTCAACAAGCGGCTCCTCAACTGCGATCCAGCGCGGATCCTGCGGTTGCAGCATTCGCAAACGCTCTTCCCATATTTCGTTTTTTTCGAGCGCATGAAAGTATTCATGGGTGGTGCGGCCATAGCGATCAGTGCCATGGGTGCCTCGCACGAAATTACCGTCTTCCAAAAAGATGACACAGCGCTCCAACCCAAGTTTCTCTCTGGCCAGCTCCACAGCCCGCCGAAAAAGATCTTCCACGTCAGGGCACGCGATAAGTGAATCGGCTATTCCCGCAACGGTCTGCAAGCCTTTCGTCATAGCAAGTTGGCGCTCCTCGTGAGCTTTCCGTTCAGTTATATCGCGATACACGCTTAAAAACATATTCTTATCTTTATACTGAACGAGGGTAGTAGATATCAATAATGTTTTCTTTTTCCCGTCTTTTCCATGGATGACTGATTCACTTTCGTGCAAACCACCGTGCTTCGCAACACTATCAAGCCTCTCTTTGGCCTTGCGACGCTCTAAGGGGTCAGCGCATAAAAGATCTATAAAATCATTTGTATTATTAGCTTCTTCTTTAGTGTACCCCGTGATATCTTCCATTTTTGAATTAAATACCTCAAAATGACCCTTCGCATCGCTGAATGTTATACCCTCTTCAATCTTTTCAATAACCGTGAACAATCGTTGGGCACTTTCTATAACTTCTTCCTCAGCCTGTTTACGTTCGCTGATTTCTTCCCACAATTGTTTATTTACTACCGAGATTTCTGCAGTGCGGTGCGCTATCTCCTCTTGCAAGTGTTCTTTATATTCGCGTAAAGCTTTGTGGGCTTTTCTTTGCTCGGTAATATCTCTTATAATGCCGACGATGTATTTGTTTCCTCCCTCATCCACATATAACGTCTTTTTTGTATCAATCGTATGCACAACGCCGCGAGCATCCGTGAATTCCTCTTGATTAATATTTTCTTTGCCTGTATTAAAAACAACCTCATCTTTATCCCAAAAAACATCTGCCTCTTGTTTTGGAAAGTAATCATAATCGGACTTACCGATCAATGCTTCGCGCGCATATCCCATAAATTGACAATATGCGTCATTCAGTAATACCCAGTGGTGGTCTCTGTCTTTGACAAAGAGCGGGTCGGCGATAAGATTGATTATCTTATCTGAATAATCTTTGGACCTCTTGAGCGCGTTGCTCATCTCGTCACTCTTCTTTTTCTGTTTCGCTGCTATAGAAATTCTCATGTGTTCTATCCGCGCGACCCCCATAAATCATCTTCCTTTTTACCCCTATCGTTATTGCCTACCACGTCAGCGCCTTTTTAGCTTCAAAAACAAAAAAGCAACTTTCTTTTTTTAGAAAGTTGCCTCATCAAACACTCCTTGCAACGCCATGAATCCCTCCGTCTAGAAGGGTAATGCCGCCAACCGAAAGACCCACATTTATATTCCGGTTCGCTTTATAGCACCATAATCGTACCGCTGTATATAGACCCTGTCAACATAATTAGACATTCCCTTCATGTTGGCCCGGAAGGGGTTGCAACAATATAATTTCTCTGCATATTATTGTAGGGGAAAAAAGAGAAAGAAATGACGGTAGGCTGTGTTAACCAGAGAATGCGATTGCCGAGATAAAACTCGTGTGACGATACGGAACATTCGTCGTTATGAAAAACTCTGCCAGCGTCAATTATGCCATTCCGGAAAGAAGATACTTCATCACATAATCCGCAATGCCGTTCTCCAAACTGAACTTTGCGCCGAGTTTAAAATTCTTAAGAAGCCCGGTATCCGCCTCAGTACAATCCTGATACGCTCCCTTATAAGGATTCTCAAAATAATCAGGCTCCAGTTTGGTGCCGAGCGCTTTATTGAGCCCTGCAATAATATCATTGAAACTTCCCGCTTTACCGGTACCGACATTAATGACCGTGTCTTTCGTAAGATTAAGCGCTTCCACCGTAATGCGGGCCGCATCTTTGACATAAATAAAGTCGCGCTTTTGATCGCCGTATTTAAAAACACGGGGGCGCAAACCTTTCGCCATTTGCAGATACAATTGATAGATCATGCTCGCCGCGGCTTTTTTATGATACTCTCCCGGGCCATACACATTAAAATACCGTATGCCCACGATACGTGGTAAAACTTTTTTATTCATAACTTTTGCCGCAAAACAATCACATAAATATTTTGAATAGGCGTATGCGTTAAGCGGGTGCGGGCTTTGAGTCTCCTTCATCGGGCTTGGTCCATCACCATAGGTGGCAGCGCTTGAAATATAGACAAGTTTTGCTTTTTTCGCAACGCAAAAGTTAAAAACGTTCTTAAACCCTTCAAAGTTAACCATGATCATTTTTTTATCGTCCTGGAAGGTCGTGTCAGTAATAGCCGCTTCGTGGATTACGGCGTTAACTTTGGGAAGTTTTCCAATACCTGCGCTATCGGTAACATCAGCGCATATCACCTCGGCCTTGGTACCATCAAGATTCCTGAAATTGGCGCTTGAGAAATCATCGAGCGCGATAACCTGTGCGCCTTGTGCTTCCAAGATCTTCACAACGTGTGAGCCGATGAACCCAGCCCCTCCCGTCACTAATATTCTCATATAAAAACTCCTATTTTTCGAACCATTTCAGCGCATCGCCTGTAACGCTCAGTGTTTTTTTATGGAGGGGCTGGGTGAACCCTACTGCTCCAGCAACGAGAACTTTCATTTTATACTCCTATTATTAGATGCGGAAACACGCGGATAGTTACGCGGAACTACGCCGTCAGCGTTTATCCGCGTTTAAATCCGCGACAATCCGCTTCTATTTCACTGTCTATGAAATTTGTTATGCTCTTTTTCCAAATCCTCAATACGCTTCTCAAGCCGCGCTAAAACTTCTATCACCGGATCGGGAAGTTTGTTGTGATCAAGCTCAACCCCGCTTATGTGCTTTGGCACGCCTTCGGTTATCACCCGGCCGGGAACACCGACAACGGTGCCTCCGTCAGGAACATCTTTGACCACAACCGAACCTGCGCCCACGCGGGCTTCAGTACCGACAACGATAGGGCCGAGCAATATCGCGCCGGCACCGATGACCGCTTTGTTGCCGATGGTCGGATGGCGTTTTTGTTTTTCGTGAGATACACCACCCAACACCACACCTTGATAAATCAAAACATCATCACCGATCTCGGTTGTCTCTCCGATCACAACTCCCATACCATGGTCGATAAAGAATCTTCTTCCAATGGTCGCGCCCGGATGAATTTCGATCCCGGTAAAAAAACGTACACATTGAGAAAAAAGACGTGCTTCAATCTTAAAACCTTTCTTCCAGAGCCAATGCGTGCCTCGATACGCCCATATGGCGTGCATACCCGAATAGCATAATACCACCTCCGCAGTGTTACGCGCCGCGGGATCCTCGCGAAAGACGGTTTGGATGTCTTCTTTGATTCTATCAAATATATTCATATTCAAACGGATGACTACGGATGCAAACGGATTAGACTAATTCATTTCATGAAATAGAAACAAAGAAAAACGGACTATATCCGTGTCAATCCGTTAAAATCCGTGTGAATAAACGGTTAAAACGCTTTGCGTTTTAACCGCGGCAGGGCTTTCTACCCTTATTCTTTCTTTTCCTGCGATTCCAGGATAGTTTTGCGCGTCTTGATCTTCTGGACATAATAGTAAGATAATAAGCGATTTAGGGGGAAAAGTCAAGGCTGGCTCCAGATTATCGTATTGCGTATTGAGTATTGCGTGACACTTGAATATAGAAGCGGATATACGCGGATAGTTACGCGGATGGACGCGGACAGCTCATGGCTCATGGCTGAAAGCCCATAAATTATCGTATTGCGTATTGAGTATTGCGTATGGGATACGTAGGACGTTCGTTCGCACGGCGCAGTAGCGCCTGGCTCACTAGGACGTGGGACGTTCGCGACCGTCGGTCGCTAGGACGTGTTTATATTTCGTAATCCGGCAAGGACTACGAAACCCGTTTCGTCTTAGGGCAACGGCCACGGCAAAAAATTGAATAGAAATTGGTAGAAATTAGCTACGCGAAACTGGTGGAAATTTATTGCAGAAATGCTACAGGCTACAGGCTGCAAGCTACCAGATTAGTACAGCGTACTGAGTACTAAGTACAGAGTATTGAAATTGTGGGACGTCCGCTCCCTTCGGTCGCTGGACGTAAGAAGACTACAATCAAGGCATATCAAAATTAGAATGTTTTTAAAAACCTAAGTTCAATTCCAAATTTATTTTCTAACGTTGCCTTATCGAACAAATCCATTTCGCTGGGTTCAACGACGTTTTTTTTTGAAAGCTTGGCATCAGAACCCCAAACAATATAGACGTACACCCATCTCTGGCAATTTGCTTTATAGGCGCCTACTGCTTCAAACTTCTCTTTTGCATCTTTTAAATCAAATAAAAGCTTCTTTTGCACGCGGCTATACCAATCCTGATACATTTCAACATGTTCATCGCATCGAGCTATCATCCCTTGCTCTTCTTCTTTGGGCGGGCTAATAAATTTAACCTCAACAAAAATACTTTGGTTATTATCTATTGCCTTAAGGTCTGGTGTTTTTCGTTGAGGATCCTCTTCTATAAATTGTATTTCATGTAAACCCAACTTAGTTAATTCGTCAAAAACTTTGATTTCAGAAAAAATAGCCACAGAGTTGGTGTCTTCTGCATAATAATCTTCGAGGTTCTGCTTTTCCTTTGGATTAGATTTACAAAATTCGCCTAACGACATTGGCTGCAGCCCAGATGAAAGAGTTGAACTAGTTCGTAACGGATTAATGTGGTCAATTATTTTTTGAAGTTTTGCATGTAAAATTCTCTTATTATTATCAGATGATATCTCTATAGCATAAGCGATATTATCAAATTCATATTTCTGTTTTATCGCATCGCTATTATTCTTTTCAAATGGCTCAATGACCCACCACCATCTTTTTACTGCTAGAGTTTTGAAGAAGTCTGATTGAAAATTCATAATTTTTGATGTTTTCCCTTCGTCCTAACGAGCCTGACGCAACTAGCGCCGCACGAGTGGTCGTCCTTCGTCCATCTTCTTCCGCGTTTATCCGCGTATAGATCCGCGTTAATCCGCTTCTATAGCTTTGAGGTAAGATTTAAGCTTGCGGAAGGCAATCGTGCGGGGGTTATTTTGCTTTTCTTAATTTCGTTAGATACCTAAGATCCTCTAAATCTTGGGGCCTTGCCGCGGCGCGTTTCATTTTTATGAGGTCATTTAACGAAGCGAAGTAAACAAAAGTATCTCCAAACTTCGCTTTTACTTTATTTTTCCAAATATCTTCAAAGCGAACGCCTTTTACAAATGGATGCACATCCGTCTCTACTGCATATTGCCGTATGAGCAATTTCTTCTTGAGTAAATCATCGATACCGACATCGCTGATATCGTAGCCAAAAGCCTTAAGCGCTTTCCATGTTCTTTCTGCATTTACTTGCGTTGGCCTGATAAAAATATCAATATCCAACGTGGCACGGGCGTATCCATAAACCGGGAAGGCAGTTGCACCGATGATTACGAAATCGACCTTATGTCCTCTTAATAATTTTAAAAGCCCTTCTGTGTCCATGTTTCTCCAATAAACTAATCATTTCCCTCGTCTTCCTAAACATTAACATAAAACGCTGCTTGACTGAAAGGGACTTAAGAAATTTAAGCTCAAACTCAATTTCTTTTTTTGCATCATGGTTTTTTAATTTCAAAATCCGTGTCATATTCGCCTCACTTTTATAAATAATATACCAATTTATCTATTAGAGGTCAAATGTTTTCGCAGAGCGCATCGGGCCACAAGCTATGAGCTGCAAGCATACTAGCTCATAGAATACGAATAAGAATGAGGGAAAAGGGACGATGGACGAAATGAAAATGTTGAAATTGATGGCCCGCCAATATAGAGAACTATTGCGGCGAGGTCTCGCCCTCTGCTAAAAGCAGAGAGGCGAAAGATTTGCTTCGCGAAATTGATGGAAACTTATCGTAATTATTGGAAGGATATAAACTATTAGCTTGTAAGCTTATTCTGGATTCGTAAGCTTACTCTCGTGGAGCAAATTAAGATTCTCAATGAGCTGTACAGCGATCGAGTTAAGTTCGTGACTTATCTCTCTGACCATCTTTTTTATTTCTTCCATTGGCATAATCGGTTGACCCGACAATAACCAATTTCCTTTCGTGCCAAAAGGATATCTGAACACATCTGATTTCTTGTCATACTTAGACAGTCGATTCAAATAGCTCTGCACTCTTTCCGAGAAGAAACCCTCATTGCCAGGAAAATATCCCTTCATATCCTTTATGAGCTTAGATAGGTCATGTATGCATTTTAGCCTTTCATCTAGATTCTTCTGCGCTCTCAGTAGTTTTTCTCGTGAAATATCTGGCTGTGATACCGCTTCGAGTATTTCTATCTCCCTCTTCATACATATGCATGCTTTCAATCCTAGTTCTAAATAATGCCGAAAGAGAAAAAGCAATGGCATTACAAATATATTCCAATCCCCTTCACGAAATTTCCTATTTTCTATCGAAATCAAACGTTTTGTGGCATCAAGGTACGCCTCTGCATATGCAAACAACACACCCCCAGACAATATCGTAGACATATCAGCTCCACACCCTTTTCCGAGTACCACCCTCTGTTTTTCCTTTCACGGTTTTATTTTATACGGTATTGCTTTTTAACGCTCGCCCTGACTAGCTCGGCATCATAAACTATCACAGGAACGTTTTCCGGTTTTTCATTAAAACATCTTATAGTATGAACTACTGTTGGCTCAGTCCAAGCAACCTCTTGACCACCACTAACAGTCGTTGTAGCACTGGAAGACCCAGAATATAACCCAGAATATGAGCCATAAGCAGTATTACCGACAACTCTACTTTGACCAGATACGCCAACATTACCAAAAGAATTGGTTTGTGTCGTAGCTACAACTGGAGTTGTAAAACTTTCTGATAGCAAAGAAACGTTTCCATCAACAATAATGAAATATTTATAATTATTTTCGAGAGCAACTTCTGCGCATCTTAGCAAAGTATAATCTTTGGCTCTCTCTGTTCCAATGAAACCATTACCTTCAAAAGTAATCTTAAAAGCATCTTCTTGTAACTTTATGTCCCTATAACCTCCAAAAGTACCTCTCTTTTGGTAAGGCGTGGCGCATCCGCTAATTAAAAGTACTACAAGGAGCAAATAAGTTATTTTCTCCATAATCATTTTATCCCTCCTTCAGATTTTTTATCCAATATTTACTTCAAAATAACTTCTATTATTCTTCTGATATAAAAAATATCTAATTACGCTTGCGGAGATACTCTTTTAATTTCAGGAATGCTTTAGCTCTATGACTTATATTGTTTTTGATGCTCGATGATAACTGGGCTACAGTTTTTTTATATTTTGGAATATACAGGATGGGATCATAACCGAAACCTGCTGTTCCTTTTGGCTCCTGGCTAATAAATCCATTAAGTCTGCCTTCTATTTTTTTAATCAGGCGGCCATTTTTCATCAATGCCAGACAAGCGATAAAGTGGGCTTTGCGGCTTTTCCAAGCGACACCTTCAATTTCACGAAGAATTTTGAGATTATTCTTCTCATAAGTCCAATTTTTGCCTGAATAGCGTTTTGAATACACACCGGGTTTTCCGCCAAGCTCGTCAACGGCCAAACCAGAATCCTCCCCTACTACCAAATCGTCAGGGTAAGCTAAAGATATTGGTTTAGTTTTTTTTATCGCGTTTGCAAGAAATGTTTTGCCGTTTTCTTTAATATGGAATTTTTTATCTAATTCATTGAAAGAAATAATAGGTATATTAATCACTCTAAGGATTGCTCTTATTTCCCTTAACTTCGATTCATTGTTTGTCGCAATGATTAATCTCATATCTTTAAACCTGCGTCTTTAAATCCGTCCCGCATGCACTTCGTTCTGCGGGATCCCGCCGAGATGTTATCGCAGGCGGGACGTGGTTCCGCCTCTACAATGATAGTGTTCCTTTCAATAAATTTCGCTCAAGGTCGATTATTTCAGTAATGCCTTTCTTGGCAAGGGTAAGCATCGCATTGAGATCATCCTGTGAAAACGAAAGGTGCTCACCGGTTCCCTGCACCTCAATAAATTCACCGCACCCTTTCATCACGATATTCATATCCACATCGGCGTTTGAGTCTTCCTGAAAATTAAGATCAAGGATGTATTGGCCCTTCCACATACCTACGCTCACCGCTCCAAGATAATCAGTGATGCACATCGGTATCATGCCATCTTTAGAAAGCTTTGAAACCGCATCGACCAAAGCAACAAAACCTCCAACGATCGAGGCGATGCGCGTTCCTCCGTCAGCCTGGATCACGTCGCAATCAACCACAATGGTGCGCTCGCCAAGCTCTTTTAAACTGATAATACTGCGTAATGACCTGCCGATAAGACGCTGTATTTCCTGCGTCCTACCTGAATTCTTATCCCGCGGTACACGGGTATTAGTCGCGCGCGGCAACATCCCGTACTCGGCGGTAACCCAGCCGGTCCCGGAATTGCGTAAAAACATAGGCACATTCTTATCAACGCTTGCCGTGCAAATCACCCGTGTGCTGCCAAGCTCAATAAGGCATGAACCTTCGGCATGTTTAGTGTAGTTACGTTCGATTTTAATACTGCGCAACTTATTCAGTTCTCTGGAATCTTTACGTTTCATTCAAACCCTCCTTAATGAGCCCTGTTTTTGCCTCAATCGATTATTTTCGCAATTTCCAACGCCGCAAAAGCGGCAGGAAATTGCGAGGAAAGCTATCTGGTGCAAAAACAGGACGAATTAACTTCCGTGGCGCTCCCGAAAAATCTGACAGCGAAGCTGGCGTGTCCGAGCTGTTCTGGAAAAATATTCTGCCCAACAGGAAATTTTTCCAGTATCCGGACAGCCGGACATCCTCACTATCTCATTCGATAATGGGCGCCCGGAAGTATACCTAATAAATCATTCAATGAGACAGCACTTTTGAAGCTACCAAAGGTAGTGCACAAAAGTGCGTTGTCGAATTAACTTCCGTGGCGCTCCCGTGCCCTCACCTGCCTATGGAAGACTCTTCTTCCTGCGGCGCGATAGTGGGTGATGCAGTCACTTGCGAGAAGCCAACCGGGCAACCGCGCTCGGCGTGTGCAGTCGACACAGCAGTATCTACCTCATCAGATACACAGAAAACATGTTCATCTTTATAAAATGAGTGGCCTTTTTTCTCTAAAGAGACAGCCGTGGCAACATATGCAGTCCCCTCTCCGATAAAGCTAAAGGTATAGCCGGCAGCATGGGCATCCGCAAGAATAGTTTTCTCAAGATACGGAGCGTCTGTTACCGGCTTTCTAGCAAACTCCAGTTGCTCTAAATTCGGAAAACTGCCATGGGCAAGCGCATACTCACCGGCTGAGGCCGTCAGCGCCAAAAAAGTATAAAGCACTTTTATTTCTTCGGCTGATAGTTTTTTATATACATCTTCTACACTTAAGGCAAACGTGCCGAATGCAAAGATTATACACACCACAAAAATTACGAAGGTTTTAAGATTCATTTTTTCTGTCGGCTCCAAGCTACAAGACGCACGCTGCAAGCTTCTTTAAATCCTGGGGCCTGCAGCCTGTAGCCTGAAGCAAATTATAAATCCTGATAAATACTTCTGCCGCGGGAATCGATCGCCACCATCAGGGGGAAATCCTTAACTTCCAGACGATATATCGCTTCAGGCCCTAACTCACCGAACGCAACAAGCTTCTTAGAAATAACCGCCCGGGAAAGAACCGCCCCACAACCTGCCGGGGCAACAAAATATACTGCTTTATATTTCTTAATTAATTCTCTAACTTTCTTTGACCGGCGACCCTTACCGATCATGGCGATAAGCCCTGCTTTAAGGAGCGGCTCGACAAATTGATCCATGCGGCTTGATGTTGTCGGGCCACAGGAACCGATAGCCTTCCCTGGCGGGGTTTGAGTTGGCCCGCAATAATAAATAATTTGACCTTTTGAATTAAACGGTATCTTTTTTCCTTTCTTAAGCAAAGCTACCAACTTTTTGTGTGCCTGGTCCCGCGCAACATAAAGCATTCCCGAGAAAAAAACATGCTCACCATACAAAAAACTTTTGTGCTCATCAAGAAACGAAATATTCGTAATTTTTTTCATTGCACTATCCTACTGCTTTCTTCATCAGCAATGTATTTATCTTTCTCGAAACGTACGGTAGACAACAATACTACAGAAATAGAATTGGATTCGAATCGCTCTAGAGCCTCGCCAATTTTCTTACGTATTTCAAACATAAGCGTGTAACTACCGGCAGCTATCACCGTCAAGAACGGGCGTGTCGGCCACACAGCCGAATACACAGAATCCCAGCGAAGTTCATTTAAATCATATTCGAAAGTTTTCTCTTCGAAGGGCTCAAGGCGCAATAACATCGTTTCTCCCCGCTTAAGCTCACGTGAGGCGTTGTCAAAAGCTACCGGAGCCCATATGTGCACATCGTCCGAGCGCAAGGTAAACGCCGGGCCAACATACGTTGAAACCATTTGCGGCGAAACATTGCGAACCGTAACGATAACATGAATATCGCTATCGAGTGCATACGTTCGCTCTTCAACGTCAATTTTGAGCTCGAGCGTCGGCTTCTGAGCAGCAAGCGTAACCCAAGGGAACAAAATGCTGCCCATCAAAAGAAGGAATACAAAAATGTTTTCCTTAAAATAACTTCTGCTTCTAAACATGCTTGGCAAAATAATTGCTCTCAACCAACCGCTACGCTCTCCCTACATACTCTCCGCTGACCGTATCAATACGCACAATTTCACCCTGGGCAATAAAAAGAGGCACATTAATTTTATGCCCCGTTTCCAGTGTCACCTGTTTGCGTGCGGTTCCCTCAGTATCCCCTTTAACACCTGTGGCAGCCTCAGCCACCTTTAAATCAACACGCGCAGGAAGCTCTAAGGCCACTGTTTTATGTTCACAATATAACAAGATTACCTCGCTATTTTCCTTAAGATAATTCTTGGCATCACCAACCAATTCATCGCTCACGACAATCGTATCGTAATGTTCCAGATCCATAAAATGATACCCCGATGCGTCCTTATAAAGATACTGAACCTTTTTCGATTCAACATCTGCTTCCTGGACCACCGCGTCGGTGTTAAAACGCTGCTTGATGATTTTACCGGACTGCATATTTTTCATGTAGAGCTGGTAACAAGCATGGTAATTACCTGGGGTACGGTGTTCGATATCAAATACCGTGCACAGCTCACCTTCATATCTCAAAATCGTCCCCTTTTTGACTCCTGCAACTCGCATGATGAAACCTCCTCAATGAGACTTATGTTTTTTCGAGTCACTAGACGAAGAAAAAACATGTAGTCGAATTGACCCCGCCGAAGTCAATGGAAATTTACAAGGAAAATTTCCATTGTATGTAGCGCAGGCGGGGTAATAAGCCAGAATTTTCGATCGAATTACTCATATTTTAAAGAAACCGTCGCGCTCCTCAGCGCATGACAGCTGATATTAACTCCGACCGGTAGCCCCGCAATGTGCGTAGGCGCTGATTTTATTTTGACCGCGAGAGCTGTACACTTTCCGCCTAAACCCATTGGACCGATGCCAAGACTGTTGATTCGTTTCAACAGACGCTTTTCTAAAATGTTCAGTGAAGCATCTTTGTTGGCTACGGCAATATTACCCAGTAATGCCTTTTTTGCCAAGAGCAACGCATAATCAGAAGTTCCGCCGATACCAACCCCTACCACAAACGGCGGACAAGCTTCAGGGCCTGCTTTTTTCACACTTTCAACGATAAAATCTTCGATCTCTATCGTCGAAGCTGTAGGGTTAAACAACTTTAATTGCGATTTATTCTCGCACCCAAACCCTTTAGGTAAAAGCGTAATACGTACGCCCTTCAATCCTGAAACAAAATCAATATGGCAAATCGCTCCCCGATAAGAAGAAGTTCCCCGACGTAAAGGGTCAACGATTGAGGGGCGCAAATAGTTATTTTTATAACCCGTGGCGACCGCCTCTTTGACAGCTCTGGTTAAATGCTCCGAAATAGAAATATTCTTTCCCGCCTCGATGAAAACTACCGGAAGACCGGTATCCTGACAAATGGCAAGATTTTCTTTTTTGGCGATCTGAGCATTTGCGATAATCCAGCCCAAGGCCTCTCGGGCTTTCTTGCTAGTTTCTTTGGCTAAAGCCTGCTGGAGAATCCGCAAAACATCGGGCCGCAGGCTAAAATTCGCTTTGGCCACTAATGTTTCTATCTGCTTTTGAATATTCATATATTTTTATTCGCGGTGATTCGCGTTTCTAAATTAGCGGTAATTAGCGTCTATCGAATGCCCAGCTTCTTATGCAGTTGCGTTATGATTTTAACATTAACCCCGGCGTCTTGACACATTTTTTTAAAACTATCGAGCTTTGCACCCAAAACATCCTCAAAAGGATTCTGCGGCTGCAAAACCAGGCTTACTGCCGGCGCAACCTCTCGGATAATCGCGATAGCCTGCGCCATGTCTACAGCGTTGGTATTCTCGGTAATAACCGCTTTAACGAACACATCTTGAGCGCTGGCAATTTCCAGAAACTTCTTATGTTCCGGCCAAAAAACCTGGTGCCTGCCGGAAGAAGGCAATTTAAAATCCATCGCTATGATGTCGCAATACTCAATAACTTTTTTTAAGCTTTCATACACAATACCATTTGTTTCAAGATAGGTTATTTTTTTGATACTTTTAAGAAATTTTGCTAATTCTTTCAAAAAATCTATTTGCAGGAGTGGCTCTCCCCCGGTAAGAGAGACCGAATGATAATTCCCATATACAAGAATCTGGCGCATCACCTCCTCCAGACTTTGTTCCTGATAGGTAACTGGTTTCGTATCACAATAGCCGCAGGCCAGATTACAATCAAAAAAACGTACAAAGACCTGTTCTCTCCCCTGGTAGAGGCCTTCGCCTTGGATACTTTTAAATATCTCTGAAATCTTTGCAATCATATTTCACCGCAGATTATCACAGATTTTGAAAACGGATGAACACAGATATTATATCTGCGCCTATCTGTGATTTTCAATCTGTGTTCATCTGTGCAATTAACGGGTCCGTTAAACCCAATTCCTCAAACGCTTTGATACGGAAGCGGCAACTATCGCACTCCGAACAGGGACGCTTGCCGCCCTGATAACATGACCAGGTATATTGAAATGGCACACCGAGCTTAAGACCATCACGTATTATCTCTTTTTTACCCTTATCGATAAGCGGCGCAACGACACGGATATTGCCCGCTTTCATACCGGCGTTGGCTGCCTCCTGGAAACTCTTTAAAAACCACGGCCGGCAATCAGGGTATCCTGAATAATCCTGAACATGCGCCCCTATAAAAATAGCCCGCGCGCCAATACTTTCTGCCAGAGAAAATGCATAACTTAAGAAAATAATATTTCGCCCCGAAACATACGTAACGGGGATTTCCCGCGACGCAAGATCTCGGCCACAAGGTACGTTAATGTGCTTATCCGTCAAGCTCGAATGAACCCAAGGCAACTGCACCTTTACCACCTGATACGCAACCGTATTGAGCTTAGCGATTTTTTTTGCGCTTTCAATTTCCTTTCTATGACGCTGATGATAATCAACAATGAGGGCGGTAAGCGTAAATTTGTGCTTTTTCGCCCAGTAGAAGGTTACCGCCGAGTCAAGTCCGCCGGATAATAATATTACTGCTTTTTTCATATTATTCATGCTCCAAGCCGCAAAGTCACCACGACACCAGGTCACCACGACACCAGCAAAAACGGGTAACCTTGCCCCCCAAGGAGGCTTCGCACTGGCTTTGTGACTTGGTGACCTTTTGGTAGGCTTGCAGTTTTAAAAAATTACTCACTATATATCGCGCAGGAACTTTCGGTTTCCCAAATACGCACCTCGCACAATGCGCACTGAAACTGCGAAAGCGCACTTTTAAGCCGGATAAAAATGTAGCGGGCAATTTCTTCGGAACTAGGATTATGCGTCGTAAAATATTCAATTTCATTAAGATGCCTGTGATCGAACTCTTCCAATACGCCCTTGGTCACTTTTTTTAAATCATGAAAATCCATTACCATGCCAAGATGATTAAGGCGCTCACTCCCGACCAGCACCTCGACCTTCCAGTTATGGCCGTGCAGGCTCTCGCATTTACCTTTATACTCACGGAGCGAATGCGCAGCGCTAAAATGAGAAATAATTTTTATCTTATACATTGGTCACGATAGTCGGTTTAATAATATCCCGGTGCAAAAAGAGCCGGGCAAGCTTCTGGAACCCCCGCGGCTCATCGGTAACAAAGAATCCTTTTTTACCCGGTTTCTTGCGGCTTGACAGGAGATTACGCTCCTGAAGTGTTTCTTTGGTATGCACGGCGACCTCTTGCGCCGAATCGATAATATGTGTTTTTCCCATATAGCGGCCGATTTCATGCTTAAGAAGCGGATAGTGCGTGCAGCCTAAAATCAACGAATCAACTTTTTTTGCCTTAAGATCCTTAAGATACATAGCCACGAGCCTCCTTGTGACAGGCCCACGCAGAAGGCCCTCTTCAACCAGAGGCACAAAAAGCGGGCAGGGTTTTGAATAAAGTTCGATAGCATCATCCCACTCTAAAATGGCCTTTTCGTAACTTCCGCTTGCGATGGTTGAACGCGTGCCAATAATCCCAATTCGTTTATTCGCTGAAATCTGAAACGCTTTGCGCGCGCCGGCCTCAATAACGCCGACGATCGGAACACTGAATATGCCCCGCAGATATTCAAGCGCAAGAGCTGAGGCAGTATTGCATGCTACCACCACGATCTTAACCTTTTTCTGCAAGAGAAATAAGATATTTTCGGTACTAAATTTTACTATCGTCGATCTCGACTTATTGCCATACGGAACGCGCGCGGTGTCCCCCAGATATATGATATCTTCATTGGGCAATATTCGCTCCATCTCTTTTAACACCGTAAGGCCCCCGAGCCCAGAATCAAAAATACCGATAGGTCGATTATTCATAAGACGCTAATTACCGCTAATTTAAAAAGCTAATTGTCGCTAATCTCGAGAAACGCGAATCACCGCTCATTGGCTTACGCCATGATTACAGCGATTAGAGAAACGATTACAAAGATTGGAATCCCGGTAATTTTCCCTCTCGTCTCGCATCCCACGTCCCTCGTCCATCATCCCTCGTCCTTCATGTCTATCCGTGGACTGTCGACTGTGGACTATGGACTTCCCCATTTCTAAAGATGTGTTACCTGCTACGTGTTACTTGTTACTGTTTTAAACTGGTGACCTTGTGACTTTGTGACCTGGTGACCTTCCCCCTCTGTGGCCTGCCCCTTCGGGGATCCCCTGACGGGGAGGCTTCGCACGGCTCCGCTCCGCTGTGCCGCGCGCTCGACCGTGAACTTCTCAACGTCTGCCATCTTTCTACGAGCTACTTCTTCGCTAAACTATACTGCCTATTGAGCGCCTCAACGCCCAACACGATCGCCTCAGCAATCTGCTTCTGGTATGAAGCTCGTTGCAGGGTCTTTTCTTCATACCGATTGGTAATATAACCGATCTCAACCAGCACTGAAGGCACATACGCAAGCCGCAGAACATAAAAGGGCGCCCTCTTAGGAGATTTTACTCTAAATCCCAGATTTTTAAACGAAAAATATAAGGACTGTGAAAGCTCGACCGATAAGGAATAATTTTTACTTAATAGCATATCCCATAATATCGCGCGCGCGTCGAAGGAAAGATCGTCTTTCCAAAAACCCTCCTCCTTGGCAAGCGTTACCGCGCGCTCTTCGCTATTAAAACGTGAAGGCGTGAGGTAATAAACCTCAACGCCGTGTAAGCGTCGGGAAAGATTGGCGTTGGTGTGCACGCTAATAAAAAGATCTGCCTTGCAATCCCTCGCGACACAAACTCTTTTTTCTAATGTCAGGTACGTGTCATCGTCACGCGTCAGAATAACATTATACCCTTTTTCGGTCAACGCATCCTTAAGATATTTGGCCACAGAAAGATTGAGGGTTTTCTCTTTAAGCCCCTTCTTTGAAAGCGCCCCCGGATCATGCCCTCCATGACCGGCGTCAACCACAATAGTCTTTATGGCAACCTGAGACTGAAATCTTACGGGATCCTTCAAAATAGCCGCCCGCTCAAGCTCGCGCGGTATATAGATAATGCCCTGGGAATAAAAAGGGTATTCTGCAAGACGAATAAATTCACCATTAATGTAGGCCAATGGTGAGCCCAAAAGAAAACGCACCTCTTTAGTCCCGGCAGAAATAATTACCACATCATCAAGCGTATCAAAATTGTACCGAAAACCGTACTTTTTTGAAAACTCCGAAAGTGTCGTGTATTCTGAAGCTAAAAAATGAGGCGGAATGTCCTTTCGCGGCAGCGAAGCGCAGCCGGCACATAGTATAAAATACAATAAAAATAAAGACCTTTTCATACCATGGGATTATATCACTCGATGAGCAAAAATCAAAACCAAATATGGTAACGACAGCACGAATTATGCCTGCGCAAGAGCGCAAAGGAAGGATTTATTTTTAAGCGTCACGTAGGTAGCCTGGCTAATCGTCTTGAGTGCTTTTACGTTAGCCTCAAGCCGAGTTTCCTTGAAAAGCTTAACGCGACCGCCATAGGAAGCTCTGCGCAAGAACACAAAGTACGTGTTTTTATCGCCAAACGCAGCTTGATAAGAATGGTGGTTCCAATCGCTCCCGATAAAAACAAGGATATGCCGTCCGGGGAATGCGCGGCTTAATCGTTGCCTGACCGCACAGATAACGCGTTCCTGCGGATAAAAGAAAAGAACGACCTCGATGCAGCGCTGGCGGCTTACAATCTTTTTCTTAATCTGGGTAATGACAGCCGACAAAGATTTTTCTTCAACCGGGTTTTCTTTTTTACCTTCGAGCTGCCGCATTGCCTGTTTATACTTCTCCACAAATTCCTGGTTTACAAAATTGAGGCGGCGCGCGCCCGCGTAGAGCGCGACAAATACCTGGAAAAAATACATATGAGCCATCAGCCGCACTACCGGATCTTTGATTGCGGTCTGCGGCTTCACCGGAAGAAATCCTTCCGCAGCCGCAGGGCCGACACAGATCGTTTTTACCGCAAGATCCGCGCGTTTAGAACCCAGCGATTCCTGGAACAGTTGGACGATCCAGGCTGAAAAGCTATCGCCAAACGCTTCATCAAGGTACGGAGAAAAAAATGCATTACGATTTCCTTTATATTGATTAACCAACTCGGCGGCCTCCTCCCCCAAGGAATCAAGAAGGCGACAATATTCTTGATAAAGCTGCTGGAGTTTGGAGTAATCGCGGCCAAGCAGGATAAAGAGAGGAAGAAAAAAAATAAGGGTATGCGGACATGAAAAACGGCCGCCGATATCGCTCTCTCCGTCAAACTGAATGGGAACCTTGAAGGCACGTTGCCAGCCTAACGTGTTTAATTTCTCCTGCGCCGCGGGATCAGAAAGCCATAAAAAATGATCCGGCCAGCGTTCGCCGAAAAGTTCGCGCACAGTTTGCGCAAGAAGTTGAGTTTCCAGGGTCGTTCCTGACTTAGAGATAGGAACAACCAACGTTTTGTGCGGATTTTTTATTTTTGCGGCAAGAACTTTTAGGGCACGCGGGTCAAGACTATCGAGTGTGTACAGGCAAACTCCCTTAAAAAGGCTCAATAACGCTTTAATGCCGTTTCCTGAGCCGCCGATACCCACAAAAATAAACGTATCTTTTCCGGCAAGAATACCTTCAAGCTTGGTAAGGGCAGTATGGATAGAAACAAAGGAAGTATCCTTCATCCAGCCAAGACGTTTCTTGCCGCCGTCAAATCCAAACTCACGATAGGGATTATCCGCAGAAATATTTTGCTGCTCCCTCCCGACTGCATCACGCAAATAATTTTTTAAATCTGAATTCATAACAACCTCATGAAGGATTTATTATGCATAGTTTAGGGAATGGTGCAAGGAAATTTAGCGTTCAGCGTTTAATTAGCGTGTAGTAAAGAATAAAAAACAAAGCCTCACGCTCTACTCTTCCCCACTAAACGCTACATGCTGTACCACCTGCCCCGCCTACGCTCGATACAGTGGAAATTTCCTTTGTAAATTTCCACTGACTTCGGCGGGGTTAATTCGGCTACGCAGCTTGAGTCAACCTTGCCATGGAACCAATTGGAGCGTCCGGCTGTCTACATACTGGAAAAATTTTTTGGTGACAAAATATTTTTCCAGAACAGCTCGGACACGACAGCTTCGCTGTCCCTTGCGCCTGGATATCGGTTAAATTTAGAATAAATTTAACCGAAGCGCTTCGGGATAATTCGGCCTAGTATTTTTTCTTCGCACGCCCGTCTGTCGACAGTCAGGCTTGAAAAAATACTGGCCTCATTAAAACCAACCAACCCTGTTCCTTCCCGCTTGCTTTGCTTTATAAAGCGCTTTATCGACTATCTCGATAAGCACATCGGAATAAAGCGTGTTCTGAGGATATGTCGCCACGCCAAGGCTTATGGTTGTTGCAAGCACCTCATCGAATACACGCATCCTTTCTCGTGCAACAACAAATCGTAGACGCTCCGCAACCATAATCGCGCCGGCCTTATCGGTCTCGGGCAAAATCAACGCAAACTCTTCACCTCCGAATCGAGCCAGAAAATCTATTTCCCGTATATTTTCACCAATCAAGCGCGAGATCTCCCGTAAGACCGCGTCCCCCACCAAGTGTCCATAGGTATCGTTGATTTTCTTAAAATGGTCGACGTCAATCATGAGAAAGCTAACGGAAAGATTGAATTTTTTTGCGCGTTCAAATTCTTCAAGATACCGAAGCGTAAAATATCTACGGTTGAAAGTTCCCGTGAGCGAATCATGGATCGAAATATCCTGCAAGTTATGATACAGCGTAATACGCTCAACGCACAACGTAAGAAGCTTGGCAAAATGCGCCAACTGCCCAATGACCCGTTGTGAGCAGGTTTTCACGCAAAAAATATCCTGAGGGCCTTCTCCGAAACGAAATTCAAAATAATCCTTTCCGCTTCTTGACGCAGAGAATTCCACCTCCTGTACTCCACTCACATGTTTCAATTCCTCACTGAACGTAAGAAAAAGATCTTTTTTGTCAAGGATGGGGGCGAGTTTACGCGTGAGTTCATAAAAAAAGAAATATCCCCCCATCGTTTCTTCAAGGTCGTCAACTTGTAAGCTAAGTGCCTTCTCTTCTTCCCGCAACCGATGCTCGCCATCTAAAGCATGCGCTTCATTGGCGCGCTCAAGCTCAGCACGATGACGCATCGAAAGCAGCTCGACTACGATAAAAACGACGATGCCGGAAATAATTACTGCCCATATAAACATACGCGGTTTTTACCCTCCCGCTTTGCTTTATATAAAAGTTTATCGGCGACGTCCAGAAGCCCGTGCGCATCAAGGCCATCCGCCGGATATGTAAGCGCCCCTATCGAAACCGTGAAACATATATCCTTGCGACGAAAACTAACCACCGTTTCCTCGATGGCGCACCGTAACTGCTCAGCAATCGTTACGACACGCTCTCTGTTACATTCAACAATAAGCGCAAGAAACTCTTCGCCTCCGAAACGACAAAGAATATTACCGGTTTCGCCGACAATTTCATGTAATACTTTCGCAACGCGCTTAAGCACAATATCCCCTACGATATGCCCATGGGTATCATTAATACGCTTGAAATCGTCGACATCAACCATCAACACCCCCAGCTGCATATGGTTACTCAGAGCCCGGTGCGTTTCGTCTTTGAGGCGGCTAAAAAAATAATCACGCAAGAAAAGTCCGGTAAGCGGGTCGTGGATCGCTAATTCTTTCATATTCCGCAACAGATTCGCTCGTTCAAGCACCACCACTCCTAAATCACAGACGCTACGCAGGAGCCTTGAGTCGTCGAGTGAAAATGAATAGGTTTTTTTGCTTTCAACGCGCACGACTCCAAGTACACGCTCGGCAATAGAAAGAGGGCTTGCGATAACCGAGTGCGTTTCTCGCTCTTTAAAGGCGGTGGTTTTACGGTAATCGAAGCGAAATTCCTGCGTAAGGTCCTCAACAAACAAAGAATGATTATTTTTGATTACCCATGTATCCAATATATCACCATATTTTTCTTTAATAACACACTCAACGCGCTTAAAAGACCGGATAAGCTGTAAGTTGTCTTTGGTGATGGTGAAAATAAGGATACTGTCTGCTGAAGCAAAAAGCTGCGCCGACGTATTAATCAAAAAATCAAATACCTCATCGGGCTCTCCGAGGCCGATCAGCTGCTCTGAGGCGTCGAATAGGTACGAAATTTTTTCGCAGCGCGCCGGGATAACGCTAAGAATTTTTTTCTTCTCGCGTACTGCTTCACTGAGAAGATTTGTCTGCTCATCAAGCTTGTCAAGCTTGGTACGGGCAGCACACATACGCCTACGCTGCAGCAGGCGAAACAACAAAAACAACGAAACAAGAAATATAGAAAGAAAAAGGAACGCAACGGGACTGATGCGGGCGGTAGAGAGAAAAAAAAGGCAGGTGAGAAGAACGAATGCAAAAGCTATAGGGGATAAAAAGTTATACAATGGTCTTTTCGGTAGCAGAGTCAAAAAAATGTACCTTGCGCATATCAAGTACTACTTCGACCATGCTCCCAATCGCGGGCTTGTTTGAGGCGTCAACGACCGCGACACAGATATGTTTGCCGGTTGAAAGGTACAAATGATTCTGAGAACCCATGGTCTCCACGACATCACACAAAACCAAAACTGTATTGTCAGGCGTAGCATTTGACGCGAAAAGTTTATCGTAGATATTTTCGGCACGTATACCGAAAAACACTTTCTGGTCGAGATATTTTGAAAGCTTAGGGTACATTTCGTCCAAAATCTTAACCTTGAAATTACCCTCGTCAAAATAAAAGGCACTTCCTTTTTTAATAATTTTTCCTTCCATAAAATTCATGGGCGGAGAACCGATAAAACCGGCGACAAACTTACTGACCGGATTATTGTAAACATTTAAAGGTGTATCTAATTGCAGCATTTCCCCATCTTTCATTACTGCAATTCGATCCCCTAACGTCATTGCTTCAGTCTGGTCGTGAGTAACGTACACCATCGTGGTCTGAATCTTAAGGTGGAGTTTATGGAGCTCTGTGCGCATCTGAACGCGCATTTTTGCGTCAAGATTACTCAACGGTTCATCGAACAAGAAAACAAGGGGCTTACGCACGATAGCGCGACCGAGTGCCACGCGCTGGCGCTCTCCGCCCGAAAGCTCTCGAGGTTTACGCTCAAGAAGCCGTACAATTCCAAGTATCTGAGCAGCCTCTTTGACGCGCTTATCAATATCACTCTTAGCATACCCGCGTAATTTTAAAGCAAAAGCCATGTTGTCATATGCTTTCATGTGCGGATACAGCGCGTAGTTCTGGAATACCATCGCGATATTGCGATCTTTGGCAGGAACATTATTAACCCAGCGGTCGCCGATATAAACGTCACCGGAGGTTGGAGTCTCCAGGCCCGCGACCATACGTAGTGTCGTTGATTTACCGCAGCCGGAGGGACCCAGGAGCACCAAGAACTCCTTGTTCTCAACGCCGAGCGAAACGTCCTTTACTGCAACAACGCCGCCAGCGTAGGTTTTGTTTATATTGCGTATACTTATTTGCGCCATAGATCATCCTTTGCATGCTCAACATCAACCACACGTAAGTAACGTACAATTTTAATTTTATAATGAACTACTGTCAAGACAAATAATCAATAAGTCGAGTAAGCATCGCTTTCAAGTCTTTTCGATGCACTACCAAATCAATCATCCCGTGCTCGAGATTAAACTCGGAAGTTTGAAACCCTTTAGGTAAATCCTGCTTTATAGTCTGTTTTATAACGCGTGGGCCGGTAAACCCTATTAAAGCGCCCGGCTCGGCAACCGTGATATCGCCCAAACCCGCAAACGACGCCATAACCCCCGCCATCGTCGGGTTCGTCAACACCGATATAAACGCCACATTCGCAGCGCGAAGATGCGCAAGAGCGCCGCTCGTTTTGGCCATTTGCATAAGACTAAGCATCCCCTCATACATACGCGCGCCGCCCCCTGAACCGGAAATAATAACCAACGGTAGACGCTTAAGCGCTGCGTACTCAATGATGCGCGTAATCTTCTCGCCTACAACCGACCCCATCGACCCCATAATAAAACGCGAATCAGTAATACCAAGAGCAAAGTCTTTCTTTTCTATTTTAGCCTGACCGACAATCACTGCTTCCTTAAGGCCTGTTTCCTGCATATCCTCTTTTAGTTTATCTTTATAGGTTTTAGGTCCTTGAAAACCAAGAGGATCTCCCGACATAAGATCAGCGTAAAACTCAACAAAAGTATTCTTGTCCGTAACAAGCTCCACGCGTTCCCAGCACGTCAATAAAAAATGATACTGGCATTTTGTACAAACTTTAAGATTCTCCTGTAATATTCTATTAAATAAAAGCAGCGAGCACTTAGGGCACTTGATCCAAAGCCCGTCGGGAATTTGTTTCTTTTTAGCCAGAGTATAACGAAGGGGTTTTTTAAAAATTCTCATAGACGCTAATTACCGCGAATAGGAAACGCTAATATACGCTAATGAAAACCTAATTTGTATGAATCTAAACTGTTCGATCCGCTAATTTTTATTCGCGAAAATTCGCGGTTTTAATTAGCGATCATTCGCGTTCATCAAGAACAAGCAAAACGCCGCAGCAGGAGCCCCGAAAGAAGCTTGGGGTAAAAATACGTTGATTTCTGTGGGAGACGATATCCTTTGTTCGCTACCGCGAATACTTCCTTAAGCGGTATCGAACGCAAAATAAAAGCGCATTGTCCGTTGCGAGCGCGCTCGCGAGCCTCAACAATACTGTGCGTATAGGTCATCTCCCCCTCGACCGTAAGTACTCCAAGCACGAGATGATTGAAAAGATACGTATCGAGCTTCTTGTAAACAGCAATATCGGGAATGTGGGCGAGGGCTGCGTTCTTCTTTAACGTAAGTAGATAAAAAACACCCTCGCTGCAGAACCCCAGCGCAAAGCGTCCTTTCAGTTTCAACTTCCTTTCAAGCGCTTTCTCGCTTACGCGATGCACCGTAAAATTTACCGAGAGCTTACCGAATGCTTCCTGGACATTTTCACGAAGAACAACGACCCGATGTGTAGGCAAAATAAGAAGGCCGTCCCGCGCGTCAGCAACGTACGCAAGAACATAGTTTAAGTTTGGAAATTTATCTTTGTTGTGTAGGTAATAATCATACGAGATCTCAAAGCGATGATGCCCATCAGCAATAACCAGTGAGCTCGCGCTCACCGCCCGGCAGATCGCATCAATATGTTTTGCATTATCGATCTTCCAAAGCGCGTTCTCGTTCCCCTCAAAATCTTTGAATTTAAAAAGCGGACGCTTGACACGATAGGCAGCGTAGAGGCGGCTAAATTCAGGGAGCTTCTTGGGGGCAATAACAAAAATAGGACTTAAGTTTGCTTCGACTTCCTTGATGACTCGCTTACGATCTTCCTTGGGTGCCACCAATGTATGCTCGTGAGGAAAAATTACCTTGTTGTCCATGCGTAAAAGAGAAAAAATACCAAAGCGGGTATGCGTTTTTCCTTGGGAATGAAAACGCTGCTGGTAAAGATACAAAGAGTCACGATCATCGTCGATCAGCACGCGCTCGGCTACCCATTGCCGGAAACGCTGCCCTAACGCTTCATAGTCGCCGGCGTTCGCCAAAAGAATATTGCAAAAATTATGGGGAGATTGGGCCTGAAGCTGCTTTTTCTGCGCTTCACTAATAACATCGTAAGGTGGGCACACAACCGAGGAAATATCCTTGGCGATGGCAGGATTATAGTAGGTGGCTTTAAACGGTATAATGGTCGAGGTTTTTTTAGCCATTATTCTTAGGGCACTTCTTATCGCAGCAGGTATTATGTTCCGCTTTTGTAGGGGCTGCAGGAACGCTGCTCTTCTTGTAATCGGTGCTATAGAAGCCTGTACCCTTAAAAATAAGGCCGCTTCCTGAACCGATAAGGCGATCGACCTTACCCTTACATTGCGGACATTTGGAAAGATGCTTATCGGTGATTTTCTGAAATACCTCACTCGCCGCGCCGCATTTTGAACATTCATAATTATATGTTGGCATGTATATTCCTCCTTTATCGCGAAACCACACTCATGCGTTTTTCGCCAAGAAATCCCGTCTAATATCCCAGATACAGACCGAAAAGTCAACAGTTTCTTTAGGGAAAGATGAGAGGAAAAATCTTAAAAGACCGCTTAACTTTATCGGTAAAATTCTCCGTGGCTCTGGTGTTTTCACCCGTGCTTACGGCAAACTGCTCGATGAAGCTACGCTGTTGCGGGTTAAGATTTGTTGGGGTCGTCACCTTTACCTTAACCAGCTGATCACCAAGCTGGTGGGTACGTATATCGGTCATTCCCTTACCCTTGAGGCGGAACACTTTACCGCTTTGAGTTCCCGGCGGTATCCGCATGCTTACTTTCCCATCGATAGTCGGAACCTCCACGTCACCCCCCAAAACCGCTTTAACCATACTGATCGTAATTTCGAGCAGCAAATCATTTTCGTGACGTTCGAAAATATTGTGGGGAGCAACTTCGATGATCACGTATAAATCGCCATGCGAAACAGCGCCCGCTTCACCTTCTCCGCGAATACGCAGATTTGAACCTGTATCAACACCCGGTGGAACTTTTACTTTTATCTTTCTGGTAACTTTGCTGCGCCCCTGGCCATGACAATCGGGGCACGGAGCTTGGATCATGGAACCCTCTCCGCCGCAACGCGAACAGGTTTGCGCTAACTGGAAGAAGCCGTTTGAAACAACCGTACGACCCGCCCCCCTACATTGTGAGCAGGTAACTTTCTTAGTTCCCGACTTAGCACCGCTACCGGAACACGTGGCGCACGTCTCATAGCGCGGGACCGTAACCGTCTTCTCGATCCCGCTTGCAGCCTCCTCGAGCGTAATACTCGCTGAAATCTGCAGGTCTCTTCCGCGCCGCCGGCTGCCACCCGTGTGACTGGAGCGACCCCCTCCAAAAATATCAAAGCCTAAATCGCCAAAGATCTCCTCAAAGACGCCGCCGCCAAACCCGACATCACCCATACCCTTAAAAATGCTGCTGAAATCGGCACCCTTAAAAATATCTTCCTGGGCATATCGCTGGTCGATACCGGCGTGTCCATACTGATCATAGAGCGCACGCTTCTGCGCATCCGAAAGCACCGCATAAGATTCGGAGATTTCTTTAAATTTTTCCTCTGCTTCTTTCTTCTGCTCATGCGGCACACGATCAGGGTGATAGCGCAAGGCAAGATCCCGATACGCTTTCTTTATCTCATCAAGGCTTGCGCTCTTTTTAACTCCTAAAATCTCGTAGTAATCGCGTTTAGTACTCATAATATTTTAGCGTATAGCGTTTAGCGGTTAGCGTATAGTAAAATCAGCCATTGGCCGTTTTATACTATACGCTCTACGCTATCCGGTGCGAAGCCCCCCCGTAAGGGGACTAATCGCTATTTCTTCCCGTCTTCCTCTTTAAAATCAGCATCAATAATATCTTCGGGCTTCTTGTCTTTCGCGGAACCTTCATCGGCTGATGAGCCTTCACCCTGCGCGCCCGCGCTCTGCGCCTGCTGCTGTTGTTCCTGTTGCTGTTTTGCATTAGCTTGCTTATAGACTTCCTCGGCAAGTTTGTGCGAAGCCTTAGTCAATCCCTCCATTCCTTTTTTGACTCGATCGACATTCTTATCCTTAATCGCGGCCTTAAGATCATTCGCTTTCGCCTCAATGTCAGCGCGTTCAGCCGGACTTACTTTGTCGCCATACTCTTTCAAGGATTTTTCAGTTGCATACA
>JBDRAN010000060.1:0-10916 GCA_043823745.1 Candidatus Omnitrophota bacterium | reverse complement strand
GTGCCGAAAAGGTGCGTAGCCGAATTATCCCCGACGTACAACGGAGGGGATAGTGAGGCAGTAGATTCCAATGCTCGACATTAAATTCATACGCGAAAATGCTGACGTAGTGCGCAGTGCTCTTGTCAAACGCAACGCGCGCTTTGACTTTGATGCGTTTCTTGCGCTTGACGAAAAGCGCCGGGCGTGTATTCGGGAAACAGAACAGCTTCGAGCCCAGCAGAATAAATTAAGCGAACAGGTAAAAGTATTTTTGAAAGAAAAGAAGGACGCTAAGTCTGTTATCGAGGAAAGTAAAGAAATTTCCCGGCGCCTTTCCGGGTTGGAGGAAGAACTTACCGCTCTTAAAAAAGATTTCGAGTGGCAATTGCTTAACATACCCAATGTGCCTCATGAGTCGGTTCCGGTTGGGGATGTTTCCGCGAATGTGATCGTAAAGAACTGGGGCAAGCCACGGCAGTTTGATAGAAAGCTTCTTACGCACATTGAGCTTGCCGAACATCTTGATATCATCGATTTTAAGGGTTCTTCAAAGATAAGCGGCTCTAATTTTATATTGCTCAAAGGCCTCGGCGCATCTTTCGAGCGCGCCTTAATAAATTTTATGCTCGATCTTCACACGAAAGAGCACGGGTATAAGGAAATATTTCCGCCGTTTTTAGTTAATCGTGCTTCAATGACGACCACCGGTCAATTGCCTAAATTCGAAGAGGATATGTATCGGCTTAAAGATGATGATTGTTTTCTTATCCCTACCGCGGAAGTACCGGTTACCAATATTCATGCCGACGAAGTACTTGAGGAAGACGCCTTGCCGGTTCAATATGCCGCTTATAGCGCGTGTTTCAGGCGCGAAGCAGGCTCTTACGGTAAAGATACGCGAGGCCTGGCGCGCGTGCATCAGTTTAACAAAATAGAGCTGGTGAAGTTTACCCGGCGCGAGGATTCTTATCTTGAGCTGGAGAAACTTCTGGGTAATGCCTGCCGGGTGCTTGAGATCCTGGAGATTCCCTATCGGGTGGTTTTACTTTCCACGCAGGATTTAAGTTTTGCTGCGGCAAAGTGTTATGATATAGAAATTTATGCGCCGGGAATCGACAAATGGCTTGAGGTTTCAAGCTGTTCTAATTTTGAAGATTTTCAGGCGCGTCGCGGCAATATTAGATACCGGCCCAGGAGTGCGCAGTCTTCCCCGAAGGGGATGGAATACGTGCATACGCTCAATGGTTCAGGGGTAGCGTTGCCGCGCCTTATGATCGCGATTTTGGAAAATTACCAACAACAAGATGGTACTATTATTGTTCCGGAAGCGTTAAGGAGGTATTTCGATGGAAGAGAAAGCATTACGCAATAATTATCTCTTTACATTGATCAAGTTCATCCTGTTTCTGCTTATTTTTTGTTTTCTTGCTTCATTTAGTAAGGAGTTCTTGTACCAAATTCGTTTGGATAAAGCGTTACGGGTTGAAGTTTTACTCTTTTCGGTCCTTTCATGTTTTGCTTTTTACGCGTTCTTTGTTGACTTGGACAATTTTTATAAGGCGATACAGAAATTTTTTTTTCATTCGTCGTTTATCGCGATGGTGATCCCATCGTTTTTAATACTTCTGGGGATTGGTTATTTTTTAATTCCACGAGTCTTTGAGCTTGATTTTGACCGCGACGTCTTTCTTTTTCTGGGTGGTTTCATCGTGACGGCTCATCTGATTTTTGTCGCGCGTCAGAACCGGGGCAGCAATTTTGTTGATTTTATTAATTATATCTTTATTTTTAGCATCCTGTATTTGGTCAATCTGCTTTTATTCGGTGTATATCTCAACGTTGCGTTTCGCGTCGATATGGGGGCGGTTATCGTCGAGGGTTTTGTTAACGGGGCCACGCTCATCCAGAGCTTATTTACCCAAATTTTCCAGCGTTAAAAGAGGCCGGTGACATCGTGATTGTTCAAAATCGTTTTCAGGAAGCATTCGTAAAATTTGTACTTTTTTCGGCAATTATACACGTTGTTGTCTTACTTATTCTTGCGCTGCGCAGCGCGACCGCGACGTATTTGAACTATTTCTATATATTGCAGATTAATCTTTTGTTTCCCGGACTGACCCATGGCGCGATGGCTCAGATTGTTTCCATTTTAAGTGCAGCTATTATTTATTTGGTTATTCTGTTATTTTTTGACGGTAAAGCCGCAGATAAATAATTAATCGCTGCAGACGAGATTATTAGTATTATAATTGTAGCTCTGTTTTTCTGTGTGTCTTGCCTTCCGGAGGGGTGATCGATAATGAGACTGTACTTTTTTAAGCTTCGCGCTAAAAAAAGTACGTAGTCGAATTACCCAGCCGGAGTCAATGTAAATTCCTAATGGAATTTACATTGTATACAGCGAAGGTGGGATGTATGTTCTAATGATAATTTGATAGTTTCCTCGATAGTTTCCTCGATACGCCTGAATACTTCGTATATTTCTTCGAAATCTACGAAGAGCGTATCGAGATAACCAATTCTAAGCCTTTTGTGCGCACGGCCGTCTACTGACGGTCAGGCTTCAAAAGCCTAAGAGTTGCTAATGATAATTCGATAGTTTCCTCGATACGCCTGAATACTTCGTATATTTCTTCGAAATCTACGAAGAGCGTATCGAGATAACCAACTCTAAGACTTTTGTGCACACGGCCGTCTACCGACGGCCAGGCTTCAAAAGCCTAAGAGTTGCTAAGGAGGGGTGGCCGAGTGGCTTAAGGCGGCGGTTTGCTAAACCGCTGTACGGTTGTAAAGCTGTACCTGGGGTTCAAATCCCCACCCCTCCGTAGTTTCTACCGTACGCGCAAATCTTTTAGCCCGAATGGACAGAGATTTGCGTAATAATAGAAAAGAACAAGGATGCTTGTGAGGCTCCGACCGAACAAGCGCCGCCAGTCTTCTTTAAATTATTTCTTCGGAAAAAGGCTACATTATTTTTGGTTTAGGTTGTCCGCCGCTCGCTACTAAAATGTATCAACATAGCGAAATCTTATCATCAACCCTGAGGACTTTTAAAGGCTTAGCAATTTAAATATACCATTCGGCGCTTCATTGTCTTAATTTTACGATAATGAAGCGTGTTCAGTAAGGAAGAAGATGTTTGATCTATTAACGCATACATTTACTAAGATATCGAGTGTTCACCTGAACGCTTTGTTCTTGCTTGGCTTGATTCTATTTGTTGGAATGATGGGCGCGCGCATATTCCAAAAAATGCGTGTGCCGCAGGTTGTCGGATATATTATTGCAGGAATTCTCTTTGGGCGCTCGGGATTCAATGTTATTAATAAAGATATCATCGAGGCCTTGGTGCCTTTTAATTATTTTGCATTGGGGCTTATAGGGTTTATGATTGGTGGCGAGCTTAAGCGCGAGGTTTTTCGACGCTATGGCAAACAATTTATGGTGATATTGCTGGCGGAAGGCCTGGCCGCGTTCCTGGTGATCTTTGTTCTGGTGGGAGCATTAGGCACCTTTTTCTTTGGAAGTAGTCCTTATTATTGGGCGCTCGGCTTGCTCTTGGGAGCTATTGCGTCCGCTACCGCGCCCGCAGCGACTACCGATGTTCTCTGGGAGTACAAGACCCGCGGCCCATTAACCACGACCGTGTTAGGGATCGTGGCGCTCGATGACGGCTTAGCGTTGATTTTATTTGCGCTCGCAAGCAGTATCGTTCCAGTGATGCTGGGAGCACATCCTTCCGTTTTTTCCGCGATCACAAGACCGCTATACGAAATTGGTATGGGGGTTGTTATCGGATTGATATTTAGTCTCGCGCTTGTAAAAATTCTTAGAAAATACGCGGAAAAAGATAAGATCTTAGTTTTTTCTTTGTGCAGTATACTTTTTGCCCTGGGTTCTGCTTTGATCATGAAAATCGACATGCTTCTGGTGGCAATGACGATGGGGGCTATGCTGATAAACAAGGAGGTGCGTCTCAGCAAAGAAGTATTTAAATTAGTTTCAGGTTTTGCGACACCGTTTTATATACTCTTTTTTGTTCTTGTCGGGGCAAAATTCGATTTGCACGCTACAACCACAACGGCTATTGTGATTGCTTTTATTTATCTTATCGGTAGGACTTTTGGTAAAATGTTTGGCGCGTCTTTAGGCGCAAAAATTTCAGGTGCCCCCAAAACCGTAGTTAAATACCTGCCGTATTGTCTTTTCAGCCAAGCGGGTGTCGCGATCGGCTTGTCTATTCTTGCGTCTCAAATCTTTCCGGGCTCGATAGGAAACTCTATCATTGTTATTGTGACCCTCACTACGTTCGTGGTTCAGCTGTTAGGGCCGTCTTGTGTTAAATACGCTATCGTGAAAGCCCAAGAGGTGGGGTTGAACATAACCGAGGAAGACGTGCTGAGTAAAACAAACGTCAGTCAGGTAATAGATAAAAATCCCCCGTACGTTTACGAAAATATACCCCTTAAGGATGTATTGAATATTTTTAGCCAAAGCAACTACCACACCTATCCGGTGGTGGATAAAGCAAAAAGATTAAAAGGAGTTATAACGCTTGAAAGCATAAGAAAATCTTTTGCGCACAGCGAAATAGGGAACCTTGTTATCGCTCATGATATTATGGAGCCGGCAATAGCCAGAAAGATATCTCCGGATTCTTCTTTGCTGGAAGCCGAAGAAGTCATCGGTAAGTATAATGTGGATTATTTGCCTATTGTCGATGCGGAGTCGGTCCTTTTGGGATTTATGCAAAAAGAAGACATCGACAAATTTGTTTCTTCCCGGTTAATTGAAGCCGAAGAAAAAGTGACGTCGATGGGGTAATGGCAAATCAGTATTCTTTTTTAGATTTCTTCGGATAGCTACCATAAGGAGCTAGTCATGTTTGATCACTCAAAAAAAAGGTATCGGCTAAGGGTAATTATACCGGCCTTCCCGGCATTTAATATCTACTCTCGTGTAGCTCGCGTGACTACGGCCTTGGGGCCGGTTTGCGTTGCTACGGCCGTGCACGAAATGGTCCGATGGGATGTCGAGGTTATTGACGAAAATAATCTTCGCCGGCATGGCCCGGTGCACAAAGACGGAGGGGTGGACAATGATTTCCTGCAGTCGCTAAGACCTGCTGATGTTGTCGGGCTCTACGGCGGACTTACCAGCACCATCCCGCGTCTTTATAAAATAGCCTCGTATTATAAGGCTAAAGGTGTGATTACGGTCGTCGGAGGGCAGCACTTTGTTGAAGAAACAATTCCTGAAGCGTTGTCGTCGGGAGTTGATTATGTCGTTATCGGTGAAGGTGAAGAAACTATCAGAGAGTTGTTGTTGGCTATAGAGCACGGCAATGAGGTAAGCGAGATAAAAGGCCTGGCGTATATAAGAAATGGCAACGTGTTCTATACCCCGCCGCGAGAGCCCCAACTTGATTTTGATAAATTGCCGATACCTGATTTTTCCTTGGTCCGCTACGCCAAGATCAAACTCTATCCGGTTGCCAGGATACGAGGGTGCGGAATGGATTGTGAATTCTGCACCGTTAAAGGTAAGCCCCGATACGCTTCTTCCAAACGCCTGCTTGAGCAGATAAGTTATCTTGTTGAAACAAGAGACGCTCGGCAATTCTTCATTGTTGATGATCTTTTCGGCCAGCAGCGCGAAGAGACGATAAAATTCTGTACTATGCTCAGGGATTACCAGAAGAGCACAGGTATCAGATTGGATCTGGGCGTTCAGATACGGTTGGATAAGGCTAAAGATGCAGAGCTGCTTCTTGCAATGCGTCAGTGCGGTATCAATATGATCGCCATCGGTTATGAATCGCCGATTGAGGAAGAATTAAAAGCGATGAGCAAGCGTATTAATTCGGCGGATATGCTGAATTTAACGAAGTTGTATCATAAGGCCGGGTTCCTGATACACGGGATGTTCATCTTCGGCTACCCTATGCCCGAGGGTGTTAGCTTCAGGATGTCAGCAGGCGAGCGCGTTAAGCGTTTCAGGGCATTTATCAGTAAAGCCCGGATAGATACGATTCAGGTCCTGATGCCCGGTCCTTTAGCCGGTACGGAATTAAGAAAGCGGCTTCAAAACAGAACAGAGTGTATCCTTTGGAGTATATAGGGTGGGAGTATTATGACGGTAATTTTTCTCTTTTTGAACCGGATGAGCCTATGAGTGCCGAAGAGATGCAGGCTTCCGCTAAAAAGATCATGGGAAGAGTGTACCGGTTCAGAAATATAGTAATGCTGGTAGTAAGCATTTTTTCTTTTCCCGCCCTGCTTTTCTTTTTAAATAATCTCAAACTAGGCTGGCACACATGGTACAGGCCATGGAGAAATCGCTTGATCCGTTTCGGCGGGTGGATCGTTATGAGAGGGTGGACGGAGGCGTTTAAAAAGGATAGCTATCTTGAAAAATTACAGAGCGCAAAGCGTCACATCAAGAAGACCTGATTGCCGCGAAGAACTTGATGCCCCCCGTGGCTGGACGGCACAAGTGCATTGCTTTTTTTATGATTTTTTGTAATAATGAGGCTCATTGATATGACTGGCTCACGGTCCTCATTTTGGTACGGCTGTGGTTTAGATGAGATGGACGCGCATCTATAGTGTATGTAATCTACGCATGAAGGTACGCTCTCGTGCTTTATTGTTATTCGGTATTTTTCTTGGTATCGCCGTAACCGCGTTTCCTATCAAATCAATCATCCCTGAAGAAGAGATCGAAAGCTATGTTAGAGACGGTAACCAGTGCCTCACCATGGATGACCTTGATGGCGCGATAACTGCTTTTAGCAAAGCTATCGAAGGCATGGCGCAGTCAAAGCCAAAAAAGGATTACGCGCTTGCCTACTACAAGCGCGGCAGGGCGTATGAGCGAAAAGAATATCTTAGCGAGGCGCTCTCTGATTACCGCAAATCAACCGAATATAACCCTATGTTTCTTTTGGGCTATTATGGAAGCGCGGAAATACTTCTTGAGCGCAGGGATTTTGCGGGAGCGCTTGCCGATTATCAAAAGATATTGGAGATTGATTCAAACCAGCCTCATGCGTGTAACAATATCGGTTTGGTGTATGTGCGTCAGAATGACTATGAGCACGCTATTCCTTGGTTTACGAAAGCGATCACTATAGACCCGGATTTCATCAATGCTCACCATAACCGGGCGGTGGCGTATTTGAATCAGAAAAATTACTTCGAAGCGATTCTTGACCTTGATAAAGAAGTTGAGCTTCTCCCGACCTCCTTTGTAGCCAAGAATTACCGGCTTGCCGTACGGCATTTTTTCAACAAGCGGTATCATGAGGCCTGGCAATCGGTTAAGATGCTCATGAAGACAAAAGAGCAGATTAGTCCGGTTTTTATCGAGGAACTAAAAGCAGCTTCGGGGTTCGACGGGTTAAAGCCGGAGGAGTGAAGAATGCTCATTTCGTTGGCTGCGGATAAAAGTATGCTTCAAACGTTTTTTGTGTTATCCTTAAGCAATGTAGTTTATACATGAGGAGGTTGCATGAATTTTTTAAACGGCATTACCGAGAAAATGCGTAAGGCAAGTAGCAGTATGGTTTCGGAAAATTTTATGATGATCGCCAGCCTCTTAAGCGAGGCAAAATCACAGGCCCGCGAACAGGCGCAAGCGGTAAGTTCGATGGAGCTTAAAAACGCGATCAAGAAACTTAAAAGCGGCGAGGCTTTGGGGGCTGAAGATATTCAGTATATGCGCCTCTGGATTGTCGGTGACGCCGAGGGCTATACCGGTATGGAAAATAGTTTTCAGGAATGGGTTGATGAGTTTAAAAGGCTTGAAGCCTCGATCGGAGCCTACGAGAATAAAGAGCTTTCCCTTGATGAGCTTTTCAAGGTTCATGGCGTTGTTGAGGATGCCCTGCGTATCGCGGCGGACATCGGTAATTTTCTTGAGAAGCAGGAACGGGTTGTTAACTTTGAGAATGCGATCCGCGATACGAAAAACTTGGACGTCGAAATACTTATTACTATCTTAGAGTCAAAATTAAAATCACCGGGTATGTAAATGGAATATCGCGCGTTCGCGTTAAAATACCGGCCTAAAAAATTTGATGAAGTTATCGGACAGGATAGCGTCGTTGTCTCGCTTTCGACCGCTATCGCAAAGAAGCATGTACATCATGCCTACATCTTTAGCGGTCCGCGCGGAGTCGGCAAGACTTCACTGGCGCGTATTTTCGCTACGGCACTTAACTGTTTCCAGGGCCCCACGGTCGCGCCTTGCGGCAAATGCATAAGCTGCATTGAAATCGCCAAAGGTACCCCGCTTGATGTTATTGAAATTGACGCCGCCTCCAACAGGGGGATTGATGAGATGCGGGTCTTGCGGGAAAACGTAAGCCTGTCCCCGACCTATTCCCGCTATAAAATTTATATCATAGACGAAGTGCATATGCTTTCACAGGACGCGTTCAACGCGCTTCTTAAAACGTTGGAGGAGCCGCCGGCGCATGTAAAGTTTATCTTCGCGACCACGCATATCCACAAAGTTTTGCCAACCATACAATCGCGTTGTCAGAAATTTCAGTTTAACCTTGTATCGCTGGAGCTGATTGTCCGTAAACTTAAGGATATCGCCCGCCAGGAGAAATTAAAGATCGAGGATACCTTGCTGTACGCGGTCGCCCGGGCAGCCGAAGGGAGCATCCGGGATGCAGAATCATTGCTTGATCAGCTGGTTCCGGTTGTGCTGCAGGAAGGCTCCAACCAGGATATCTTATCGTTTTTGGGTATTGTCGATGAGACAAGTTTAAATAGCGCCCTTGAGTATCTTTTTACAAAAGACGTAGATGCGGCAATCGCATTAATTGACACCATGGTTAATAACGGCAAAGATTTGGGTACTTTCAGTGTTGCGTTAATGGAGCACGCGCGCAATTTGCTGCTGGCGAAGGTGAGCCCCAAGAGTTTTGAGCGGATTGCCGGTATTGTGCCGCAAACAAAAGAATATCTTCTCAAGCTTGCCGCGGGAGCCCAAACAGGAGCTATTCTGAATATTATTGATTCCTTAATCAAGGTTCGCGAGCTCTCTCAAAGGCTTAATACCGCGAGGATCCCCCTTGAGCTCGCGTTCATTAAGTTTATATGTCCGCCCCAGCGTCAAGAGATTGCGCCTGATGCCGCGGCTATCCCTAAAGCTCCCGTTCCGCCTCCGGCAGTTCCGGAGCTCAAAAAATCGTTCTCTCGTATTACGCAAGCGCACAAAGAAATTGACGCGCATTTTGAAGAAGAGGAGGATGCCCAAAAAAATAGTACCCCGCGCGCGCCGAAAGATGTCGGCGTGGCGTGCGCCAATGACGATGTTCTTATTGTCGAAGTTAAGGAAAAATGGAAAGAAATACTTTCTGATATGCAGAAAAAGCGCGCTGCGATCGCATCGCATCTTATGCTGGCTGAGCCGCACACGTCAGCAGGTGCAGTCGTGACGATTGCGTTCGCAAAAAGGGATTATTTCCATAAAGAGATCGTTGAAGGCAATAAAAATGTCCGTTTTATCGAAGAAATTCTTTCCGGCGTTCTCGGCCGTCCGGTCGGGGTCAAGTTTATTATTTCCGATGACGTGCAAAGCCCCACGCAGGTTATGCCTCATGACCAATTTAGCGCGCAGGCTGAAAACCGGAACGGTCAGCAGTCATCCGGCGCCCATGCGGATAATGATTTTATGAACGATCTTTTAGATACGTTTGGCGGAACGTTTCACACGGAGAGTTGATAGGGTGGGATGTGGAGCGTTGGACGTGGGACGTCCGCTCGCGTTGCTCGCTCGAACATGGGCCGATGGGTGATGTAACCTGTTATCATTCTCGGTAATTTGCGTTCCTTTAAATTCGCGAGAATTAGCGTTAGGTTAGCGGAAATTAGCGTTTCTAAATTAGCGGTAATTAGCGTATATGGGATTGCCCAAAATATTCAACGAATTAGTCGAACACTTATCCCAGTTTCCCGGCGTTGGCCGCCGGAGCGCCGAGCGCATAGCGTTTCATATACTCAAAATGCCTGCGCAAGACGTCAAGGACTTAGCCCGGCACATCGAAGGGGTGCAGCAGTACATAAAGCCATGCACGTTGTGCAACAGTTTCTCAACGGATGATATGTGCGCGATATGCGCGAATCCCAAACGAGAACGTGACGTGCTCTGTATTGTAGAGGAGCCCAAAGATGTTTTGGCTATCGAGAAAACAGGGCAATATGACGGCCTTTACTATGTTTTGCTTGGTTCTGTCTCACCGCTTGAGGGTATTGACGGCGACGATTTAAATATCGGAAAGCTCATTAACCGTATGAACAAGGGCGAGATCAAAGAAGTGATCATCTCAACCGACCCTGACAACGACGGAGAGTTGACCGCGCAATATTTAGTCCATAAATTATCTCCTTATAAGCTAAAGATCTTTCGCCTTGCAATAGGTATTCCGCTCGGCACCCAGATCGAATATATCGATTCCGCGACCCTGGGCAAAGCCCTGCTTGATAAAAAAGTGGTTACTTGACGGGCAATGCCCCGTACGGTATAATTGCGCCTCAATGAGACTTGTGTTTTTCTGCGAAAAACACTTAGTCGAATTGTCCCGAGCCTCGGCATAAAGAATTTCAAAGAAATTCGATTGCCTCGATGAGGCGAGGGATATGCTCTTTTAAAACTAGCTTCCTCGACACGCCTGAATACTTCGTATATTTCTTCGAAATCTACGAAGAGCGTATCGAGATAACCAACTCTAAGGTTTTTGTTCGTTTGCTGCTGCAAACTTCAAAAACCTAAAAGTTGCTAATCCCCGGTAGCTTCCGCATCTTCGCTTTTGCGAAGCGCGAGACCTCGCCACACGAAGGTGTGGCGGGCAATTGGTAAATGTTCTTTTAAAAAATGGATTTCCCCGGTAGCTTCCGCATCTTCGCTTTTGCGAAGCG
>JBDRAN010000059.1:0-88594 GCA_043823745.1 Candidatus Omnitrophota bacterium | reverse complement strand
TCGTCGGGCCAGCGCTTTGCCTGCGGCTTCCTTCAGATCCTACCTCACGATAGACACCCTTGCCGTCCAGCTAACAGTTCCTCCTATCAGGCCTGTAAGGGACTTGCACCCTCAAGTAAATGCGCCCTGCCGGGCGCACCAAAAGAAATCCCGGCGTAGAAAACAACGCCGGGATAATTCGGCCTAGCATTTTTCCTGCACTCCTTTCAGTCGCTTGAAAAAACGCTGGCCTCATTAAATTTTAATGATGGAAGAGACGATCTCTTTGATTACATCCTGGAAGGTGATAATACCATAAACGCGTTTTCCGCGAAAGACGACCGCAATATTTTCTTTTCTTTCTTTCAGGCGTACAAACACATCATAAAGATTCTGGTTGGAACTCACGCGGGCAATCGGCCTGATAAACGCATGCCAGTCGCTTGTGCTGTTATAGAATAGATCATAAACATTGATATACCCGATAATCTCTTCGCGTTTTAAAACCGGGAAGCGCGTGATACGCGTAGCGCGCACCAGGCCCATAATTTTTTCGTAGGTATCTCCATAACGGGCAACAACCACGCGATCGATGGTTACGCATGAATCTTTGATTCTACTTTTGGTGAATGCAAAAACCTCATCAATCGCTTCCTTCTCCCCTTTATCAAGACTCCCTGTCTCCTGCGCTTCCCTGACAAGCAGCTGTATCTCTTCTTTGGCAACAAACAATGAACGGCGGCGGACTTTACCGACAAACATAACAATCAGCGCCCTGCTCATAATTTCAATCGTGCGAAAGGCCGGCGCGAAGAGCCGTTCGAAGAACACGATGATCTCAACCGTTGCGCAGCTAAAATCTTCCTTGAAATACCTGCCGATATTTTTCGGGATAAGCTCAGCAAAAATAACTATCATCGGCGTACAGAACACCGTCGCCCAGAAACTACTTCCCTCAATTCCCTCCCCGATAAGAAAAAAGGTAAGGAAACTCGAACTTAATACCAGCGATAGGTTAATACCGACCAACATTGTCGCCAGAAACTTTTCCGGCGCCTGCAAGAGACGATACACCTTGCCCGCGTTTTTGTTGCCCTGAGCTTCCCGGTGATGAAGACTCAGAGGATTTGAAGAAATAAAACTAATTTCACTGGCGCAAAAGAACGCCTGCAACCCCATCAAAAAGAGCGCTGCCAATAAATACATGCTATTCATGGCTCACCGCAATAATGACACTTGTAATTTTTTTCGCCGTTGCTTTCTCTATAGTAAACTTAATATTGTTAAATACACATTGCTCGCCCGCGCGCGGTATCTTTCCTATATAGGAAAGCAAAAAGCCCGCGAGAGTATTCTCTGCCTGCGGCAGGTCAAGCTTGAGCTCTAAGTTGACAGTCTTAACGGGTGCTTTTCCTCCTACGCGGTAGGTATACTCGGCAACCTTTTCGATATATTCTTTGGGCGTTTCAAATTCATCATATATTTCTCCGAAAATCTCTTCTTCAATATCCTCAAGCGTCACCACGCCGGTTGTACCGCCGTACTCGTCAACCACAACCGCAATGCGTTCATTATTCTCGAGAAAAACCTTGAGAAGATCATCGATGCGTTTGCTTTCCGGAACTAAAATTGGCTCACGCAACAACTCATGGTAATCCCTGCCGGGATTCAAAAAAACATCCTTGGCGTAGATAACACCGACAATATTATCAAGTGAGCCTTCGTACACCGGGAGCTTTGAATGCTTGGTCTCTTTTAAAATCTTAACCACCTCGGTACGCGATACCGTCGTGTCGATACCGTGCACTTCAATACGCGGCGTAACAATCTCACTGACCCAGGTATCCTTAAATTCGAGAACGTAATTGATCATCCCTTCTTCGCTGGCGCTGATATAGCCGGCTCGCCTGCTCAACAAAAGAGCCGTCTTAAGCTCATCCCCTGAAAGTGTTTGCGGTTTCTGCCTGCGGGGAAGGAACGAAGAAAAAAAATCGACAATTTTTACCACTAAAAACACCAGGGGCGCAAGAAGTTTTGAAAAGAACAACAGCGCGGGTGCCGAGAAAATAGAAACCCGCTCCGCAAGATAAATTGAAATAGTTTTTGGAAAAATCTCTCCCAGGAAGAGTATCAGCGTTCCGCTTATGAGGATCGCCAGAAACAGACCCTTATTCCCGAACAAGGGAACACAGATCGCCGTCAGAAGGGATGAAAGCCCGATATTAACGAGCATATTTCCTGAAACAATCGTTGAGAGCGTACGGGTGGGCCGATTAAGCAGGCTACGGACGACATGCGCGTTGCGAAATTTTGCTTCAAGACGACGCAGGCGTAGATTGCTTAATGAAAAAATGGCGGTTTCGGCGGCAGAAAAAAAAGCCGAAAACGTAATAAAAATAAAGATAAGCGCTATATTGAGTATCATAAAGTGCTGGGGAGAATTGACTACGGACGTACGATAGCAATGATTATATCATAGAGATAGGTATAAAATCAAATCAACCGACATGGCTCTCTTTATTATACAGGAAAAGCAAACTGCCGAGCGTAAGCCCCAACACCTTACTGACAGCCGGACATTTAACTTTAAAGAGGTAAAAAATGTCTTTGGTCCCGGCAAATGACTCAAAATTGCCCTGGCCTTTACTAACAATAATGTCGGCGCGCCCGTAGATACGCCTAAACCGCACGGATGTTTTTGAAAGTATCAGGCCCGGATAATCACAACCGCTTGAGAGAACCGTCGCAACCGTTTCAAGCCCGATACGCCGCGCGTCCGAGAGCACCACATCATTAATGATCGGCCCAGAGCGCACGGCAAAGAAAACCTCAATCGCGGGATTCGCGCGCCTGATCTGGCTAATAAAAAACTTATCAAAAACCGCCTCTCCGCAGTTATCAGCAACAAAAAGGACAACACGCGCGCTCTTCAACTTCTTAAGAAAATAATTATAATGATCGACGCGCAAACGAAGATGCGTAAGCGTTCGCATCAGGCCCGGAATATCGGGTCTTCTGCCTGCGCCGAAGTCAATTGCGTTCGCAGCGCAGGAGAGTTTTGCCGCCTGATATAACGGATCGCCGCTGGCCACAAGAAAGTCTTCAATAACCTTGGTCGCGCCGGTAAGATAGCGTTCTACCGCCACTTTCTCTGCCGCAAAAATATCACGCCTGCCGCAGGCGCGGCTAACCGCGTTATAAATAATCTTACCAAAGACAATCGGCGGATTATTAAAATCAAACGCAAGCACTTCGTCACTTAAACGCATAAAAAGCTTATATCGCTGCTTCGCCGAAAGCCCGACTAAGTCGCTTGTATGTTCTATTTGTCTAAAAAAACACGGGATACATTCACGCTGCGTTTTCATAGAACATCATCATAGCAGCAAGATTTTGTTTTGCAAATCCCTATAGAAGCGTATAGCGGCTAGCGTGTAGCGCTTAGTCAAAAACAAGAGAGAATAAACCCATATTCCTTACTATACGCTAATCGCTAAACGCTGTTTCTCCTAAATCTAGCTTTTTTAAAATTCTCTGTTAAGATAGTGCCTGTTGCAAAAAGGCTAGGAATCCATACGCCATGGAAAATTATAAACTCCACCCATTTTCAGGATACGCAGCGATTGATTACGAAGAAAAACTCAACCCCCAGCAGTTACGCGTAATCAAAGAGGCCGATGGCCCCAGTCTCGTGCTTGCCGGCGCCGGAAGCGGTAAAACTCGCGTGCTGATTTACCGGCTGGCCTACCTCCTTTCAAAAGGAATACCTGCGCAGAATGTACTCCTGGTCACCTTTACCAACAAAGCCTCCAAAGAAATGATCCACCGCGCGGAAATGGTGCTGCATTCATCACTCACCAGCCTCTGGGCCGGAACATTCCACCATATCGGCAACGTGATCCTGCGGCGCGAAGCGCACCGCCTCGGTTATTCGCCTAATTTTACCATTGTCGACAAGGATGATGCCAAGGGCCTGCTTGAAGACTGTATTGAAGATCTTGGGTATCTGAAGCAAACACGCCTCTTTCCCAAAAAAGATGTCGTTTCCAATATTGCGAGCCTGGCCGCCAACGCGCAAAAAAGCATTGATGAAACGATCTCACGTTTCTATCCTCACACCGAAGAGTTCGCCCCTCAGATAAAAAAAGTGCTCGCGCTTTACCGGAAGAAAAAGAAAGAAACGAACGTTATGGACTTCGACGACTTGCTGACCAACTGGCTTATGCTCCTTGATGACCCGGAACTCTGTGCGGCCTACAGCAGGCAATTCCACTACATCATGGTCGACGAGTATCAGGATACAAACCGGATGCAGTTTGAAATCTTAAAAAGGCTTTCATCGTATCATAAGAACATCCTGGTCGTCGGTGATGATGCGCAATCGATCTATTCATTCCGGGCCGCAGAAATCGATAACCTCCTCGATTTTCCCAAAACCTTCGAGGGAGCAAAGATATTCAAACTTGAGCTTAATTACCGTTCAAGCCCCGAAGTGCTTACACTCGCCAACGAGATCATCACGAATAACATCAATCAATTCCCGAAAAAACTTTCCGCGGTTAAAAAAGAAAATGAGACGCCAACCGTCGTTAAAACAAAAGACGTCTACCAGCAGGCAAAATTTGTTTCGCAGCGGATCATGGAGCTTACCGCGGAAGGCATTCCTCTTAAAGAAATCGCGGTACTGTTCCGTTCCCACTTCCAGGCGTTAGAGCTTGAAATTGAACTCTTAAAACGCAATATCCCCTATGTCGTACGCGGCGGTGTTAAGTTTTTTGAGCAAGCGCACATCAAGGATACCATGTCCTACTTAAAGATACTCATCAACCCCGATGATGAGCTCTCCTATAAACGCGCCCTCTGCCTGCATAAAGGCATCGGAAGAAGCTTCGCTCATAAAATATGGGAAAAAATAGGTAAAGATAAAAGACCGCTCGATGAAGCGGGGCGAGAACTCCCTAAACGCACCACTGAAGGTTTCCGCGAATTTGCGGCGCTTTTTACCAAGCTCGCTGCGACCCAAAACCCGCAGGAGACGATACGCATCATCCTTGAAACCTACAAAGATTACTGCTATCTCACCTTTGATAATCCCGATGAGCGTATCGGTGATCTTGAGGAGCTCGCCAAGATGGCTCGCGATTATCCCACCATACGGCGTTTTATCTTTGAATTAAACGCATACGAAGACTTCAAGGGAGAAACGCGCCTGGGCGCCGCGAGCCGCGATGAAGTTTTGGTGCTCTCAACAATTCATCAGGCCAAGGGCCTTGAATGGGAAGCTGTATTTATTATTGGGTTTAGCGATTACGAGTTCCCGCATCCGCGGGCGTTGGGCTCAAGCAAAGATATGGAAGAAGAGCGGCGACTCTTGTATGTTGCGGTGACCAGGGCAAAGAACCTACTCTACATCAGTTACCCTGAAACAAAGTATACATTCAAAAACGGTGCGATTATCTCTCGCGCCTCTATGTTCCTCCATGAACTCCCTTCTTGTGTCTATCAAGAGCTCAATGTCGTCGGCGATTGGAACGATATCCTTTAAACAAGCAGTGGCGGAGGGGGACGCCTGGAGGCGAATTCAGTAACTACCGTATCCAATCCATCATCAATCGCCCTGTTTGTATCGTCCTCAAAAGCAAGCTCAAGCTCAACATCAATAATGCCTTCCTGTATGCGCCCCAGACGCCCAGCGCGCATACTGACGAGGCTTACCGCGACAAGAAGAACCAGGCCGATAAACGCAAGCTGTGGCTTGAGGAAAAATCCCCGTAAAACACCGTCGAGGACCCGTAAGACACTCGAACGTAAAGGCTCCCGGGCCGGCCGGTACGCGCGGGCCCGCGCCGCTGTAATGATCTCGTTTAATTCTTCAGCGCCAAGGAGGGGCTGTTGCGTATCAACGCTACCCAGGCTCAACGTTATACCTTCATAGAGCCTGCGACAAGCCGCGCAAGAATTAAGATGCTCGCTGAACACGTCACGTTGACCGTGCGGCTCTTCCCGGTAATAGAAAAGAACCCATTCTTTTTTAGCTGGACACTTCATAACTCCTCCTTCAATGAGACTTGCGTTTTTCTTAAACTGCAGGCGAAGAAAAACGCTTAGTCGAATTGACCCCATAATTTCCTTCATTCGTGATTTGCTCAATTTCGCAGAAATTGAGCAGGGTCATTTATAGGTTGAAATTATGGGACTAATTCAACTACCTCCAGGATGCCCTGTTGGACCATCTCATTTGACCTCCAACTTTCTCTGCAAACTCTCAACTGCCCGACCCAGATGCGTCTTGACACTGCTTGGCGAACAGCCAAAAACCCGACTGATCTCATCAATGGTCAAACCCTGATAATGTTTTAAGATAAAAACATTCTTCTGCCGTTCTGAGAGCTTAACCAGCGCTTCCCTGATCATATGCAGGCGCACGTCAGGCGTATCAAGCTTACGCATAAGACGCGTATCTTCAAGCGCGCGCGCATCGAGCGCATACACGCGAGATCGTGCCCTCAGGAAATCAAGTGCCGTGTTCGCCGTTACCCTGAAAAGCCAGGTTGAAAACTTAGAGGCATTACGGAACGACGAGACTCGACGGTAAATCTTGACGAAAACCTCCTGTAAAACATCCTTGGCATCCTCATGATTTCCTACGTAGCGATAGGCGATATTGAAAATGTCCCCATGGATCAGGCGCAGGAGCCGATCCCCTGCTGCCTCATCGCCCGAAGAAAACGCACCTACCAACTGCGCAAGCTCTTCTTCTTTATATTTAAGCATAAGCTCCGTGTGTGATCGAGAAGCTCACACAATGCATCTCTCTTAAGCGAGCTCACTCCCTCAGGAGCACTCTGGCCAGCTACCCTACGGGGTGCTCCGAAGAGCTACCCCTCTGGGTGCTCTGAAGAGCTACCGTTCTGGGTGCTCTGAAGAGCTACCGTTCGGGGATTTCTGCGCGCCGATTTAGAAAATGTCGCCCGTATCCACGGAAATCGATTGAGCGTCCTGCGCGTTCTGCTCTTTTTTCGTAGCGCCGGCTTCCTGCTCTACGCGCTTCATCAACGCCTGATATTCGTTCGGATAATCCGTTCGCAAATAAATGAGCTCTTGGTTTAGCCGTTCGAGCCTGCGCTTCTGGATCTGGGCATATTTCTCGGGATTCTTCTTGGCAAGTTCTGCCAACCGTTGGCGCATACGTGTACGCATCGAAAGCATTACCTTCTTAAATTCCTCCGGATTGCTTTCTTTTAGCGCATCAAGCTCCTTTTTCTTTGCCGAAAGCTTGACGCGGCAGGCCTCTCTAAATTTATCCTTATCGGTTTCACGTAACTGGAGAAGCTCTTTCTTCTCATTCTCCGAAAGCATCTCAAAAAGAACCGCTTTCCTCATACCCCCGTTACCGTTTCGACGATCCTTTCCTTGTACGAACACGGCCGGCGTCATAACCAGACTTATACCTAACCCAACCATGATGAGTAAAATAAGCGTTTTCTTCATCGTAAGCACCCCCTTTACGTATTAGACGCTTGAAACGGGAAAAATGTCGACAGGAAACCGGTCCACGTATCAGGTAACACGTCAAAAGACAACGATTGAATGAAAACGTGATACTTGATACCTGTAACGTGATACAGGACATTTATGATTTAATAAGACTGAGCGCCTCTTGGCGAGTTTTAGAGTTAGTCCGGAAAACCCCGCGCACCACTGATGTTGTCGTAAGGGTCCCTGGCTTTTTTACGCCGCGCATAGACATACACAGGTGTTCGGCTTCGATTACCACCATGACACCCCGCGGTTTAAGCTTTTTCATGATGACATCAGCGATCTCGGTAGTCAGACGCTCCTGCACCTGCAAGCGCCGAGCCAAAATATCTACAACCCGGGCGATTTTACTTAAACCCGTAATCCGCTTATCCGGAATATACGCAACAAAGGCTTTACCGATAAAGGGAAGCAGATGATGTTCGCACATCGAATACAGCGGGATATCTTTAAGAAGAATGATCTCATCATGCTTCTGCTGGAGCACGACTTGGAGCTCATCCTCAGGGCGCACCTCTTGTCCGCTTAAAATCTCCTCATACATCGCGGCAACGCGACCGGGTGTAACCGCAATATCTTTCTTTGTTAGATCAGCCCCTAACCCCTCAAGTACCATCCGCATTCCTTTTTCGATTTTTGTTTTGTCCATGGTTACCCCCCTTTTACGCGAATTACCGCGAATCAAAAACGCTAATTTACGCGAATATAAAAAATAACGCCACCAGATCAAAGACATCTGTGCTCATTGATCTCTTCTGATTAGCGGACATTAGCGTTCTTAAAAATTAGCGGCGATTAGCGTCTACTTGCCAATACAAAACTTACTAAAGATACTCTCAAGCACATCCTCCGAGAAAACTTCTCCGCATATTTTCCCGATATCATCCAGGCACTCCCGCAGCGAGAAGTTAACGAAATCAAGAGAATTGCCTGCTCCAGCGGACCTGAGAGTATCGAGCGTATCCCGGATACCGCGTAATATCTTTCGCTGAAATTGGTTTAAAAAAATACTATCCCGATGCTGCGCAATGCCTTGATAGACGGCACGCACAATCGCTTTTTCAAGCTGCCCGATACCGGTGTTGCGCAACGCGCTGACCGCGACAGGGGTCCCCAGTGTCTTAAATTTCCGATCAAGGCTCAAGCGCCGGCCCACATCGCTCTTATTGGCAACTAAGATCGCTTTCTTCTGGGGACGTAAACGTAGTTTATCAAGAATGATATAATCATCGCGCGAAAGTGTACGGGTTGTATCCAGCACCACAATAACTAAATCCGCTTCCTCAAAAGCACGAGAAGTCTTCTCGATTGCTTTTCTATCCAAAAGATCACGTGGTTCTAGGATCCCCGCAGTATCGCATATGCGCAAGGGTACGCCGCGTATGTTAATCGTCTCTTCGATCACATCGCGCGTGGTACCGGGAATTCGACTTACAATAACACGCTCCTCGCGCATCAGGCAATTAAAAAGGGTCGACTTCCCGGCATTGGTCTTGCCACAAATCACACAGCGAATCCCATCCTGGAACACTCTGCCGCAATCACTTTCTACCAGTAACCGGCGAGCCTCGCGGGCAAGTTTACGCACCTGGCCCTCGAGCACAGCTCCCTTGATCGACACATGGTCTTCCGGAAATGAGAGCGCAGCTTCGGTTTGAGCAAACACGTCTCGTAACGCTTCCTTAAAATGCGCGAGCCGGGTTGACGCCTGGCCGCGTAACTGTCTGCCCGCACACACAAGGCCGGCCTGGTTGCGCGCGTTAACAATATCAAGAATACTTTCGGCTTGCAAAAGATCAACACGGCCCGAACGTAACGCTCGGTATGTAAACTCACCCGGCAACGCCACGCGGCAGCCCGCGGCAAGAAGAACTTCAAGGATCGCGTTGAGCGCAACCTGCCCTCCGTGCGATGAGATCTCAACGACATCCTCACCGGTATATGAATGGGGTTTACGCATCAGGGCAAGCAGGACCTCATCAATAATGGTCTGTGTATTGCCAACGCCACGCGGCGTTCTTTGCGGCTTAACGATCCAGCCGTAATGGAGAGTATACGTTTTTGCTTTTCTAATATCCTTGGCGCGCTTGGGCCGAAATACCTGCGAAACGATACGTAAAGCCTGAGCGCCTGATATCTTAATCACCCCAAGCGCCGAAGCAACCGGCGCTGTGGCGATCGCGGCAATCGTTTCATTACTGTTATAATCTTTAATCCTCATAATATTTATACCACTGATGTGAGAAATTTTTTTGCTTCCGCGACCAGAAAAAGTGAGCCACTGATAAGAATTAAGGAATGGCTATCGGCGATGCGGGCGGCCACCGGGTACGCATGGGCCACCGATGAAACACAACACGCATCCTTACGTTGGCAAAGCGCCTTAATCTCCAGGGGCGCATATGAGCGCGGATTGTCAAAAGACGTAAGTATGATGTGCCGCGATTTTATTTTATTGATCATGTTCCGAACGTCTTTATCGCGCGACGCGGCAAAAATAAGTATGATGTTCCGATCGGGAAAATAGAGCTTAAGATTTTTACTCAGGGTTTCGAATGCAAGCGGATTATGCGCAATATCGCCTACCACCAGGGGCCGGCGGCGCAGGATCTCGAAGCGTCCTGCTATATAGGCCGCGCGTAAACCTGCTTTCACCGCATCATCACCGGTCGACAATCGTTTACGCCGCAGGAGCTCGATCGCCGCAAGCGCAAGGCCGGCATTTTCTACCTGGTGCGATCCCGCAAGCGCTATGGCACATCGCGGCATTCTGTTTGTGCCGAAAGAAAAATCAAATGTGGTCAGGTTTTTATGATAGGTGACGTTTGAGGCATGAAAATCGCGGGCGCACATAAAAAGCGGCGCGCCCAAAGCGCGGGCACGCTGTTCCAGTAATGAGGTAACCGTGGCGCTCTGGGGAGCTGACACAAGAGGAGTATTCCGCTTGATAATGCCGGCTTTTTCATATGCGATACGCGCGAGGGTTGCGCCAAGCTTATCAGTATGATCAAGCCCAATGCGTGTAATAATGCTGATAAGGGGCCTTGCCACATTGGTCGCATCAAGCCTGCCGCCAAGCCCGGTCTCAAGGACCACGTAATCGACTTTTTTCTCGAGAAAATACATAAAGGCAAGCGCGGTATAAACCTCAAAAAAGCTAAGCTTGCCAAGCTGCGGATTGTGCCGAAGACGCTCAAGGGCCGGTTGCATTTCTCTTACAAGCCGTACCACCTCGCGCTGCGTAATCATTTCGCTTACGATCTCTTTTCGACCCTCATCCTTCGTGCTGTGCATTGCATCCGTACGACAGTGCGGGATGATTTTGTCTCCCTGAGCACTGTGGACTATGGACTGTGGACTATGGACTGCCCCTCCCCCATCCTTCACCCCTCGTCCTTCATGTTCCGCTCTTTTTAGGATTTGGATGCGTTCGCGGAAATCAAAAAAATGTGGTGACGTGTAAAGGCCAACACGGGCTCCCGTTGAAGCAAGCATATACGCGCAGAAAGCCGCGGTAGAACCCTTACCTTTGGTGCCGGCGATATGCAACACCGCCAACTTCTCAATCGCAATAGCGAGTGTGTGTATGAGTGCATGTACCCGCACAAGCTTAAACGTGTGTCGATACGGAAAGAAGACTTTTTGTTCATAATCAACAAAAGAGTCAAGGTATGCAGTGGCCTGAAGGTAATCGCTCATTGCGTGGTGACTTGTAGAGAGCTTCGCGGAAACACCGGTTCGTACGGAGTAGTATGCCATCAAACCGGATCAATGGCGGAAATGGCGGATTCCGGTAAAGAGCATGCACACGCCAAGACTGTCACAAAGCTTAATGATATCTTTATCTTTAATGGAGCCGCCAGGTGAGATAATTGCGCGGATTCCTTTACGATAGGCAAGTTTAATGGAGTCTTCTTTGGGGAAAAATCCATCTGAGGCAAGCACGGCGCCGCGGGCAGCTCCGGTGTGCGCAAGCGCTATTTTAGCCGCGCCCACCCGGGAAGGTTGTCCGCCGCCAATACCAAGCACGGCCTGATTGCGCGCGACGACAATAGCGTTGGAACGCACAAACTTTGCCACCTTCCACGCAAACAGCAAATCCTTCAATTCTCGCGCTGAAGGTTTTTTCTTGGTTACGACTCGAAGCGTATTCTTATCGATGGTTAAGGCGTCGCGATCCTGCACTAAATAACCGAAAAATGTAGTGCGTATTTCACGTTCTGCGGGAGTCCATGTTTCAAGATCAGCTTCGAGTACTACAAAATTTTTCTTCACCGAAAACATTTTTAGCGCCTCTTTGGAATACGAAGGCGCAATAACACCCTCTTTAAATTCACTCTTGATGATCTCGCGCGCCGTCTCTTTGTCGACTTTGCGATTCACGCTGATAATACCGCCGAAGCTTGATAGCGTGTCGGTCAGATAGGCCTTGCGATACGCGTGGCAGAGCTTCTTGTCCACGCCCATACCACACAGGGAAGCGTGTTTAACGATTGCCGCGGCCGGCTCGTTACAATCCCTGACCATGGAAACCGCTGCGTCAAGATCAAGCAGATTGTTAAACGATACTTCTTTCCCTTGAATCTGGCGATAGGAAAGATTTCCGGCCCCCGTTGCTTTATACAAACTTCCTTTCTGATGCGGATTTTCACCATAGCGAAGCCCGGCGATTTTTTCCATATCCAGACTCATGAGCTCTTTGCCCGCCAAATAGCCGTAAATCGCGTTATCGTATTCTTTAGTAGAGAAAAATACTTCCTGCGCAAGAACCTTCAGAGTTTCCTCCGAAAGAAATCCCTTGTTTTTGGCCAGCTCTTCAATGATCATTTTATACTGCACCGGAGAACTGACACAGGCGACATTCCTGAAGTTTTTCGCCGCGGCGCGCAGCATACTCGGACCGCCGACGTCAATATATTCGATCATCTCTTCGAGGGTAGAACGTTCTTTGAGCCTTTCTTTGAATGGATAAAAATTAACCACAACCATATCAAACGGCTCAATAGAAAGCGCCTTGATTTCCTCCATATGTAAAGGATGCCTTTTATTAGCGAGGATCCCCCCGAATATTTTCGGATGCAACGTTTTTACCCGGCCACCCAGTATCTCAGGAAATGACGTTACCGCCGAGACATCCTTGATGGTAAGCCCTTCGCGCCGGAGCATTGCCGCGGTTTTACCCGTTGAAATGATTTCGGCGTTAAACTCGGCAAGTTTTTTTGCAAGCTCCGGAAGACCCTTCTTGTCCCACACACTAATTATGACTCTTCGTATTTTTAACATATGATCACCGATTACACTAACACACCCTAATATTTTTCATTAGCGGCAATTAGCGTTCTTCTAAAATTCGCGATAATTCGCGTTTCTAGACGCTGAATTTTATCTCGATAATATTTCCGGGCTCCATGATATAGGTGCGCTCAACGATCTTGGCAAACCCGCGGGCTCGAGCTTCTGCCAGATTAAAGAAACTATCAAGATCTGCGCAGCGTATCACTTCACCCTTAATGAATCCCCGCGCCAGGTCGCTATGGATCCTTCCTGCTGCCTCGATAATAGTACTGCCCTGTCGTATATCCCAGGCATGCACCTCTTTTTCTCCGGCAGTAAAAAAAAGCAAAACTTTCGCTTTTGCCAAAACCTGCTCAATGAGAGCGTTCATGTCAGCACCGGACGCGCTCGCCAGAGATGGCTTATAGCTCAGGGGCGCGAGCACCTTCAAGAATGCTTTTTCATCATCGCTGAAATCGCAATCGCAGAGCAAATGCTCCTTTTCAAGAAACCCTTGCGCTTTTACGAGCAGGGCACGCTCACGCTCGTCATCAGCGCGAGAAAGCCGGGTTTCAATTTTCTCTAAATCAAGCAGAACGAAGTCAAGCCTGCGGTTTGTATCAAAAACAATGGCGTCAGCCTTCTCAAGGTCCTCTCCGATAAATTCAACCGTGTACGGAGAAACCTTCTTGGGAGAAAACTTCTTCACCAACTTCTCAAAACATTCACAGGAATATTTGCTTTTACCCGGCTGTATATCTAACCCTAATGTCGCTATTTTCATACTTCCTGATGTACCTTCTCGCTCTCAGTTTCTTTCTTGGCGTCAGCGATAACTCCCTGCATGATGCGCGCCGGAACAACTTCGTAATGGGAAAACGTCATCGAGTAACTACCCCTCCCGCCGGTGACCGAACGTAAATCAGAAGCATATTTAAACATCTCCGCAAGCGGGATTTTCGCTTTTACCGCTTCGTTTTTCCCTTTAACCTCCATGCCCATAACATGGCCGCGGCGTGAATTGATATCGCCGGTGATCTGACCCATAAACTCACTGGGTACAACGATATCGACGATCATGATAGGTTCAAGCAGAACGCTTCCTGCGGTTTCAAGTGCTTTCTTAAAGGCCATGGATCCGGCGATCTGAAAAGCGATATCCGAAGAATCAACCGGATGATATGAACCGTCGCACAGGATCACCCGCACATCAACCACAGGGTACCCCGCGAGAATCCCCTCCTCAAGCGCGCCCCGTACTCCTTTTTCAACCGAAGGAATAAAATTACGGGGGATAGAGCCGCCGAAAACTTTATCCACAAATTCAAAATTCTTACCGCGCTCAAGAGGCTCAACTTCAAGCCAGCAATCCCCATACTGGCCGCGTCCGCCGGACTGCTTCTTGTGTTTCCCTTGAACCTTAATCGACTTGGTGATTGTTTCTTTATAAGGCACCTTAGGGGTCCCCAACTCAACATTTGCCTGATACCGACGCTTCATACGCTCAATAATCACATGCAAGTGCAACTCCCCCATCCCCGAAATAATCATTTCTTTTGTCTGGGAGTCACGCGAAACCTTAAATGTCGGGTCTTCGCTGGTGAGCCGCGCCAGCGCCGCAGAAATCTTATCCTCATCAGCCCGCGTCTTAGGCTTCACGCTTGCCGAGAATGACGGCTCGGGAAACTCCATCGCTTGGCACTCAATCGGGTGACCGCTGTCAGAGAAAGTATCCTGCGTAGCGGTGTTCTTAAGCTTAGCCAGGGCGCCGATCTCTCCTGCGCACATCACATCTTGCGCAACCTGTTGTTTTCCCTGCGGTATGTAGAGGTGCCCGATTTTTTCTTTTTCTTTTTTTGTTGCGTTAAAAATCTCGCTATTCGCCGAGACCTTCCCGCTATAAATCCTGAAAATACTTAAATGACCGACAAAAGGATCAATAACCGTTTTAAATACCTGGGCAGTAAGAGGTCCGTCTACGCGTGGCAGGAGGTCAACGCTTTCGCCCGTCTTTGCATTTTTGGCAATCCGGGGGCTGCTTTGGGCAACTGAAGGCATGTTATCCGTCAATGTCTCAAGGAGAATATCGGTACCGAGCTCCTGAGTCGCGGCCATCGGAATTACCGGATAAAGCTGGCTGTTCGCGATTGCTTTCTTAAGCGCGACGGCGAGCTCTTTGTCGTCAAGGGTACCATTCTGCAGATATTTCTCAAGAAGCGCATCGTCACTTTCTGCTACCGTCTCAATGATCTGCCCATACGCGGGATTACTTTTATCTTTAAGGATACTGGTTATCTTTCCTGCGGCAAAGGCAGCAAAAGGAATTGCTTTTTTACTGAGATTGTTCCGTATATCTTCGATCGTTTTTTCAAAGCTCGTATTTTCTTTATCAAGTTTGTTAACGATGAAAAGGCACGGTAAGTTTTCTTTACGCACAACATCCCAAGCCTTCTCGGTACCCACCTCGACGCCTCCGGTTGCATCAACCACCACAACCGCAAAATCAACGGCCCGGGAGCTTGAGCAGAGCTCGCCAATAAAATCAAGGTATCCCGGCACATCGATAAACTGCAAAAACGTTCCTTTATGATCGGCCGAAAGAACTGAAAGGTTAATAGAGCTCTTACGCTCCCGCTCGTCCTCTTCGTAATCGCTTGCGGACGTTCCGTCATCAACCGTACCCAGGCGGGTCGTCACGCCGCACTTAAAAAGTAGTGTTTCCACAACCGACGTTTTACCTGATTGAGCATGCCCGCACAGAAGAAAAATCCTCTTTTTTGTCAGATCTCCTCTCATACTTGCCCTCCCTTTGGCGGTAGCGCGTTAATATAGGGTGTCGAAGATATTATTATAGTCCTCTCAAAATGGTGCGTCAACGTAATACTTATATTTTTTATTTTACCTAAGTTATTGCCCCACAGCAATTTATATATTTTTTAGATAATGATGGTCGCGTCACCGAAACTGAAAAACCTAAAGTTTTCCGCTATGGCGAACCTATAGGCAGCCATGAGGAGGTCAAATCCGGCAAAAGAAGCAGCTAAAATGAGGTTAGTCGAGCAGGGGGTATGAAAGTTGGTAACAGCTGCGTCAATAATCTTAAAGGCATATCCCGGCGTAATGTAGAGTTGCGTCGGCCCGCAATAGCTGCGCACCCTAAACCTTCCGTCAACTGATGCGGTAGCGACGCTTTCGAGCGTTCGGATTGACGTTGTTCCCACCGCAACGATGCGGCGGTTTGCTTTTTTTGCGTTATTAATAGCCTCGGCGGCGGATTCACTGATTTGGATCCATTCCGAATCAATATGATGCTCTCTGATATCCGCGGTTTTAACCGGACGAAAAGTAGCGGGACCGCAATGCAAGGTCACGTACACGATACGAATACCCTTGGCACAGAGCGCATCAAGGAGCGGGAGCGTAAAATGAAATCCTGCGGTAGGCGCGGCGATTGCCCCTTCGATTGCTGCGTACAATGTTTGATATTTTTGCGCATCATGCAAGTCTTTTTTTATGTAGTGCGGCAAGGGTGGCTGGCCGATACGTTCCAGAAGAGAAAGAATATTCGGATGGCTAAATTCCAAAACTCTACCGCCCGAAACGGTTGTATCAATAACATGCGCGGTCACCTCTCCGCTCCCAAAGATAATGATATCCCCGCGGCGACAGCGCTTACCGGGGTTGGCCAGCACTTCCCAGACTCCGGGAGCTCGTTCCTTAACCAGGAGCACATCAATGACCGCGCCGGTTCGCTTTCTACCCAGAAGTTTTGCTTTGATAACCTTGGTGTTATTAAGAACCAGCACATCTCCCGGGCGAAGCATCGTGAGTATATCACTGAAAAGCCCTTTCTTGATAAGCGATTGAGCGCGGTCGATAACAAGCAGCCGCGCGCTGTCACGAACCTCGAGCGGCTCCTGAGCGATTAATTCCGGTGGCAGCGTATAGTCGTAGCTTGAAAGGTTGAAGATAGAGTTTTCCATGATTAGTGGCGGCTGCAGGCTACAAGCTGCAAAATTACAAAAGCGGGATTTAGAGCTTGAAGCCTGAGGCTTGCAGCATAATTCGTTATTCTACCAGATAAACCAAAAACGCAAAGCCATAAGTGTATTCATTAAGATATACGTACATCGTATGATCTTGTCAAACGTCCTTGGGGTTGCGTAGCTCGCCCGTTACACGTATAACGGTTGCGTCAAAAACACTATTTAAGCATCAAGACGATTAACGATTGACATAACCGCTACGAGCCTCTCAACCCATAGACGCAACCTGATTTTTCTATCTGCTATCTGCCATCTGGAATCTACCATCTGTCATCTTTCCTATGAGCTTCCTAACTTCTTGACATCTCACTACCCCCACCAGGTTGACTTTTGGCTCCAAATGTGTTATTTATGAGACTATATGGATGATACGCTAAAACACCTGCAGGAACAAAACAACAAGCTACGCGAAGAGGCTGATCGAATCCGCTATCAACTCTACATTTTTTATGAGCTTACCAAAGCCATGCGTACAACGCTGCATCTTGAAGAAATTGTCTACATCATCTTAACCGGCTTAACCGCTCATCAGGGTCTCGCTTTTAATCGGGCCATTTTGTTCCTGGTTGACGAGCACGATAAAACAATCAACGGTTTTATGGGTATCGGCCCCATGGACAGTCACGAGGCAAATGCTATCTGGCAGAGCATTGACCAGCAAAAGATGGACCTGTATGATCTCATCAAGACCTACAACCGCATCAAAGAAGAGAAACTCAAGCCTAAGTTTATGGAATTTATACAATCACTCTCATTTCCTTTGAACGAAGAAAGCGGCTTTATCTATGACATCCTGATGGAAAAAGGCACGTTACATATAAAAGAAAATAAAATAAACGAATATGAGAATGACCCCTTAAGCATCCAATTGCAGCTTAAAGAATTTCTGATATCGCCCGTATGGATAAAAGAAAGACCTGCCGGATTGATCATTGTCGATAATTACATTACCCGCAAGAAAATCAGCGATGAGGACATTAGGATTTTTAATATGTTTGTTGAGCAGGCCGCCGGAGCCCTCGAGAACTCTCAAACCTTTGAGGATTCACTCGTCAAAGCGCATACCGACCCTTTAACCGGACTCTGGAACCACGGATATTTCCAATACAAGCTCGACGAAGACCTCATGAAAGCAAAAGCCAAGAACCTTCCCCTCTCAATTATGATGATTGACCTGGATGATTTTAAGAAGTTCAACGATACCTATGGACACATGCAGGGAGATGACGCGCTGCGTAAGATCAGCGACGCCTTAAAAAGCACGGCGCACGCGCACGATGTCATCTGTCGATACGGTGGAGAAGAATTCTCCATTATCCTTCCCCAAACTACCTGCGAAAAATCCTGGGTGATCGCTGAAGCGCTGCGAAACCATATCAGCCAAAGCGATATCCTGGGTAATAAATTCACCATCAGCATTGGCCTTGCCAGTTACCCCGGCGATGGCCTTGACAAGGATACCTTAATTAAAAAAGCTGACGTCGCCCTATACCGCGCAAAACGAGAGGGGAAAAACCGGATCGTCCTGGCATTCTAACGAGCCCTCCGTCTTCAACTCTCAGCTTTCAGCTTAAAGCTAAAAAATCAAGACAACACCAACCTCCAAGAAGAGGTTAATTGCTGAGCGCGTAAAATTATTTTGTTACAATTTTTGATGATTTTTTGCTAATAGCTAATGACTGAAAGATGGTAGCTTCCGCTTCCTATTGCGCTGGAGTATCGTGGGGATTTGCTGCTTGGGGTTCTTGCGCGATGGTCTCTCGATGCTGCGAGTCTTTTGAGGTATCGTCGCTGGATTCATCTACGGTGGTTTTCTCTTCCAGCGCTTCTTTTTCCAGATCTTCGATGGTAGGAACGCGCGGCGGCGAAACAAGCGGATGTTTGGCTCGTTCGCGCTCGGCAAACTTAACCGAAACAAGCTTAGAAATGCCTTTCTCCTGCATGGTCACGCCATAGAGCACATCGGCGTTACTCATGGTCTTTTTATTATGGGTAATTACGATAAATTGCGAAAAATGGACAAATTCTTTAAGCATAAGGTTAAAACGATCGACGTTAGCCTCATCGAGCGGCGCGTCGATCTCATCAACAACGCATATCGGTGATGGCCGAACCCTGAAAATAGCGAATATCAGCGAAATTGCCGTAAGCGCCTTCTCTCCTCCCGAGAGGAGCGAAACATTTTGTAATTTTTTCCCTGGAGGCTGCACTTCTATTTCCACACCTGACTCCAAAACATTTTCCGGATCAAGCAAAAGAAGCTGCGCTTTGCCGCCGCCGAATAAAAACCTGAAATTCTTGTTAAACTCTTCCTGCACCTTGGTGAAGGTATCCAGAAAGAGCTCTTTGGATGTCTTATTGATCTTCTGGATCGCTTTTTTCAAATTCTCTTTTGACGTGATCAAATCATCTTTTTGTTTTACCAAAAAATCATCGCGTTTTTTAAGCTCCTCGAACTCCTCGATCGCGACAAGATTAACCTCACCCAATGCCTCTACTTTCTTCTTCAACATATTGCGCTCATCGATATAGACACCAAGAGGCTGACTTGTTTCCCCAGGCAGCAAAGGCTCGAACGTAACATGATACACCTGCGCCAGATAATCAGTTATCTTCCCTTTTTCATATTCAAAGCTCTGGATTTCGAGCTTCTTATTGTAAAGCTCACCCCGCAGGGCTTCGCACTCTTTCTCAAAAGCCTGTTCTTTTTGCCTGACAGCCTCAAGCCGCTCGCCCAGCGTCACCTCTTCCTGCTCAAGCGTTGCCTTGCTCAGAGTTTGCTCCGCCATGGTGCGCTCAAAATTACCAATGCTGACACTGCCGTTCTCGATATCAGCAGCCAACGTCTGTGCTCGCTTACCGTTTTCCTCTTTTTCTCGGGCCAGCGTTTCAATATTTTTCGTAATGTTGTCTTTTTCTTCCTCAAGGAAAATTATTTTTGACTGGAGCGTTTCTTTCTCTTTACGTAATGAATCCTTTAACGCTTCTTTCTTGGTATTTTCGATATCGATAGCATTGGCACGCTGGGCGCAGGTAGCGACACACTGATGAAGGCTCCCAAGGCTCTCCTGGACCGTGGCCAGCGCCTGTTCTACGTGCACGAGTTGGATTTCAAAATCCTTTTGATTAGCTTCAAAAGAAGCAATATCGCTTGCAGTCGTCTGCGTCTCGTCTTCAAGGAGCACATACTCCTCGTCAAGGCGCGCGCACTCCCTGCGTAACGCTTCTTTTTCCTGGAAACGATCACGCAAAATACCTTCCGCCTCCTCAATCTGACGATCCTCAACAACAGCTTCCTGGCTTACCTCTTCTTTTTGCTGCGCAAGCTGCTCAAGGCTCTCACGCGTCTGGCTCATAACCTGCTTTGCCTGGGCAATACGGTCTTGGAGCTGGTTCTCCTCCAGCGATACGACTTTAGCCTCCACAACCGCCTTATAAACTGCCCCCTCACGGCTAAACTGGACACCGGAGAGCGAAGCGACCAGTTTATTTATCTTAACAGGCTCTTCATCAAAAATAATGGTTATCTTTTTGGTGACCGAAAACGTTTCGTATTTAGTGTGCAGATCTTTTAAAAATTCATAATACGATTGCAACTCGAACAATTCCTTGTCTTTTTCGATAAGGTTTTCTTTTAAGGTTTCTTTACTGCGCGACAATTCCTGTTCTCGAAGAACCAGCACATTCTTGCGTTGTTTAAAACTCTCAAGCTCCGCCGCACGGGAGGTTACCTCCTCCTCTTTCGCACTTTGCGCGCTTTCGCTTTCGGAACGCAGAGCCTCAAGTCGCCCCCGATCAAGCAACAGGCGTTTTTTCCTGTTTACTAATCCCGCGAGGTTCGTCTGAATTTCAATAAGACTATTGTTAAAATTAGCCTTTTTGCTCTCATGCTGAAGTATGGAAAGTTTCTCGAGCTCTATATTTTTTGATGCATCATGGCTTTGAGATTTAAGCTCGTCTTTTTCGGTGCTGAGTGCGACGATCTCGCGCTCTGCCGCCGCCACGCCTGCATCAATACCCTCAAAACGCACGCGTTCCTCGGTTAGGCGCTTTTCCTGAATCGCATAGCGCTCAGTAAGCTCCGCGCTTGCCTGTTCAATGGTGCCGTTTCGCTCGCGCAACTCAACGATCATCTGCTCATAAAATTTAATATTATTCTGCGCCGCGGTAATATCTGCATTGAGAGCGATAAACGCAGTGTTGACCGCTTCAAGGGCGCTCCGCACCTCTTTTACGCGGCTGCCGCGTACCTCGTACTCATTTTTTGCTTCCTCAAGAATCAAGCTTTTTTCTTCCTCGCACGCCTTCAGGACGCCTAATTCTTCAAGGTGCTTGTCGATTTTTTCTTGCACCTCTTTTGACTGGATTGTCGCGATCTTTTTTTCAACGGCAAGGAGCGCGTCTTGCGTTTCGCGATATTTACGCGCCTTCTCAACCTGGCGCTCAAGGTAGCGTGTCTGGCGTTTTACTTCGGAAATGATATCCTCAAGGCGCAGAAGATTCTCGTCGACTTCCTCAAGCCTGCGCATCGTTTCTTTTTTACGTTCCTTGTATTTGACAATGCCGCTTGCCTCATCAAAGATGAGCCGCTTGTCCTCCGGCTTATAGCTTAAGAAAATCTCGATCTTACCCTGCTCAATAAAAGAGTATGTTGATTCCCCGATACCGGTTCCCATGAACAGCTCTTCAATATCTTTGAGGCGTACGATATTTTTATTGATGTAGTATTCGCTTTCACCGGAACGGTAAAGCTTACGGGTAATCGAGACTTCTTTATAGTCAATCGGCAGGTATTTATCGTCGTTAAGAAACGTAAGCGTGACTTCCGCGTAGTTCAAGGCAGGGTAGTGATCGGTACCGTTGAAAATAATATCTTCCATTTTTGAACCGCGCAAAGACTTTGGGCTTTGCTCGCCGAGCGCCCACTTGATACCGTCAAAAACATTACTGTTATGGACGATAAAATTGTTTGCCACGAAATTGTGAGTATCTTCAACACATAAATCATAGACCCATTCCGTGTCTCGCGCGATTTTTTCGATACACACAATCTCATCCCAATAAATATCAGACATAGCAAATGCATTCAGGCGCTCTGAGAGGCCGGCGGCGCATGAAACGGAAACCCGCTGCAGGTAATCAACAACTTCCAAGATTCCCTGACGTGAGGGAAGACAGGCACCCTCGTAATACGCAGCAAGCCTAGGGCAATGCCGTTTCTCCCTTTTAATAGACACCCCCGAGGACTGCGTGAATTGTTTCATGAGCGCGTGGATGCCGGGAACAACGTCATAATTAGGGTTTGATTTTGTTGACAACGCTTTCATTGCATCTAAGACTTTTCGCTTTCTGCCTACAAAATGAAGATGAGGGGTTATTTTATGAAGGTTATCAATACCATAAATATAAACTGAATAATAGGTACGCTTAATCTTTTTGACAGCATTGGCCGCGCATTTGCGTTTTTCCCTAATCACCGCCTGTACGCCGAATCGTAAAAGGAGCGTCGAAAGACCATAGGCTAATTGGCGGCTGGCGGTCGCATATTCTATATAATAGTTATTCCGATTGCGTTCGAATTTATTCTTAAGATATGCGTCGCCTTCAAAAAGAGCAGAAATGAATTCTGACACGACTTCCCGGGGAGCAGAGAAAATTTGCGCAGGAATAACTTTCTCGTGCGATACCCCGTTATGCCGCACCGAGAATACTCGATCGAGAAATTTACAGAGAACGGAGGAAAATATAATGACATCCTTTGCCCGCTCTTTATATGAAAATACCTTCGGTGCTACTGAAAAAACTTTCTGGCTCACAGCACAAAAATCGCTGATAACATCTTCATCTTCGTTAACAAACCAAACTTGATTAGATAACGTCGTTCTTCCTTCGGAAATAATGTACCCGAGAAAACGAGCTAGATTTTTATCTAAACAAGAAGGAATCCCGACATAACCATTCGAGCGCGACTTAAGTGAAGTAGGCGACAACTCACTAAGTGCATCACTATCTAACACAGCTGTTACCTGTGCGGCGTTGACCGCCTGAGAGCTTTGCACCCCTAGGATGCTCCCCGATGAAAGCGCTCGCTGCGTAGTCAAGTTCTCCCAGCTGCCGCATAATTCTTTCTGCGAATAAATCAGTTCTTTGAGACGCCCTGAATATGGCACATAAACATGGTCATCAACGGAAAACTTTCTTAAAACATCAGTTGCATCCAATCGGCACGTGCCGGTATCGACGTTTAATACCCTCGGAAGCGCAATCTTTATACCCTCCTTGAGCTCTCCAGCGGTTAATACTTTAAGAGAACCGTTCTCTACGGTAAAGAAGGGGTGATAATGAGTAGTTATCACCTCCTCGCCTTTGTGTGTTCTAATCTTAAGAAGGAAGGGGGGTGATTTTCTTTTGACAAATGCAGCGATTCTTCTTTTTTCTATTTTTTGCGTTTGCGGATTGAGTGAAAAAACTTTAAGGTTGTGCTCATTCTCAAGACTACTCAAGCCATCATCAAAGAGAGCAACTTTTTTCGAAGAGGCGATATTGCGTTCTACCAGCTCTCCGATTTTAACGATCGTCCCATCGGCCAAGCAAACAAGCGATTCAGGATGCAGGCATTTTCCGCACCCGTTTGGTCCCACGACGACGGTAATGCCCGGTTCAAATTTAAGATTGGTTTTCTCGGGGAATGATTTGAAACCAAAAATATCGAGTTCTTTTAGATACATATTGTTGTCTGCTTCAAGCTACAAGCTGCATGCTACAGGCTATAGACGCCGCTACCGGTTTTACTTTTTTAGCTTGAAGCCTGCGGCTTGCAGCAATTATTTATTACTGTTTCTCAACGCCTTCGTTAAAAGGGGGACAATCTGGAAAAGATCTCCTACGATACCGTAATCAGCAACTCTAAAAATAGGTGCGTCAGGATCTTTGTTGATAGCAACGATAGTTTTTGACGATTGCATCCCCACAAGATGCTGGATCTGACCTGATATACCGCAGGCTATATAAAGCTTCGGCGCGACGGTTCTGCCGGTCTGGCCTACCTGGTGAGAATAAGAAATCCAACCGCTATCAACCGCAGAACGCGATGATCCAACGGCGCCACCGATAGCATCGGCAAGATCTCGAATAAGCTGGAAGTTCTTAGCATCCTGTAAGCCCCTACCTCCTGAAACAATAATATCGGCGTCCGCCAGGTTTATTTTGGCAGCCTCTTCCTTGAGAAATTCGATAAATCGAACTCTCGTATCTATGCAGGCATCGTCTAGGCTTTCCTCGATGATCTGGCCGACGCGCGTAGCATCCGGGGCAAACTCCTGCATGACTTTATGCCGCACCGTCGCCATTTGTGGTCGGTAATTCGGTGTAATAATCTGAGCCATTATATTACCCCCGAACGCGGGCCTGGTTTGAATCAGAAGCCCTTTCTCTTTATCAATATCAAGGCCGGTGCAGTCAGCCGTCAGGCCTGTCTGAATAGTCACCGCGATACGCGATACAACAGAACGGCCGCAGGTGGTTGCGCCTGCAAGAAAAACCTCCGGTTTATACGTGCTAATGAGCCGGCTGATAACGTTCGCGTAATTTTCAGAAATAAAATTATCAAGTCCGGGAGCGTCTACAACAATTACTTTATCCGCACCACGATGGATAAGTACCTCGGCGTTTCGCTTGATGTTGTGGCCCAAATACACCGCCACTACCTTTGAATGCCGGTCAGCCGCGAGCTCGACGGCTTTACCTAACAGCTCATAGGAAACACCCGCAATAACGCCGTGCTCACGCTCTATGAATACCCAAATATCTTTGTAGCCGGAAAGATCTTTCTTAGCACCTTGGGGTTTGGTAATAACAATAGCGTCAAATTTGCACGCTTCTTTGCAGGCGCCGCAGAGCGTACATTTGGCAAGATCAATCACTGCTTTTTTATTGACAATACTGATTGCGTCAAAAGGACAAACCTTCACGCACAATCCGCAGCCGATACACTTATCAAAAATAACTTTTATCGATCCACTCATATTTTTTATTGATGATTCCAGCGATTAGGGGAACGATTACAAAGATTAAAAATCACCGTAATCTTTTTCTAATCACTACAATCTCATACAAGATTTTTTTTCAATTCCTCAACCAATTTCCCGACGATCGCCTCGGGTTCACCTTCAAACATGACCCCCTTATCGCGCGGCGGCGGGGTAAAAATACGCACTACCTGCGTAGGTGAACCTTTAAGACCCAATTCCTCTTCGCCAAGGCCTATATCAGTATGTTTCCAAACGGTAATAACCTGGCTCTTTGCGCGCATCTTTCCCCGCAACGAAGGAAAACGCGGCTCATTAATCTCTTTCACCACTGTGATAAGCGTAGGCATCGTAACCTCAAGAATCTCTATACCATCCTCAAGCAATCGCTCAAGACGCACGGTTTTACGAGTAGTATCAACCGCATCAATTTTACGCACATAGGTTGCTTGAGTAAGATTGATATGCGTGGCAATACCCGGACCAACCTGGGCAGTATCGCCGTCAGAAGCCTGCTTCCCGCAGATTACCATATCAAATTGTCCTATTTTTTTGATTGCCTTGGCAAGGATAAGGCTGGTTGACCAAGTATCAGAACCGGCAAAGGCGCGATCGGATAAATGCACTGCCTGGTCAATTCCCATGGCCAAAGCCTCGCGAAGCGCTCCCTCTGCCTGGGGCGGACCCATGGTAATGACGACCGTTTCAGCACCATGTTTTTCTTTTATGCGTAGCGCTTCCTCGATCGCATACATATCAAAGGGATTGATAATCGAAGAAACGCCTTCGCGAATGAGCGTGTTGGTTTCAGGGTTAATCTTTACTTCGGTGGTATCCGGAACCTGTTTTATGCAGACGATTATTTTCATCTTCCCTAAAATACTATATATTTAGCAATTGTCAATAAAAACAATTGATTTAGTATTGATTATACTACAATTTTTAATTAAAAATACTGCAAAAAATAATATACCATTATTGTAAAGGCTATCGTTACCTGCTATAATTCTTATATAGCAAATTTTTGTTCCAAATGAAAAAAATCCTGCTTTATTTAAAAAATTTTGTATTATTTCTTAACCGCAAAAGAGTATACCTACGCGCATGGGCATTTCCTATCACCAAATTTTTCGTAAAGGCAAATTTTAAAATTGTATTTAAAGGGCTTGAAAATATCCCGGATACCTCCAGCGCGCTTATCGTATCAAATCATTCGAGCTACCTGGATGTACTTCTGATCGGGACCGCCTTTTATAGCAATCTGGCCAATGTACTGTGGGTCATTTCTAAAGAAAACTATAGAATATGGTATTTAAAATGGTTCTACGCATTATACCCGGTAATCGTGGTGAATGGAACCGTCGAAAAAGTCAAGAAAGCATTAAGCGAAGGTTGTTGGATAGTCATTTTTCCGGAAGGCGCGGCGCGATGGTATTCGAAAAAACACCCACAAAACAAAAAACCCGGAACAGGCACTGCAGCCATCGCGCTCTCAACCGGAGTTACGATCGTTCCCGTCAATATACACGGAGCGGGCAATGTCCTTTCGCCTCACTCATTCGAATTACACACCGCACACACCATAACCTTAACCGTAGGAAAACCATTTTCGTTTGAAGCAATGCATCAAGAAAAAATAGACGAAACGCTGCTCGCAAATACAACCGAGGAACTGGTGCGGCGAATAACCGAATTAAACCAATAAAGCGTATCTCTTGAATCCTATACGTAAGGATTTAAGTAGTTTTTAAAAATTACATTCTCTTCACGATATATTATAATGTACGTAACATTAAATGTGCGGGATACCGCTTGAAGCATGTGATAAAATGTCGGACCTAATAAAAAAAATGAGTTTCTTATTTGCTATCTTCATCGCCGGGTATCTGTGTATTGGCGCTTCCGGTGCAACCGCAGAGATAAGAGATGGCCGCGAAATCCAATTGAGTGTAAAAAACCAGTACGCCGGAGACGACCAAGTCTGGCGGTGGGACATGCTGCTTACCAACAAAACCGGATATGCCCGCAAACGTTCTGCGTATCGCTACATGAAAGACAGGGGGGGGCTGCGGAAAATTATGATCCGCTTTCTTTCCCCCGCCGACATCCGCCAGACGGGACTGCTCACGTGGGAAAATACCGGAGCCGACGATACACAGTTTCTGTACCTTCCGGCATTAAAGAAAATACGGCGCATCGCCACAAACGATAAAGAACAAACTTTTGTCGGAACCGATTTCAACTACGAGGACCTCGAAAATTTAAAAGTCGATAATTACACTTACTCCGCGGCAGGTGACGATATGCGTGAAGGAAAAGAATGCTATTTTTACGAAGCAACGGCAAAACCCGGCGCCAATACCGTCTATAGCCGCATGCGCACCTGGACGGACAAAGAAAGTTTTATCCGTATACACGTTGAATATTTCGATAAAAAGGGGCACCTGGTTAAAATAGGCAGGGCCAAAAACATAGAGCAAATAGACGGCATCTGGACGCCGCGCTATGTCTCTATGGAAAGCCTGATGGACGGCCATAAAACAGAGATTGTTACAACAAACGTTGTTTATAATTCCGGCCTTTCGGATGAGCTTTTTGAACAGCTTAATTTACAAACAGCAGCGTTAGAAAATTTTAATTGATGGGTAAAAAAAATTTTCTCCTTATCGGTGCCATTATCGTTTCAACACATGGAAACTCTTTCGGTGCTGAGAAAATCGTGCAGCCAAAAGTAAAAATAATACACCAGATGCTCGATGAATGTGAAAAAAATACACAACTTGTAAAAAAAACTGACGCGTCGGCACCAAAGGAAAAAGAAACACTTCCCGCTACAACCGCCGCGGTCGATAAAAAATCCACCGCAGAAGAAAAAACCTTCTGGGAACGAGTAAACATCCACGGCTACTACCAAAACCGTAATTACTTCGACAGAAAAAAAGATACTACAACAGAGCATGCCTATGAGCTACGTCAGGATTTGCGCCTTGAATCATCGCAATGGTTCTCCGAACGTTTCTCATCATTTCTCTCGCTTGATGGGCAATACGACCTGGTACATAGCAGCGCGAAGCACACGAGTGATGAAGAAAAGCGCTTTAAACTTTGGGAATGCTACCTTAATTATGCCACGAGCAACCTTAACCTGCGCCTAGGAAGACAAGTTATACGCTGGGGAAAATCGGATGAGCTAAACCCAACCGATAATTTTACGCCTGAGGACTGGACCGAATATCTGAATTTAACGCGGGCGGAACGCAAACTTCCCGTCTGGATGACAAAACTTGATTACGCATTTGAGCCGTTTAATGTCGAGGTCATATGGCTTCCTTTTTTCGAAGCAAGCCGTATTCCGGAAACAGGCTCTGACTGGGAACCGTATCTGTTACGCCAGTATCATCTCAACGAGATCCCTGTTGATACACCTTCACGGCCGGCACAAAACCTGCACAGCCAAGTAGGAGCGCTTAAAGTGAGCAAAACAACGCAGGATTATGACCTCTCCTTAAGCTATGCCTACCATTACGATGAATTACCGTCTCTACACCGCGATCTCGTCAGTATAGGCTCTCCTCCTTTCTTTGCGCCAAACTATGAAGTATCCCAGCGTTACCATCGCGAGCATACGATTGGTTCTGATTTTGAAACGCTCCTGGGAAAAGCCGGTGTACGAGGGGAATTCGCGTATACGTGGGGGGACCGTTTCGTAAGCGATTCTCCCGAGAGAACTGACGGAACGGTTAAAAAGGATGCTTTTGTCGGCATCGTGGGGGGCGATTATACTTTTAAAAATAGAGTCTATGTAAACGTTCAATATTATATGCAATACATTCCAGACCATGAAGCAGGAATGACCTCGCGCCGATACGAGGATAGTCTTATTTATAAAGTCTCAAGGAAATTTATTCATGATACCTTGCTCCTTGAAGCAACAGGCCGGCTGTACCTATATAACCTTGATCGTTACTGGGAACTTAAATGCGAATATGCACTCACTGACGCACTCACCATGGCTGTAGGTTACGATAACTTCTTCGGACCCCCTGATACTACCTTTGGTCAGTACAATAAAAATGACCAGTTTTTTGTAAAAGCAAAATACTCTTTTTAAAGAGAAGCTTGATGACAACAAAACCGCGCGTCCTCGTCACCTATCCCAATTTTCATAGGTCTTTTGTTCCTTTTCTGCCTTTTTATGAGCCTCTCGTTGCAATTTTACTTGGCTCACTGGTAAAAGATTTTGCTGAGGTGAAAATATTTGACCGACGCTACGAAAGTCCGCGGTCCTGGCAGAAAGTACTTAAACAATTTAAGCCGGACTTAATCGCGGCGCGTATACACACATCAGGAGAAATCTTTACTACGCGCAGGATGCTCGAAGAAGCAAAATGCATCATACCGGAGGTAATCACTATCATCGGCGGCCAGCACCCCACGCTGCTCCCTGATGATTTTAACCAACCTTGTTTTGATCTTATTTGTATAGGCCCCGGAGAAGAAACATTCCCTGAAGTCGTCAAAGCCTTACGGGACAATACCCCGCTAGAACAGGTTAAAGGACTGGCCATCCGCAAAGGAAATAAATTCATCTTCACAGAAGAGCGCGCCCTTGTTTCCGGGACGTTCCGCTGGCCTGTCTTAGACAGGACGCTCGCCGCGCGATATCGCAGACACTTTCACGCCGGCATCACCATTACGACACACGGATGCCCTCACCGCTGCACTTTCTGCTCTCTCTGGTTTACTGCACGGGGTACCTATCGACTGCGCGATATTCAAGATGTTACCGATGATATCGCCCAATTACCGCAACGCCGCGTTTATATCGCCGACGATAATACCTTTCACGATCATATACACGCGATGAAGATGGCTGACGCCCTGGAAAAACGCGGGGTAAAAAAACAATACGGCGCGTACGCCCGCACCGACACTATCGTCGAACACCCGGAAGTTTTCCAACGCTGGAGAAAAATAGGTCTTTATTGCCTTGTCGTGGGCTTTGAAGTGGTCAACAATGCGGGGCTTGACGGACTTAATAAACGCACGACATTGGAAAACAACGTAAAAGCGATAGAAATTTTAAATCAGCTGGGCATCGAATGCTTCGCCCACTTCATCATTTTCCCACATTTCAAGCAAAAGGAATTCAGAGAACTTTGGGCATTTATTAAAAAATACAAAATCGCACAACCCTATTTCGTGCCGCTCACCCCCACGCCCGGAACGATACTTTTTAAAGAGATGAAGGAGAAAAAACAATTAAGCATATATAACTACGGTTTCTTTAATCTAGAATATATGGTTTGCAAAACCACACTTCCTAAGTGGCGCTTTTATTTTGAATATGTTCTGTTGTGGCTCAAAAGCATCTCGCCGCTCAATTATCTACGTATGCGTAAATATATGTCTTGTAAAGCATACCTATGGAAAATTGCCATCGTGCTGCGGGCCATACCGCCCTATATATTGAATGTAACGCAGCAAATCATTGAGGAAAAAAGCGTTACCTACGATGATGTAAAGGATACGCTTCCGCCTTCCCTACAAGACGGTTATCAATTCCGGTATTTAAAAAACGACGCAAAGTAATGTATCCATGTCATTGATACGCCTGATTGCAAAGCTTATTGTTCGATTCCCCCGCACGAACCTGCTCATATTGGCTATCGTTACGCTCCTCTTCGGCTGGGCGTTAGCTCATCTCGAGTTTGATACCTCACTTTCTGCGTTCGTCATCCGTAACGATCCGGATATGCTCTACTACAACAAAATAAAGGAACTTTTCGAAACGGACGAAACGGTAGTCATCGGGTTTAAAGGCGGCTCATTATTCTCAAAAGAAGACCTTACGTTCATCAAAAATTTAAGTAAAAAAATAGAAGAAATTGATTTTGTTCGTAACGTCAAGTCCCTCTCCACGGCAAACTTGATTACCACGACCCCCGACATGTTCCAGGTAAAAGCGCTGATGGAAAAAATACCGCAGTCACGCCAGGAAAGCGACATAATCCGCATACATGCTATTACTAATTATCTTTATGTAAAAGACCTTGCCTCTGCGGACGGTAAATTCTATTCATTGCTCGTGGATATCAAAAGTGATCCTAAGAAACAACGAACGAATGAAGTAGTAAAAAAAATAAAAACAATACTGCTGAAAGAAAATGCCCACAGAAAATATAAACTTTACCTTGCCGGAGATGCAATCATCAACCATTCGCTCGGCGAATACATGCAACGGGATTTTTTTGTCTTTATCATTCCCATCTACCTAATCATAACCGCATTGATGCGGCTTACCATGGGGCGCTGGCGGGATACTATCGCTGCGCTGCTCGTCATCACCCTTTCTTTAATCTGGTCAATGGGAGCCATCGCGGTCATGGGCAAAACTTTTAACAATGTGACTATAGGCATTATTCCTCTTATTTTCTGTATCGCGCTGGAAAATATTTATTACATTCACGACATTTATTATCGCCAACTCCGCCGCACCTACCCGGACAGGCGGGGTGCGTTTCGGGAAGCACTCATCTTGATATTCGGGCCTTGTTTCTTCGCAAGCTTTACCACAGTTATAGGATTCGCTTCGTTGATGGTCAACAACATAAAACCTATTGTTGATTTTGGAATTCTCGGCAGCATTGCGGCCACTTTGGCATTTATCATTTCCCTGATTCTTATCCCCAGTTTCCACATACTGCTAAAAACACTTCCGGATTTGCAAAAAAAACCGGTTCTAAAAATCAATGCCGCCCCTCTTATTGCCGCAATCATACGTTTCATAGAACGCCGGAGACGCTGGTTCTGGGTGGGCTTGCCGCTTTTAATAATTTTCTGTATTGCGGGTATTCTACGCATACGCGCCGAGACTGACCATCTTGAGTTTTTCCATAAAAACAGCGAAGTACGCCAAGCTACTGTTTTTATAGAGAAAAATATTGCGGGTGTTTCTAATCTTGAAATAACCGTAGATACGCACATTGCCGATACAATAAAAGAGCCAACCGTATTACGTCAAATCGATATGCTAACCACGTTTGTGCGGCAACAACCGAAAGTCGATAAGGCGGTGTCAATCGTTGATTTTTTAAAAGACATGAACAGGGCAATGCATGATAATGACCAGGCCTATTACCGGCTTCCTGAAACAAGGGAAATGGTTGCTCAGTATCTTTTACTTTACTCTATGTCGCCGCGACGCAACGACGTTGAAAAGGATTTCGTCGATTACCCTTACCGCCTGGCGCGTATTCGTTGCCGCATTTCAGAACATAACTCCGTAGAGACGATTAAGCTGGTAAACAGGATAAAAAAATTCTCCGAAGACCGACTGGACCCGGCACTTGAAATAAAAATAACCTCATACCCGGTCATATATTCCAATATGGTCAATTCTATCACTACGGGGCAGATAAAAGACCTTCTCTTTGTCGGCCTTACGCTCCTTCTGGCCGCTATTATTTATTTTCGCTCTTTGAAATTAGGTGTGCTTACGATGATACCCAATGTGATTCCGACACTATGTACCTTTGGGTTTATGGGTTGGGCCGGGATTACCTTAAATGTGGGAACCGCACTCACGGCGGGAATAGCCCTTGGCCTTGCTATGGATGATACGACGCATTTTTTAAACCGTTTCAAGATAGAACAGGCGCAACATCCGGATTATCTCGAAAATACGCGCCATACGCTTTCGCTTCTGGGAGAACCCATGATGTTCAGTTCCTACGTAATGATTGCCAGTTATCTTGTTTTACTATTCTCGCAGTTTCGTCTCACCATGCTCTTTGGTTTCCTGTGTGCCCTAACAACATTTGTAGCGCTCTGCTGCGACCTTCTCATCACCCCATGGATTCTTATTACTTTCAAACCTAAAATCAAATAATAAATTTTGAGGAATGATCTCTATGTCGAGTACTTGTTGAAGAACTAAAGACTTCTGAGAAAATCTTTATGTATGGCACGCTATTCATTTCTGCTAATAAATATCCTGAGGATTAACTTCTGAAAAAATTCAGCTTCTTTTCATGACTCCCCAATGCTTTAACTTTTGCGGTATATAAGCCGTAATTTCTTATAAAAGGTATACATAGAAGGGGTTATTTAGCAGAATGAATGCGGCTGCGGCTGCGGTAACGGCTTCTGAAAGCGCACAGCTTGTTATGCGTAAAAGCATGGATCTGCCTTTTTCATGGCTGCAATATACGCCGCAAGATTTATATATCTTGGAAATTTCGAAACATACGTTCTTCCAAAATTTATTAGGTCGGATGCATCCGCAGTTTCTGGTTTTGGTCCAAAAACCTCATCGAAAGGTGGATTGTGTGGTGAAAAAATTGCCACGGTTGCGGCCAAACATTTATCTGTAAGAGCCTTCCGTCATATGCACCCCTTATTAACCACTCGAGAGGAAAGTAACTCATATTTCGCAAAGAATGATCCGCTCAATGAAGGCGGCTGAGAAATTTTTTTCAATCCCCCGAGTTTTCCTTTCTCCTCCCATGCAGACCTTAAACTCTTAGCTATATAATTAATTTGCCTCAGCGAATACATACGAGTTGGTATTGCTAAACGAATCATCTGAGTGCCACACTTCTTTTGATAAGGCGTAAGAATGTTTTCTCCTGCCCTTATCCCTGAAGTTACATATAAGTGCGCCAGGAATGCCTTTTCTGGATAATATTCAGCGGGTAACAGTTTATGTAAATCTCTTGAGTCAAGAAAAACCGCATGGCCGCCGGAAGGATTTACCACGGGCAGGCCAAAATTTTTAAGCTTATTCCATAGATGATAAACTTTTTCTACGCGATCTTTAACCCATGCTTCTCTATGAAACGTCGTGTTCATCACATCGTTTAATATGGCCTTTGCTCTCACGGAAAGTCCATAGCCAAATACGGACATGACATCTTGTGCGGCATAATATAATTCTTGATTATTTGTAGCGATGAAGCCTCCGCTTTCAACAAAAAAATCTTTAGTGGCGCTCATGGTGCAACCGTCGCTAAAAGAACAAAATTCTTTTACGATATCACGTATGGATTGGTGGCTATAACCCTGTTCTCTTTCCTTTATAAGATACGCATTCTCTAATATTCTGCACGCATCCAAAATAAGAGGAATTTTATATTTTTTTGCGATACGGCTGACTTCCTTGATATTCTCCATTGAAACAGGATGTCCGCCCGATGCGTTTACACAAGTTTCAACATATATATAAGGGATCCAGCAAGGCCCATATTCCATGATGGTACGCTCCAGCATTTGCGTATCCATATTTCCTTTAAAGGCAAAACAACTATCAAATTTGTAAGCTTCCTTAACAGGCATCTCAAGCACGGTCGCGCCGCTTAGCTCTTGGTGCACGCGCGTAGTAACAAAAAGCATGTTGCTTGGTATTACAGTCCCATTGGTAACCATAACCTTAGCGAGAATGATCTCGGCCATCCTTCCCTGCGCAATCGGTAAGACATGCTTATATCCAAAATATCTTTTAAAAGTGTCTTCCAGATTAAGATAAGAAGATTCTATGCTACTGCTATTAAAAAAGTTTCTCTGTGGCAAAATAAAATGCATAAGACTGTCCGTAAGCATATCTATGCGCGTGAGCTGATTAGGCACTAAGTTGGTATTGTAACCCACACTTTTAATGATTTTAGCCCTAAGATTTCGAACGATTTTAGCGAATGGCTTAATCATGCCTAAGCTGTGTAGCGTAAGCAGATGTTTGGACATTTTTTTTTCCATATATGCGTATTAGCTCCCCGTGATTTATGAATACCCTGGCTTACTCTAAGGGTAGCGTATCGATATCAACAATGTGGTAAGCCAGCCTAAAAAAGTCTGTTATTATTACCTTAGGCAAACATATAGGCTTGCGTGAGCCTACAATAATTTTGTCAAGCAGGATCAAAATACTCTCTGTGGCTAACATCGCGGCTGCGATCATGGAGGAGATTGGAACCGATGGAATCTTATGCGTCGCAATCATATTCTCGATAATATCTAAATGTTGCGGCATAAAAACCTTTCGAAAAATATTAGGAAATTTTTCTCCCGTACCCCCTTTTTCTATCATCTTTACTATTCTTTCCATCGACATCCCCGTAGGCGCAGAACAACAAAATATAGCGCCAAAGCTTAATATAGGAGCAACAAGGCTATAGGCACCGTTTTTTCTGGCTTCTTCATGCAAGGTCGACCTCAGATGGGTGCTCACCGCAATATCAAGACAATCAATCACAAGGTCGACACCATCTAAAAAATCTGTAACATTATTATCGGCGACACCTTCTCGATATTTCTTTATCGAAACCAGAGGATTTATATCAAGGAGCATTTCCTCATAGGCATCTGTTTTATTTCTTCCCAAATTATGAATATTTGCCGCCCATTGCCGATTGATGTCCGGCTCATCAAAGATGCCGGGATCGGCCAATGTAAAATTTCCCACGCCCATCCGTGCCAGGGTAATGGCTGCTGCTCCGCCCGCCCCTCCACAACCTGCAATTGCAATTGAAGAGTTTCTTAGTTTATCAACGCCTTCTTTAGTTAAAAGGGGGATACAACGATTTAAAAAATCATAAAAATATTTATCCTTATCCACCTCTCCACCTCTCTAGAAAGCAATCTATTGACACCTTTTACTCTCCCTACCCGGCAATATCCCCAATGTTTCTGCCAAACATTTACTTGTCAATGTCCTCCATATCGACATCCTCTCTTGCGAACTAAAATAAGACAAATATCCAAGCTTTTCTTTTATCCACATAAAACCTTCCGTAAGCTCCTGGCTACTCATTTTTTCTGGCTTGCACACTACGTGTGCTTGATCGTAGAGCGACCAATCAGTGGTTAAAATTCTACCTTGACTCTCAAGGATTTTTCCGGCGGTAGTATTAGGATACGGCGCCATTACCGTAAAAGAAACGTGCCTCATCTTAGTTGTATGGACAAAATCGTATGCTTTCTTAAAAACATCTTTTCCATGAAAACGGAATCCAAACATAAAATACCCCCATACATTGATACCGAGCATCTGCATCATCTTGATAGCTTTTATTTCTTCACGGGTGCAAGTGCCGGGCAAATTGAGACATAGATAACAACACCCGCTTCGCGCAAGCTCAATAACTATTTTTTTATTCAGCACTAAGAAATCTGAAATAATAAAAAACTTAATTTTTAGTTTCCGTATCTCTTTTAAAAGCTCCAATGTAAAACGTTCATCGCCCGCACAGAATATGTCATCGGTAAAAAAAATATATTTTTTCTCGATAGACAATGCAGCTCTTACCTCTTCCGCTATTTTCTTGATAGGCTTTTTGCGAAAAATTCCACCGAACATCTCTCGCGTGGGGCAAAAATCGCAGTTTAAGGAACACCCGCGGGAAGCCTGGATGGGGTGGCACATATATCGTTCGTTCTGTAATAATCCAAAATTGGGGATAGGCAATGTTGAAAGGTCAGTTAAATGAGGCGTATGATACGAGGGGCAAAGTTGGTTACGATGTAAATCGTTTATTACATGGGGCCAAACTTCTTCACCTTCACCAATAATCACCGTATCGCAATACTGCTTAGCCTCATCGGGCAGAAGAGACGCATGTATTCCCCCAAGTATTACTTTTACATTCTTTTTTCTGTATATCTGCGCTATTTCATAAGCCCTCGTACTCGACATCGTCTTAAATGAAATCGCAGCAATATCGGGTAAATCATCAAAATCTATTTCCTCGATCTTCTCATCAAGAACTTTAATCTCTATATCGTTTGGAGTTAACGATGCTAGCGTAATAGGGCCTAATGAAGGACATAAAAATTTGTGGGTATCGCTGTCGAACCAATCTGAGGTCGGGGATCGCGTTTTATCTTTTTCCGCTTCTATTAAGAAAATTCGCATATGTTCCGCATAAGCTTGACTATAATAGAAAAATATGATATTTTTTAGTATATCATACGATTTTAATAGTTAAAACAGTTTTGTGCTGGCACGATGAATAAGCCAAGAATAATAAAAATTTCTTTACTGAGTGTAAGCATATTCTTACTGATTGCTTTCCTTGCCGCAAAGAATGTCACCGTCTGCGTGGACGGAATTGAACAAAAAAAACAATTTACGGATGGAACGTACGAGGGCAGATCTTTTAAATTTCCCGGACAAATGAAAGTATCAGTAATTATAAAAGATGGGAAGATAGAAGCTATAAAAAATATTACACAACTATCTCTTCGAAGATATACGAGTATGCTTTGGCCTCTTGTCGATAAAATAATTGAGGAACAATCTACGCAGGTTGATGCGGTAAGCGGCGCTACGATGAGCAGTAATGCGCTCAAACGAGCTGTCGATGATGCACTCAAGAAAGCGGCGTACACTTCTCCATGAAAGAAACAAGAAAGAACTTAATCCTCATGTGTTATCAGACCCTTGGAAGTTTGAATGCCGAATATTGATTCTTAACTGCTCGTCACTCGTTATACCGCGATTTATTGTCTGAACATCTCTCGAAATACTCTCCCAGTCTCCAGTCAGTAGTTGAAGCCGGGAACGATCTCTATACTGTTTTGGGGTTACCCCAAGTAAACGCGCCGAAAGAGCCATTTCATCGGTAACCAGAGTTAAAATATTACTTTTTTCTAATTCATTAGCGAACTTTTCTGTTTCCTTAGCAAACTGTTTGTAACCCTTTCCATCGATAGTATACGGCAGGGGTTTCCAGAAGGTCGGAGGAAAAAGCAGTTTTATTTTATAATTAAGCATATCCCGTTTATAGGTCTTCTGATTTTTTATTTTAAATCCGAATTTTGCTGTGTTTCTATACCACTCAGTTCCCGTAAAAAGTCCCGGAAATTGAACTTGCACAGAGCCACTCTCCTCATGCGTATATATTTCCTTAAGCACACCCAATAATTTATCTCGAGTCTGAGGAGTTTCTCCTGGTGCGGGAAAGATTACGCTCCCGACACAAAAGATGCCCTTTTCAATGGCGCCCTGCACTTTATTTTTTATCAGTTCTACAGAAACCATTCGTTTATTCATCATTTCATGCAATATTCTGTCGTCTCCAGTTTCAATCCCAAAGAATAAAGCATGAAGACCACTCCTTTTCAGTAGATCAAGATTATTAAGATCGGCAAGTTTTGCGTTGGCGTATGAAGTATACAGTACGTCTAAATTATCACTTAAAATATTGTTGGCTACCTCGTTCAAAGTCTCAAAGGGAGTGCATGAACCGGCATATCGAAAGGCATGGATACCGTACGATTCGACCAAACGTTTTATTTCTTGAAAAATCCGTTGAGGTGATTTAGTCCTTCGTTTGCCTCCACTCTTATGCTCATGGGGGCAAAAAAAACATCGATACGGACACCCTCTGCTTTCATCTAATAATATTATCTTAATTTTCTGACCGTCTTTCATCGCAGGATATATGGCTTCGTCATACACCGGTAAGGACAAACTATCTAAATCGTCTATTATCTTCTTTCCTGTTTTAACAATACGCTTCTTGTCCGTTTTGTAAATAAGATTACTGATCTCGGATAGGGCTTTCTTGCCCTCACAGTACAGGGCCAAATCTACAATAGTTTCTTCACCCTCAGCAAAGGAGACTGCATCAAATACTGGTGCAACCTCCATGGTTACTTCTTCGGCTTCATCCAACAATGGCCCGCCGCCAAACAGTTTTATGTGCGGAAACTTTCTTTTTATGATTTCCGCCATCTTCACGGACGCAGCAAAACCATCTCCGACCCATAATTTAAAACCAACAAAATCGGGTTTTTGTTCTTTTATTAAATCGAGAAGCTCTTCGGCCATCATTAACGTCTGATTGTTCTGGTGTTTCGTGAGCGCTCTATCAATGTGCCGCAATGTATGGAAAAGAAACATTTTCTGGAGCGCGGAAGAACCTTTTTTCTCTTTTATTTTCTTGGCCTTGTTATATATATCCTTCAAGGCAATGCCGATATCTGTTGGCACCAATCTTTTAACCACATCCACGGTTCCATAATCGAGCACCAACACCTCATGACCGTTCTGAATAAGGGCACCTGCCAAATTAGCTAACCCATTATCTGGTAGAAGACTGGAGGGAGTGTAAGGGTAACCCGCGTAACTAATCAATATCCCTTTTGCCAAAATCACCCCTTGCTATTTGCGCGCGTTGCATGCCAATGACGCCATTCATAAAAAACTAGCACTCTTATTGCCATCGCCGCGGCCCTTCTAACCACTCGCTATCCTAAGAGTCGGGACTTTACCTTATACTCCTTATTCCCAAATATGCTCGGCACACGTTATCCTTGCCGCCGCTTAAGGAAATTAAACAGTCATATTCTCTTCCCTTTCCGCGCGCATTATTCACGGTATTCCGGAAATCATTATAGAATGCTTCTTGTGCGTCTTTCGCAACATCCGGAGACATCTGTGCTGCGCAAAAATTACAAATGCCTTTTTCGTTGAATGATATACCGGGATAATTTGAAGGCATTATACATTTTTTACAGCGCTGCATAAAATTTCCTCCCCCTTAAGGCCGCGCGCTTATTTTTTTGATAAGCGCTGAAAACGCATCCGGCGGATAATAGCACTTAAGAGCGCCTAGCTCTACCTTTGATGCTTTTTTAAAAATATCTGATTTCTTTATAAAAAAATATTCCAGGTCCTCCGGCGTTATGTGATATTTTCCTTTAAAAGCTGATAGATCGGGTTTTCCCGAAAAAAATATTTTGTAGAGACCTTTGCGCTTTTTTGCTTTTTCCTGGACTCTTGTAAGATCGAGATGCATGGCGATAGCCGGAGAGTGAAACGCTCCGTAATATTTAAGCCCTCCTATTTGTTCAAATTGCAGAAAGCGATACAGATGCTGGTGCCGAGGATTAAACGCAATGCACAGATCAGTCAGTTTTTCGACGAAAAATGCATAATCAAGCACCTGTCTAAAAAGTTTGAAAAGAAAAATTAATTTGTTGAAATTAAACATCGAAAATAATCCTTGTGGAAAAAATGCGCTGTTAATAGCAAGCTGTGAGACTTCCGCAACGCGGCGACCCTGACTACGCAGGACATCAACTTCATTTTTATAGAGTTTATCCATGAGAATGCCCAGCTTTGAATCGGGGACCAGCGTCACCGTCGCTGCCAGCGTACGTTGTTGTTTCGCAATAAAAGTAGTTGTATCGGGAAGAGCGTTATAGAGGGAAAGACGTAAGTTATTGCTGTAGCCTTTGGGGATATAACCGCGCCGCAGGTACTCTTTGTAAACAAGTGCGTAGACCCCTTCAAGTTCATCTCTCGTACGTGCAACGCGATAAATAACCTTATTGGACGCCATTATCTAACACCAAATTGATAAATTTCATAAGGTTAGAAAGCTGAAACGGCTTGGGCAGGTAGAAATCTGCCCCCAAAGAAATCCCCGCGTCAAGACATTTAGAAGAACTTTTAACGGTCAACATAATCACCGGTATAGTGAAATACTTTGGCTCTTCTTTGAGTTTTTTTAAAAGCTGGAAACCATCCATACAAGGCATTATTACGTCGAGAATAATCAGGTCTGGCTTAATTGTATTGAGAACCTCTAAGGCTTCGATACCGCTCCCTACTTCATGCGTCTCATACTTTTTTCGTCTCGCCAGATACGCAGCGATAAGTCGGCGGGTTTCTGTTTCATCGTCGACAATAAGAATTTTCTTTACCGGATCATTTTTCATCAACTGCTACCCCCACGGGCAACACGAAATGATTTATCATCGTTTCACAGAAAGAAAAAACAAACCTCTCTCTGTCTTTGGCGGCAATCTTAAGATGCTTTACCCCTACATCATACAAAGGTTTTCCCTTAATCACACGTTTGGTGCACCGTACAACCTCGGCCACTGACGATATAGGCCGCTTATCAGTAGGAAAATATAATAATATCCCTAAACGCGCCCTCACGGCTACGGGGTGAGCGAGACGAAACCCTATTCCTGAACCACTTATATCTCTCGTACATATTCTTTTCGAAGAGACCTTCTTGCCTCGTGCAGAGTGATATTCGAAGGGTAAAGAAAGGTTGAGACGTTGCGCTTTCCTCTTTTCTTTGTAAGACTTCTTACGCATACACGCATCCCTCCGTTGTATTTACCCATAAACCACGCATGGCTCAGGGTTTCGTTCCATGGATGTAAGCCCTAACCACCGTCATAAGGCGACGGAGCTTCACTTTTTAAGCGACGATTCAATAAGATTACTGCAAAGAAAATCTATGAATTGTTGTTCCTGTTTAATTTTTAAGAATTCAAGGCCTGCCTCAAATGCACCCTTATAGCTTTGCCTGCACCAGACTACTTTACACAACGCATCTATGGGCTTACAACTCCCCTTCGGGTAGAGCATTACATTAAGTTTATGATTTGTCTTTAATACTTCGTGCGCAAGAATGCTTACGCCATGGCCGCTAATGTCACGGCAGACAATTGCGTTTCTAAGGGGGGTATGTTGCTTGAGTTTGTACTTTACCGGAAAACAAATAGAGAGCCTTTGACTTTTACGCTTTTCCTTCTTTGTCTTTGCTATCAACATACCCTTTATAAATTATACACTATTCTTCTGGCTTAAAAAAATTATACCATTGCGTATAAAAAAAACAATGCGTATCGTGAAGTTTAGCCGCCTTGTAACGGCGACTACTCCTCGGCAGGACTTAAGGCTCATGGAGTGAAACCCTCAATCGGTCGCCTGACAAGTCAGGCCATGGGTAAAAAAATATTTTTGGATATCCCGCGGTTTTACCTTAACCCAAAAAATGCAGTTGCATTTTTTGCCCTGTGGGGCGCCGCTGTCCACCAGGACGCCCTGTTGGGCTGAACTTTACCGTTAAATATCAAAGAAACATAAAGGTAAAGTTCAGATCACGGCGAGGTTACCGGAAAAAATGCCGAGAACCAAATGGTACAGTCCACTCATTGTTTAACGTGAGGCGCATAAGACACGTATAAAACATTTTAGTAGGCAAAGGCATTTTTCCGGTTAATAATTGCGAAGCGATGTGAGATATATTTCTCATAGGACCCCCCGACTTATCAAAATTTTCCAAGCCCGAGGCTATGGAAGATTAGGAGTCGGCCCAAACGAAGTCTTCCTGTAAGGGGGTTCGGGTAAATAACACTAATGCCTTAGTGAAGTTAAAGAGAAATCCCGGTGAGCACTTTTAAAGCTTCTTTGTATTTTTCTTCGGTCTTTGCGACCACGTCGCGGGGAAGAATCGGAGCGGGTGGAGTTTTGTTCCAGGAAATACTCTCGAGGTAATCACGGACAAACTGCTTATCAAAACTTGCCTGTGGCCTGCCGGGTGAGTAATCGGCGCTTGGCCAGAAACGCGAAGAGTCCGGCGTCAGCACCTCATCGATTAAAATAACCGCATCGCCGGCGACACCAAACTCAAACTTGGTGTCGGCAATAATGATGCTCTTGGCGGCGGCGTATTCAACCGCTGCGTTATAGACCTTTAAACTGGCGTCTTTAACGCGGCTCGTTAGTTCAACGCCCGCGCCGCGCTCCATATCGGAGACGCTAACATTAATATCATGGCCCTGTTCTTCTTTGGTTGCAGGCGTAAAGAGCGGCTCGGGGAAACGTGAACTTTCCAGCAATCCCGAAGGAAGCTTTATTCCTGCAATTTCCTGCTTTTCCTTATATTCTTTGTACGCAGAACCCGCAAGGTAACCGCGGACAACGCACTCGAAAGCCAGCGGTTTTGTTTTTTTCACCAGCATCGAGCGACCACGCAAAATGTCGCGATGCGGCGCAAGTTCACGGGGGTATTCATTAACGTCTGCAGTAACGACGTGATTAGGGATAATATCTTTTACATAATCAAACCAAAAGAGCGAGATTGTATTGAGAACTTTTCCTTTATTGGGGATGCCGTTAGGCATCACTACATCAAAGGCGGAAATGCGGTCGGTGGAAACAATGAGCAGGTGCTCTCCAACGTCATACACGTCGCGCACCTTACCTCGCTTGGCAAGTTTGACCCCGGCCAGATTTGTCGTCAGCAGCACTTCTTCCATCAGCCCTTTAATTTTTTCTCTAAAACATCAAACTCTTCGTGAAGCTCGGCAGGCATCTGCGCGCCAAACTTCTCAAAAAATCCCTCTGCCTCTTTTAACTCCGTATCCCATTTATCTTCATCGATAGAAAAGAGCTTGGCTAGATTTTCCTGAGGGATCGCTAGACCAGTTGTGTCAAAACTTTTAATATCGGGAACATGGCCGATGTGTGTTTCTTTTGTTCCGCCGGAGCCCCTGGTGCGCTCGATGACCCATTTGAGCACGCGGATATTCTCGCCAAAACCGGGCCAGAGAAACTTTCCCGACTCATCTTTCTTAAACCAGTTCACAAAAAACATCTTCGGCGGATGGGTGAGTTTCTTGCCTACGCGAAGCCAATGACTGAAATAATCACCCATATTATAGCCACAGAAAGGAAGCATAGCCATCGGGTCTCTGCGCAATATGCCCACCTGACCGGCAGCGGCAGCAGTCGTTTCAGAGCCCATCATCGCGCCGGAGAAAACCCCATGCTTCCAGTCAAAGCTCTCATAGACCAGGGGAATCAGGCTTGAGCGCCGGCCTCCTAAAATAATTCCCGAAATGGGCACGCCCTGGGGATTATTGAATTCTTTGGATAGCGCGGGGCATTGGGTAACAGAAACGGTAAAACGGGAATTCGGATGTGCCGCTTTCTGCCCCAGGGTGTAAGCGTTTCCCTGCCAATCAAGTAAATGCGCCGGATGCTTTTCGCTTAAATCCTCCCACCACGGTTCATTGGTGTCGGTATTAAGCGCGGTATTGGTAAAAAGAGTAGGATAAAATGTCCCTTTTTTAAGTGTCTCGATCATTAAAGGATTTGTTTTAGTGCTTGTTCCGGGAGCAACGCCAAAGAAACCCATCTCAGGGTTGTTAGCCCAAAGCCTACCATCTGTTCCAACCCGAAGCCAGGCGATATCATCGCCGAGGGTCCACACTTTGTAGCCGGGCAAACTTGAACGCAACATGGCAAGATTCGTCTTGCCACATGCCGAAGGAAGTGCCGCGGCAAGATATTCAATGTTCCCTTGCGGATCCTCCACGCCGATAATAATCATATGCTCGGCGAGCCAGCCTTCGTTAAAACCGATCCATGAGGCAAGCCTCAATGAAATACATTTTTTACCAAGAAGCGCGTTGCCACCGTAGCCTGAACCAACACTCCAGACTAAGCTATCCTGCGGAAAATGCACGATAAGACGCTTGGCAGGATCAAGCTCTCCGATTGAATGAAGCCCTTTGATAAAATCGCTGCGCGTACCGATGCGCGCTAAAGCGTCACTGCCCATACGCGTCATGATGCGCATACTTAAAACTACATAACTTACATCGGTCACTTGCACGCAAAATTTTGCCGCAGGCGAATCGGGATGGCCCATGACAAACGGCATTACATACATCGTGCGTCCAGCCATCGCGCCGCGGCTTAACTTCGTAAGGCGCTCTTTTGCCTCTTGCGGCGCCATCCAGTTATTATTGGGGCCTGCAAGGGCCTTGGTTTGATGACAGACAAAGGTGAGATTTTCCGTACGGGCGACGTCGCTGGAATGACTACGGTGCAGATACGCGTTGGGCCAGGAGTCGTGGTTAAGCTTTGAAAAAATCGGCTTACCTTCAATAGTTTCTTCGTTCATGCCGACTTCGATAAGACGCTCGGCCTCTTTCTGGGAGCCGTCACAAAAATGAATACGCTTTGGCTCAAAGAGCCGCGCTGCCTCATCAACCCATTTTTCTACCGCGTTTGCCATCGTATATCCTCCTAAATTTTTATAATTGTTTCGCTATTAGATTAACGTGGATTATAGAAAAATCAAGAAAAAAATGACTTTTTTTACTGTTTAGGAAGCTGGTTACGCTGGCCGGGCGCAAGATCAACGACCGCGGTCACCTCGACAACAATCAGATATTGAGGCGCAGGGAAGCGGGCTTCCGGGTGGCGCGCAAAACGCTTGTCGCCGCGCACGTTCTTAATGAGCCGGCGGGATATACGCGCGGTAACGCGTTCCTCCCATTGCTTGATAATATAATTTTTTATCTTCTCGCGCTCAATGATGCGCGCTTTTCCTTTTAATGTATAGCCGATAAAATGATGCTCATCAACGGCAGTCAGGCTTACCGTAGAGTTAGCCTGCAGGTTCCTAAAAGTCTTTGACCGGTAAAGATCAATAAGATAGATCTTGCCGGCCGGTGTGATGCTCCCGATGCCCTTCGCCGAACAATGGATGCTGCCGCAGGATTCATCGAGCGTCGAGACAATCACAAACCCCTGTTTCTCAAAAAAATGAATAATGTCTTTGGATAACTTCATTATAATAAATAGCGTAGAGCGGTCATCGCAGAGCACAGAGTTTTATAATTGGTATTCTCTTCCTCTCTAAACGCTATTCGCTATACGGTGCGTAGCCTTCCCGAAGGGAACTAAACGCTAAATATATGCGTCGCTAAATACTTACCTGCCGAAAGACAGGCCTTGGAACCCTCGCCGCAGGCGATAACAATTTGCTTCTCCGGAACATTGGTGACGTCTCCGGCGGCAAAAATACCTTCAATATTTGTCTGGTTATGACAATCAACGATTACTTCGCCTGCCTCGTTGCAGTTTACCAGAGTTGAAAAATCATAGTTAGGAATAAGGCCGATCTCGACAAAAACGCCGGCGACATCGAAGGTCTGAGTTGCGCCCTGATGCACAACTTCAATGCCCTTCACAAACGCATCACCAAAGATCTTAGTGATTTTGGTATCGTTCAAAATAATCGCATTGGGTGCTTTCGTGACCGTATCGACCATGACCGGATCGCCGGTCAACTTCGGCCCGATGTTAATAAGGTATACTGTCGGGCAAATTTTGAGCATCTGCACGGCAGCATCAAGCGCGGAGTTACCCCCCCCGATGATCGCGACCGGCTTATTTTTAAAAAGCGGCCCATCACAGGTCGCGCAATACGTAACACCTTTGTTTTTGAACTCTTTTTCTCCCGGTACGTTTAAGGGCCGCGGCCGCTTGCCGGTAGCGATAATAACGGCTTTGGAGCTATATTGCTCTTTATCGGTCGTGGTCGCGACTAACGCGCCCTCTTTGGCGACCTCGCGCACCCGTTGGGGCATACGCACGGCAATGCCGAACGAGTTCATATGTTCCTGGAATTTAAGCGCCAGCTCCGGTCCGGTAATAAACTGATACCCGGTATAATTCTCGATATCCCCGCTCCAGGCAGCCTGGCCGCCGATATCTAATGTCACAACCAGAAAATCGAGCTTCTTTCTTGAGGCGTACACTGCCGCGGTAATACCCGCGGGCCCGGCACCGAGGATAAGTAAATCATATATCTTCATATAAACGCTAATTTACGCTAATAGGAAACGCTAATCTCCGCGAATTTAAAAACGCTAATAGTTCCTAATATATTAGCGGAAATTCGCGCTTTCAATTAGCGGTCATTCGCGTTACTACGAGCAACTCGAACAATCACCGCCCGAGCAGGAACCGCATTTTGAGGAAGCCTCGGATATATTGGAGCGGCCGATGCGAAAACCGGAAAATACTTTTTCTAATTTCTTTGCCCCGCACTGAGGGCATGGGAGCTCGCGGATATCGTGACTCATACTGACCAGCAGCTCAAAACTTCTGTTGCAGATCGAGCACAGGTAGGTGTATGTAGGCATAAACTGCCTCCCGGAATGCCTCGCTAGGCTACCCAACAGGGTGCCCTGTCCCATTTCCTAAATAGAAAACATTAAGGCATGGGACGCCCCGAACCTTAATATCGTTATTGAGGGTAACGGGGCTGTGGACTACCCAACAGGGTGTCCTGTTGGACTAGAGCTTCAGGAGAGCGTCAATGCGCGCCTGGTCAAAACCGATAATAACCTGATCGCCGATTACGACAACCGGAACCCCCATTTGCCCGGTCTGCTTGGTCATCTCCTCAAGCGCCACCTGGTTTACTGAAACATCGTAATCCGTATAAGGTATTCCTTTTGATGAAAGATAATTCTTCACCATCTTGCAATAGGGACACGTTGGTGTTGAATAGATTTTAATATCCATCGTTATCCTTTTTTTGTAGCGAGCGTTTTATATTCGTAAGATCCACCAAATGCTTGCGCTCCTCGTCAATCACTTTATCAATCACTGCCTGTTTTACCGGCAGGATATATGCACGTAACGCCGAGTAAGTAAGAATCGACTCTTTCTCGACGTATATTCCGAAATCAACCGCTTCCATGTCAGACACAAAGCCCTCTTTCACTTTTTTACTTACCATGTTCTGCGTAAAAACATACTCGGAAGCAATCGCCCGCATGTAGGCGTCGTATTCTCCGGGATTGAATTCCGCGACGATGAAATCACCCCCCTTATCAAGCATCTCCTGAAAAATTTTTTGATGCACCCCTTCCTGCTCTTTCAGATAACGCCATGTTTCTTTTATTTTTTCTTCGCGCGCGTTTGCTTCCAACGTACCATAAAGCGCTTTTCCGTTTGTTTCCACCGTAATCGCGATACGTAGAATTTCCTCAGGGTTAAAAATATTTGCCATAACACTCCTTTTTTTGTAATCTGATCAGGCACACCGAAAATTTTTATTTACCGTGTAAGCGCCGCTTTAAGCTCTCGGGCAACATCGGCCATTTGAGCACGAGCTGCCTGATCAGGCACATAATTAACGTATACGCCTTCCTTAACCAGCGTTATACCGGAGTCCTTTAACGCATCTTCCATTTCACGAAACCCAGCCGGGGCCCAGCCATAAGAACCAAAGGTAAAACCCACTCTATTCTTAGGCTTAAGACCGCGCAGATAGGTAAGAAACGCTGCCATGCTCGGGAGAATCCTGCCATTTAAAATCGGGCTTCCTACCAGCAGGGCGCCTGACGCTAATACCTGAGCCATGATATCGGAAATATGGGTAACTTGCAGATTACATAAGCGTGCCGGAATCCCTTCATTCCCAAGCGCATCATAGAGATCGCGCGCCAGCACCTCTGTTGAATGCCACATCGTATCGTACACGATCACCGCCTGTGAGCCTGCTTCATAATGAGCCCAAGACCGGTAACGCGTAAGTATTTGTGAAATATCCTGCTCGCGCCGCCAGATGAGACCGTGCGACGGAGCAATCACTTCAACGGGGAGTTTCCCGAGCGCCTCAAGGGCGCGAACAACCTGGCCGCCATACGGCAACACAATATTGGCATAATATTTTTGAGCTTCCGTAAGCGCAAATTCCAACCCCACTTCGTCAACAAAGCGCTGGCTCGAAGCATAATGCTGGCCAAACGCGTCATTGGGAAGCAACACCTTATCGCTACGACTATAGGTAGCCATAGAATCAGGCCAGTGCACCATCGGCATCAAGAAAAACTCGAGGGCGCGACTTCCGATCATAAGCGTATCACCGCTACCAACCACCTTAAATTTCCAATTCCCCGCACCGGCATTCTGAAAGTGCTTCGTGAGCCCTTCGTGGCCTTTCAGGGAACACACAACTTCGGCGGCAGGGCATATCGCGAGAAGCTTTCCGATAGAGCCCGAATGATCCATCTCAGTGTGGTTAGAAATAATATACCTGATTTTGGCGGGATCGATGATCTGTTTAATACGGGAAACCATTTCATCGTAACAATAATGTTTTACCGTATCAACCAAAGTTGGTTGTTCATCAAGAATAAGATAGGCGTTATAGGTTGAGCCAAATGGCGTAGAATAGCCGTGAAAATTACGTAAATCCCAATCAATCGCTCCAACCCAATGGATATTTTTCCGTATTTCGGTCATATTGTTTCTCGTGCGCACGCGCGGCAGGACCCCAATCGCAGCGGCCCCGTTATTTCAAAAATGTAATACTTAAAGGATATTTGAATTCTTCACCGTTACTGGTTTTAACTGCCGCGACGATAACCATGACCAGCTCAAATATTCCAATCACCGCTACAAGCGCGAATCCGATTAAAACCAGACAGAGAATTCCGGAGACCAGTAAATAGATAAGAATAGAGATCTGGAAATTAAGCGCTTTTTTTCCTTCAGCGTCAACCAGCGCAGACTGATCTTTCTTTATCAACCACATAACCAAAGGACCAATGATATTACCAAGCGGTATAAGATAGCCTGCCAATGCCGAAAGATGGCATAACATCGCATATGTTCGTTCTTGCTTGGGGTCCAATGCTCCAACAACCTCAGACATTATATCCTCCTTTTCTTTACGCAGAGAACTCTACGCGCGTACAGGATCGAAATCCCGCGAGCCACCAAGGAATGTTTACCCTTCAATAACAGACTCAAATTGAGTCTTATCGGCCCCGCATACCGGGCAAAGCCAGGTATTAGATATGCTCTCAAAGGCTGTTCCCGGTTCAATCCCCCCGTCCGGGTCGCCTAGCTCGGGATCATACACATAACTACAGACAAGACAACGATATTTAGTCATAGCTGCACCTCCAAAGAGTAACATCGTTAATGTATTTGAGCGCCAATACCCTGTTTTTGGCGTCCCCTTCCCTCTTAAAATCCAATTGTACCATAAAATTACACGCCCACCAACACTATGCTTGCAAGCGCTTTTACGGTACCTCTATCTTCGCGGAACGATCACCTCCCTTATTACAATCAGCGTCTACCGCGAGGATATCCCCTTTCTTTAGTCCAGGGATCTCATAGACTGCCTTCTGCTGGGTATTCGAGCCCTGTAACGAGAATTCCTGGACAATGATATGCCTTCCATTTAAAGAAATCTCAATGCGCTTAATATAATGACCGCGGGGATCGGCTACCTGATGCTCAACGATGACCGCTACCATAGCTCCTTCGGCTGATATGGTAACCGCTTCAGGCGAATGCGCAAATACCGGCAAACTCGCCAAAAAGAACAAAATAGAAAACAATAGGACACGCATATGAACACCCCCACTTTTTTTTCTTAAAAAAGCAACCAGGAGAATACCCTGGGATTCCACCAGCTACTCTCGTTTCCTTGTTTTATCCTCTACGGTTTCTTCTCGTGACTGCGGGCAAGCAAAAATAAAAGATCGGAAAGACGATTGCAATAGACCGACGCGTCAGTATTGTTAAAAAGCCTTTTTCGCTTCAAGGTAACAATGCGACGCTCAAGTCTGCGCGATATCGCCCGCGCCACGTCAAAAGTAGCGGAAATAAGATTTTCACCGGGCGCGATAAACCCGTGCCGGGTGTTTCGCTTCTCTAAAGCGGCAATCTGTTTCTCGAGACGCGCGACGTCACGCGGGCTGATGCGCCCGACACGTTTTGCGTTCGGGCCTGCCGCAACCTCTGCTCCCACCATAAACAAATCTTTCTGCACAGAACTAATCAGAAATTTCGCGGAGCGCGCGGGAAGAGCGCTTTTAGCAAGGCCAAGGAACGAAGAAAGCTCATCGACAAACCCCAGCGCTTCTATACGAAGATCGTCCTTGCGCACGCGAGGCCCTGCGCATAACGCAGTATATCCGTTATCGCCGCGTTTAGTAGTAATTGACATGTTATACCGTCTGCTTCTTAAGCATCGCCTGCGCATCGCGCAGGAATTTATTTCTGGCAAACCTGCTGTTGGGAATAAGGCAACCCGCGGTATCAAAATGCCCGCCGCCGCCGTAACGCTTGGCTAATTGCGCTATATTGATTTTTTCTTTTGAGCGCAAACTCACACGCAGAAGGCTGCCCTCTTGTTCCCGGAAAACAATTACGATTTTAACTTTTGTTATTGAGCGCATCTGATCAGCCACCGCGTCAACATCTTCTTCTTTTCCTTTTATTTTTTTCATGTCTGCCGCGCGCACGATCGACCAGGCAATTTGCCCCCGGTATATAAATTGACAACGCGCGAGACACAACCCTGAAAGAATCGCCTCCTCCTTGCTGCGCGACCAGAACACCGCATCGACCAACGAGTAAAAATCGACACCAAGCCGCATTAAGTCGCCGCACACGTTAAACGTAAGGGCTCGTACATTGGGTAGGCGAAACGAATTGGTCTCAACGATGATCGAAGTTAAAATATTTTGAGCAATTTCTTTGGTGATACTGATGCCTGAATCTTTAAGGAATCGAAAAATAATCTCTCCTACCGCGGCGGCATCGGTATCCACAATGCGTATGCCGGCGAAGGGCACCCTGAACTCATGATGATCGATCTCGATCGTGCACGGAGTTTGCTCAAAATGCTTGAATACGCTACCAAGCAACTCCTTGCTCCCGCAATCAACCGCGATCGCGACGTCGAAACGCGCGCGGGTAGTTTTTACGATGCGGTATGCGCCCGGCAGGGAAGCGTACCGTCGCGGCAGGCCGTCGCTGGAGAGCATACACACCTCTTTCCCCAGCGTTCGAAGCGCCAGGCCAAGCGCCAGAAGCGAACCGATACAATCTCCGTCAGGATGAATATGGCAGGCGATTAAGATCCGTTTGGCGCTTAAAATTTTTTCTCGTGCGTGCACAAACATGGTGCTCCCCCTAAACCTTTAATACCGCTATGGTGTCCGTTCGTCAAGGAATTTTCCCATTGCGCCGCGGCCTCATGGATAAACGAAATCCGTTCAAATCTGTGTTGCCACGCACTCACATTGGATATTCGTATGTTCGATGTGAAAACGTTCTTTCAAGAATTCATTAACGCGGCGCAGGAGCTCACTTGAGGTGCTGATACTGCAATCTTCGATAATAAGATGCGCAGTGAGCGCGTACATTGAAGTGGCGATAGTCCAGACATGAACATGGTGCATTCCATGAATATCCGGGATTTCTTTTTTGACTGCGGCAACAATTTCATCGATATCAAGGTGCTTGGGAGTTGATTCAAGCAATATGTGCGCGGAGTCAAGAAGAAGACGCACTGCCCAAACGACAATGAGCCCTGCGATAACCAGCGACAGGAGCGAATCAACTAGATAATTTTTGGTATAGAAAATAATGATCGCGCCGGCAACGACCGCTATGCTTGAGATCATATCCCCTAACTCATGCAAGATTGCGCTTTTTATGTTTAAATCATGTTCGCTCACTTTGGTCAAGAGAGCGATACTGACGCCGTTAATCACCAGACCAAAGAGAGCCACCAGAAACATCTCCTGGATCTTAATTTCCTCCGGGTGCACAAGCCGGCCCAGAGCTTCATACGCGATATAGCCCGCAATACCGACAAGCACGATGCCATTCACAAAAGCGGTTAAAACCTCAGCGCGGTAAAACCCATAGGTGTGATGTTTGCTGGCAGGCTTAAGCGCGAGCACGACCGCAAAGTAACTCATCCCCAGAGCAAAAAGATGAGTGAGCATATGCCCGGCGTCCGAAATAAGCGCTAAGCTGTTGGACAGGAACCCTCCGGCAAACTCAACAATCATACCGGCGGCGGTCAAGATAATAGACAATCGAAGACGAGTTAGTTTGTCGGCGCGGTGATGCTGGTGGCGGTGCTCTAAATGAGGGTGGCTCATACGTTAGGCCCTTAATTTTTCTTTTTTGATAAAAAGCGGATAATTTCCCGGGAAAACGCAGGTAGATCATACGGATTACGGGACGTAATGAGATTTCCGTCAACCACGACCTCTTTATCGACGAATGTGGCGCCGGCATTTACTAAATCATCCTGTATCGCGTAAAAGGCGGTCGCGGTTTTACCTCGCAAGACCCCCGCAGAAACAAGCACCCAGCCGCCATGGCAAATGGAGGCAACAAGCTTTCCTTTTTCAAACATCCCCTTAACGAATCGATTGACCTCTTTGTAACGACGCAAGATATCCGGCGCATATCCTCCGGGGATGATCACCCCATCATAATCATTCGGCCGCGCTTCTTGAATCACCGCTTCTTCCTCTGCCGGATAACCCTCTTTGCTCTTATAAAATTCCCGTTTCGTACCCAACAACACGGTTTTAAAACCCTCTTCGCGTAAGCGCAGATACGGATACCAGACTTCAAGCACCTGATATTGGTCTTCTACAAGAATCGCCACCTTCATCGTTATTTACCTCCTATTCTCCAAACTCTCCTTTTGCTTCTCTCCCAACTTGTTTCTAAAATATCCGTCTTCATAACTTGTTTCCGTACATTTATTATTACGGCAAACAGGAGGCCAGGTATCTATACAATCCACCACCTGGCACTCATTCGGATGTCTACAATATATTTCATAGAGATTTGCAAATAAACCGCCAAGGAGAAAACTATCCTTTTTATTAATAACAGGGCCGTAACCGCAACAACCCATTACAATCCCGCGACAATCCTCGTCTACCTTACAGTAATTGGATTGCGATGCAAGGAGATATATTGATTTATGAAGACACTACACTAGTAGTTGGCCACGCAATGAACGCAAAGAGCACAATATAAACAATTTGTCTTGCTGCCAGAGCCTTTTCTGTATGTCTTATACCTTGTATAAATTTTACTATACTACGAATAATAAAATAAATCGGATAAAGCATCCCGAAAAAAGCAAACAAACTAGAGCTGGTGGGTAACAATATCGTATATCTGTCGGTAATAAATTGCCAAAGATCGTAAAGATATATCAACCTGATAGGTAAGGGAACAAATATCAAGAATATGAGAAACTCGCGCAATATTGTTTTCTTTGTTTGGGGTTTCATTCGCCTCTTATCTCATCAATAATTCTTGCCATTACAAAATCATTATCCGTTACGCCACCAGCCATATGAGTGGTCAGAATAACTCTAAGCTTATTGTACATAAGCGTCAATGTTGGATGATGTCCTTGCTCTTCGGCAATGATAGCAACAAGATCGAGAAAATATTTTGCTTCCGCGAAATCCTTGAATTTGAATTCGCGAACGAGCTTCGTATCATCAACGAGCTCCCAGCCCGGATTACCGGCGAGAAATCGTTCGATCATATTCTTTGAAAGCGCAAGTACTCCCCCTTCGCAGGGCTTACAATGGCCGGATTCTGTGACAGTGCCAGCCTGAGGGTTCTTTACGATAGTCTCCAGGGCAACCAACACTGCCTCGTAATCAGGCGGCTGGGTTATTTCGCTCACCACCTGGATATAACGCACCACGTTAGCCCCATCAAGAATAAGCGCCGCGCGGGCAAGGAGGTTCAACTCTTTAACAAGCAAACCGTAATTAATGCCGAATGAAGAATATTTGTAATCCGAAAGCGTCGTCACATTTTTAATGCCGTTGAGCTGGCAAAAGCGGGCCTGGGCAAACGGAAGATCCTTGCTAACGCCGATAACAACGACATCAGCGGAAAATCCGGTTGCGCGTTTATTAAACTCCTTGATCTGAAGATCGCAAACCGGCGTATCTGCGGATGGAAACGAAGTGATAACTTTAATTTTATTTCCAAAAGAAGCAAGCGTAATATCTTGCAGGTCATTCGAAACTGCTTTAAAACCAGGACCGGCATCATCCTGTCTAATGACTCTCCCTACCAGCGTCAGCGGCGCTTCCTTAAACGTTACTATCCGTCTCATATAGCCCCCTTGTGCCCTACTTTTACCGGGCGATATGGACACCTAAATCAGTCGGTGCCCTTCCTAAGGAATGCAGTAAGTCGATCGTTTCCTTAATGCCCTTTTTAATTGCGATATTATTATCCGCACGATTATCGTAAATACAATATAATTTTTTATAGCGCCGGGGCGTAATATTAATCATCAAAGAATTGGCGCCGGCGAGCATACCCTCGCGCTTGGCGCGCTTATCTAACGTTTCAAGTGCGGTTGTAACTAAAATGTTAGAATCCTGATCCGCAAGCCGCGCAATGGCGATTACCTTTAAAAGCAAATTTTTATCAACTAACGCGTGCTTGACTAACGGGGTCCCGGCCGCAGGGATAAACGGGCCAAACGAGTACATCTCTGGTTTTAGAGATTTTGTCAGCAGAATATTATTAACAACATCTTCCTCACGCTCATTAGGAAGACCAACAATAAAGCCGGTCGCAAGCACATATCCGAGTTTCTTAAGGTACTCGATCAGTTCAAGGCGCCCTTTTAAGGTCGTGCCGGGACGCACACTTTCAAATATCTTTTCATTGGAAGTTTCAAAACGCAAAAGCGCAGCGCGCGCGCCCGCCTCGTATAAGCTTTTATAGAGCTCCTTTTCCCGCGAACCGATACTTAAGAAAACAAGAACGCCCATTGCGCGTATAGCCTCAACCACCGGTGCAAGTATTTCGGCAGTATACCAGCTGTCCTCTCCCGACTGTAAAACTAGCGCCTTAAACCCCAGCTCCTCTGCCGCGTAACGCGCCGCGCCAATGATCTCCCCGGAGCTCATACGGTAGTGTTTCAGGCGCTTGCCCTTCCTGATCCCGCAATAAAAACAGTTCTGTTCACACACATTGGAAAATTCAAGTATCCCATGCACACAACAGGCATTCCCGTGTGTTTTCTGACGAACATTATTGGCATTCTCATAGAACAAGCGCAACTCATCTTTATTGCTCGTGCGCAACAAAGATAGAAGTTCTTCCTTGACGAACGGCTTGCCCAGATTAACCTTTTGCAAAATCGCAAGCAGCTTCTGCGAAGCCGGGATATCTTCGATAACTGAAAGTTTTTCATCTGCTTTTTTAAGCGCAAAAAACATATCCTTCCAGGCTTCTAGGATTTCTAAAGCTTCGCGCTCTGAAATGGTGTTAACCACAAGGCCGCCCTGCGCATAGACATAATCGCCTACCTTGGCTTTGGCGAAATCCATCAAAACATTCTTCTGCTCGCCAAAATAGTCGACAACGCCGATTTTGCCTTTAATCTCTACTATTTTTCCGGGAATTGCGTAACACATGGATTTTTATAATATTTTACCATTAGACTCAATCTTTATTATTACCGTTATTATATCAAAAAATTATATAAAATATAGCTACACAAAACGATTATTGGTATAATTAATCGACATTCATTGTTGTCATAATCGCTCAAAACAGACCGCGGAGGCTTTGATGCGCTGCCCCGATTGTAAAATAGAATTAGAAATTTTTGTAAAAGGCAACCATGAAATACTTGTCTGTCCTCAATGTTTCTCAATCATGCTACCGTCCCTGGTGAGCGTACGAGCGTTAAAATATTTCTGCACCCAGGAAATCTTATCAATGCTCCTTGAGCGCATAGCGGATAATTCTCTGGTCTACAATAAAAGTTTGCTGGGACCGCATGCAGAGTTTGCCTGCCCAAAGTGTAAATCGTATATGCGTCAGTACGATCTCGATAAAAAAATACGCTTCCTGGTCAACCAATGCATCTCCTGCCACGCGACATGGCTCAATGCAATTCAAGCGCCACTGGTTGCAATCGCATTCATTGAAAAAACTACAGACGATGAAAACTTCAAGGCAACCATTGAAACGCTCTACAAAGCGCTGGCCGCAAAGCGCGGGGTAAAGCCGCGCTCCCTCGATGAGATCATCGCTCCTTTTATCGTTTTTACGGGCATGCTCCCCGTAATCCCCCGCGGCGACAACATCCTGACCAAGAAACCGCCGATCGCCACCAGGACGATCTTAATCGCCTGCATAGCGATTTTTCTGGCCGATATGCTTTTTAGTTTTTCTGGACTTCTTTTTTTAAGCGCGCACGAAACGATCCAGGAATTTCAATGGTATCGACTCATTACTTATTCGTTCCTGCACGCGAATATCTTTCATTTAGCCGGCAATATGCTTTTTCTTTGGGCGTTTGCGCGCGGCGTGGAAGATGAATTGGGCTGGGAGAAATTTACGGCACTATACGCGATCAGCGCTGTCTTTTCAGGAATATTGTTTCTTGCAACGCCTTCCGGAAAGAATCTTCCCTGTGTGGGTGCAAGCGGCGCGATCTCCGGCGTTATCGGCGCTCATCTTATCCTTTTTCCAAAGGCAAAAATAATTTTTGATGTCTACGGCCTTTCTAAAAAAATCACAACTGCTGTTTCATCTTTTTACTATATTGCATTTTGGATAGGGATGAATATCTGGTTCGGTGTTGCGCAATTAGCAAAGGACTCCTCACGAGTCGCTTTCTGGGGGCACATTGGAGGATTTATGGCCGGGGTTGTCTTTATCGAAGTTTATAAAAACTTCAGGCGGCAATAGTGCGCTGACGCGCCCATTCCCTCAGACTCGCAATTTCTTCGGCTTTCAAAACCGCCAGGGGTTTTGTTGCCTCAATCTGTTCAAAGAGATGGTCCTGGGTAAGAACTGTCTTTTCGCTTGAAGCCCGGTAGAGCGCTGAAATTATAATCTGTTCGATCTCGGCGCCGCTGTAATCAACCGAGCGACCGGCGAGTACCTTGCAATCAAACCCTGAAGCCGTAAGACCACGTTTCTTGAGATGAATTTTGAAAAGTTCAAAACGCATTGTTTCATCGGGCAAATCAACGAAAAATATCTCATCAAATCGCCCTTTACGCAAAAATTCAGGAGGCAACTGATAAATATTATTGGCGGTCGCCGCGACAAAACAGCCTGCTCCGCGTTCCTGCATCCAGGTCAGAAACGTGCCCAGTATACGCTGCGATACTCCTCCGTCAATATCCCCATCTGAAGAAGCAAATCCTTTCTCGATCTCATCGATCCACAAACATAATGGACATAACTTTTCTACAATCGCTAGCGCCTTACGGAGGTTTTGCTCTGTTTCGCCTATATATTTGCTGTACAAACGCGCCAAGTCAAGCCGGTATAAGTGTAAATTAAGTTCACGCGCGAGCACCTTGATAGCAAGACTCTTGCCGCACCCCTGCACTCCCATCAGAAGCACTCCTTTGGGCTGGGGCAACCCAGGCGCGCCGGAGGAAAAACTAACGCTGCGCTCAGAAATCCATCGCTTTAAATTATGAAAGCCAGCGATATTCCTTTTATCCTCAGTAATGCAGAACTCAAGCAATCCTTCTTGATCAAATATCTGCTTTTTGTATTTTTCAACTGCCGGTAAATCGTTGATATCAAACTCCCTGTCTTCCGCCACACACTGATGAATGATATTGCGAATCTGCTGAATCGATAAACCTTCCAAGATTTTTGAGATACGCTCAAATTCGCCAGGAACAAAGGTCATGCGCATATCCTGACCGGTACGCTTTAACTCAGAAATAGTTTCCCACACCACGCCTCTAATTTCTTCTTGGGCGGGATATCCGCCGATCAAGTGGCCCGATATGGCTTCAATATCTTTTGGCAGTTTGTACTCGGCAGCCAAAAGAACAATAGTATTTTTGGTGCCCTTAATGAGACCGACTACGTCTTTAAAAATCCTGGAGGTAAGCGGGTCTTCCAGATAGCGATTGAAATCCTTCAATACAAATAAACTTTCCTTAAAATCTCCTGCTTCAAGAAAACTAACAATGGTTTTACACATAAAAACCGGATCTTTGGTCTGGTAGTATGCTCCCTGTCCACCCTCTCTTTGCAGACCAGACGTAAGCGACCACTGAAAAAATACCAATTCAAGTTGAGGCGCTATTTCCACCAGTTGTTGGACAACATAATCCTCATCGGTGGACTCAACCGCAATAACGGGGTATTTCGATTGAACAAGAAGTTTTAATTCTTCGCTAAAAAGCATATGATTTCCGATGATCGAAATGGTAACATAGACCTTACTAATTATAACAATGATGGCACAGGTAAACAAGAATAATCACCACGCACGCACTGTTTGACTTTGCTGCCTGGTTCCTTACAATATAGAGTAATGAGCCTTATTGCCCCTTTTGACCCTTGGGTAAATCCATCATGCAGCTGCCCGGAAAAATTCAGTCTCTCAGCGTATACGGGATGCTCCCACGGCTGCCTCTACTGTTACGCAACGTCCTATATACGGGATTTTTCGCGGCCGCGGCCTAAAAAATATTTCATCAAGCGCCTGGCGCGAGAAATAAAAAAGATCCCTTCCGGCTCCATCATCACCATCGCGAATTCCTCTGACCCGTACCTCGCTCTTGAAAAAAATTTGCAGCTCACCCGCGAGGCACTCGCAATACTGAAACATCATGATATCCGCATTCATATAGTCACAAAGTCAGCGCTCGTTGCACGCGATATCGATATCCTGCAACAATGCAAAAATCTGGTAGTAAGCGTTACGCTGACGACGCTTAAAGAAAGCCTGAGTAATAAACTTGAACCGAGGGCATCCGCACCAGGCGAGCGCCTTGGGGCGATCAAGAAACTCTCCGGCGTTATACCGGTTGCAGTACGAATTGACCCGTTACTATATCCGCTTAATACCCCGGAAATAAAAAAGATGGTGAGTGCGGTCAAACGATGCGGTGCCAAGCAGATTATTACTTCGACATACAAAGCAAAACCCGATAACTTCAAACGCATGTGCCGGGCATTTCCCGAACATGCAGAGTTATGGAAAGCATTCTACCGCAAAGAAGGCGAGCGGAATGCGGGTTATATATATTTACCGAGACCGATACGCGAAAAGATAATCAATGAAGTTCGTAAGGCGGCTCAAGCGGAAAGCTTGCTCTTCTCAAGCTGCAGGGAAGGTCTTACTGAATTAAATACTGCTTTTTGTGACGGATCCTCTCTTTTTAACCCAGATTTTGCGTTAGGGGTGGATGAAGATAGCTAAGATTTTGGAGATAGAAGAGTTACAAAAAGCGCAGGCGTACTTAAAAAGTACGGCGAGCATTTTTGTAACTTCTTATAGCCCAAAAGATTAGCCATCTTCGCCGCGAGCTAATGCAAATTCTGGGTTTAATGCACCAAGGTAAGCGCGGCCATCACCGCGACACCAAGAATGATGCAGACAAATTGCCCCACTGAAGAAGAGATCTTCACCTCATGCTGCAGCTCAGGGATAAGATCAGAGCCCGCGATATACAAAAATCCTCCGGCGATAATCGGCAATAACATCGGCACATAATCACTTAGATGGGTTCCGATCAACAACGAAATAAGCGCGCCAACCACCGCGCATAACGCGCAGAGAAAGTTAAAAAACAACGCGCGGCGCACCGAAAGTCCGCCGTGAACAAGAATGCCGAAATCGCCGATCTCCTGAGGGATCTCATGCAAAAGCACGGCCAAGGTTGTCGTAACGCCAATCGTAGTGCTGGCCATAAAGCTTGCGGCGATGATCATACCGTCAAGAAGATTGTGTACCGCATCGCCGATAAGATTTATCGCCACAACCGGTCGAGCATGAAAATCACAAGGCTCGGCGTGACAATGACGCCAGCGTAAAAACTTCTCAAGAATAAAAAACAAAAGAATTCCGGCAATGACCAAAAGCGAGGTAGGAAGATTTGCTCCGAGTTCTTTGAAGGATTCGGGCAAGAGATGGATGAACGCATCCCCAAAGAGCGCCCCTACGGCAAAACTTACTAAAAATAGCGTGATACGCTGCAAGTATTCTTTTTTGAGCGCCAGCGTAAAAAGGCCAACCAGTGAAACCAGGCTCACCAGAACGACGCTTACAATACTATAAACCCAAACCGTCATAGCGTATTAAAACCCATACCAATAATGCACGAGCGGCCGCGCGTTGACCGTAGCGTCAACAACCACGTTCTTAAGCCGCGTATACTCACGCAACCCTTCTTTCCCCAACTCTTTGCCAAAACCACTTTCTTTAAAACCTCCATAGGGAAGCTCGTTAAAAAACATTCCATACGTATTGATCCAAACTGTACCGGCGCTAATTTTTTGCGCGAGCGAGCGCGCGTTTGAGGTATCGGCTGACCATACCGAAGACGCCAGGCCAAAGCGCGAATCGTTTGCGCACGCAATCGCTTCTTCGTCAGTTTTAAAGCTGCTTACGCAGACAACCGGCCCGAATACCTCTTCCCGGAAAACTTCTGAATCAGGGTTAACGTTCTCAAGTACCGTGGGCTCAAAGAAAAATCCTTGCGAAAATTGGGGGGCGCGCGGGATCTTTCCCCCGCAGAGCACTTTCGCGCCCTGCGCCGCTGCTCGCTCGACACATGCACAGACCTCATCTTGCTGCCGGCGCGAAATAAGCGGGCCCATCTGCGTCTCGAAATCACGCGGGTCACCGAGCTTAATCCGTTTTGCCTTTTCTACAAAATCACTGACAAACCTATCGTAGAGACGCTCATGGATAAGAATCCGGGACATCGCGGTGCACATCTGGCCTTGATTTAGAAATATAGAACAAAGCGAGCCATTAACCGCAAACTCACGGTCAGCGTCAGCTAAAACAATTCCGGCTGATTTTCCTCCCAGCTCCATAATGGTTTTTTTGGCATGTCTTGCGCTGTAGCCTACAATTTTTTTGCCGACAGTATTTGAACCGGTAAACGAAATCATGTCAACGCGCGGGTCACCGCACAAAAGCTCCCCTACTGCTTCACCGGGCGCATTAATAACGTTAACCACACCGGCCGGAAGCCCTGCTTTATGTATAATCGTACCCAACAGGAGCGCTGAAAGCGGCGTAAGACTCGAGGGCTTAAGCACAACGGTATTGCCGGCAGCAAGACTTTGCGCCAGCTTCCATGAAGCAATCAGTAAAGGGTAATTCCAGGGCACGACCAATGCCGTTACTCCTACCGGCTCACGAGCGATGGTCGCGTTAGCCTGGGCGATATTTGAATTGATCTCAATATTTTCGCTCTGCAAGTACCGATCCAGGTTATGAGCGAAATGCTCAAAGGTGGCCGCGGACGCTGGTATATCCATGAACGTAGATTCTTTGATGGGTTTTCCGACGTTCGCTGTTTCAAGGTCGGCAAGCGTACCTGCTTCTTCAAGAATGCCCTGCATTATTTTCAAAAGAGCTTCTTTACGCTGAATGCGACTAAACGTTCTCCATGGCCCGCTGTCAAACGCCTGCCGGGCAGCGTCAACCGCCGCACCCACCTGGGCAAGGCTTGCTACTGACGCGGTTGCGATAATTTCTCCGTTTGCCGGATTAATAACATTCTGGTCTATCTTCGTATCCCTAAACTCACCGTTAATAAATAAAGAATAATGTGGGGTCATTTTTTATTTAATGGAACAATAATCACCTTAATACACTCTTTAGCTTCACTAGCAAGCTTAAAACCTAAACCTACCTCTGGCAGGCTTAAACGATGGGTAATGAGGCCTGCCACACTAACTTCTTTGTCGCGCAGAATCTCTAGAGCTTCGTTTAAGTCAGAAGGGCTTGCACCGTAGGAATGTACAATCTTAATGCTCTTGCGCCAGAAATCATTCACCGGAACCGCAACATCAATGCCTGGTTCGGTAGAAGCAAAGCAAAGAATGGTGCCTGCGCGGTCCACGCATCTCATTGCTTGCGCGAATGCAGACACTGCAGAGGTGCATACGATTACTACGTCCGCCAATCTATCGTTATTGATGCGACGGAAATGTTGGGCAATATCGTCTTTGGCGTTTATGGCAGCGTCTGCCCCAAATTTCGTTGCCATCGTTAAACGATATTCGTTAATATCAGTGACCGCTACGCATGCATCTGTTCTAGTGCGTGCCACTAATAAATGGAGCAACCCCGAAATACCCGCTCCCAGTATTAGTATGCTTTGGCCTTTCGTAAGGCCCGCTAACCTTTGCCCGCGGATTACGCATGCTAAAGGTTCAATGAAAGTTCCTTCTTCAAAAGAAACGTTTTTAGGTAGTAAAAAAGTGCCTCGCTCGATGTTAATCTGCGGTACACGGATATACTCTGAAAATCCTCCCGGATAATAATTCGTAGTGTGCAAAGTCTCGCATACGGTATGATTTCCGCTAAGACAATAACGGCAGCTATTGCACGGCACGTGATGCGAAACGAAAACCCTATCGCCAATGTTATAGCGCTTTACCGCAGAGCCTCGTTCGACAATCTCTCCGGTAACCTCGTGGCCTAACACAATGGGCGCTTTCTTTATTCGATACCATTCTAGAACATCACTACCGCAGATACCGCTGGCTTTTACTTTAAGCAAGAGCTCAACAGCACCGACTGTTGGTTTTGGCATTTCTTCGATACGAACATCGCTATTACTGTAATACATTGCTACTTTCATATAACTATTCCTTATTAAGAGGTAAATCCGAAACAATGTTTAAGTTCCCAAAACACGGATAACCAATAACAAGAACTACTCTTTTTGAATTTTGGAAAATTCGGACATTCAGGTTTGTCTCGTATTTCGGATTTCGTGCTTCGGATTTTATTTATTCCCCTTAACATCATTAAACTCATTATCCCGCCTTCGCTTTATACGGCGGGATTAATTCGGCTACCCAGCCGGGTGTCCTGTTGGACTACCCACTTTTTCTATTGCGCCGCTTCGAAAAAGATGCTTCCTCATTAAATATTTCCTGTGCTTTTTTGACTGAGACGTTCTCATGAATGATTGCCCGTAATGCTTTTGCCATCGCAACGGGATGGGGACTCTGCCAGACATTTCTTCCCAGATTTACGCCGATAGCGCCACGTGTGATCCCATCATGGACGAATTCGAATACCTGATGTTCTGTATCGCATGCAGGTCCGCCGGCTATCACTACGGGCACGGGACAACCACGCACTACTTTATCAAAGCCTTCACACCAATATGTTTTTACAATGCGCGCGCCGAGTTCCGCGGCGATGCGACAGCATAAACCAAGATAGCGCGCATCACGTTTTTCCAGTTCCTTTCCCACTGCGGTCACCGCCATAACCGGAATTCCGTACGTTTCGCATTCATTGACCATATGTGCCAGGCTCATTAATGTTTTGTGTTCATGGTCGCTGCCGATAAAAACAGAAACGCCAACTGCCGAAGCGTTCACGCGGATGATTTCCTCTATGGAAGTTGTAATTCCTTCATCGGTTAAATCTTTTCCCGCCATGCTTGTTCCGCCGGATACCCTTAATATAATAGGTTTACCAAGAGCTGGTTCTACTGCTGCGCGCAATACCCCCCTCGTGACGAACAAGGCATCGCAATACGCCAGCAAAGGCTTAATGGTTTCTCCGGGTTGCTCAAGGCAACGAGTTGGACCTTGGAAATATCCATGGTCGATGGGCAAAAAGAAACACCGACCTTTTGGAATAAGTTGCTCTAAACGATTTTTCATTCCCCAATCCATAAGGCCTCCTTGTATTGCGCGAAAAAACGTGAATTTATTCGCGTTATTATTTAATTCTTACTTGTTTAAACAACTGAAACAGCCGGGTAAACGGCACATACCAGCGGCTCAGCTGGCCTAAGTGCCCCTGTAATTTCATTTTTCCTTGTGTGGTGGCGACAAAGGGATCAAGTTTTCCCAAAAAGATTAATTCCCAAACATCAGTCGGCGCAGAGATCACAAAGGGAGCATCTGCATCAAAATCTAATTTGACGATTGTTCCTTTTTCGAAATTAAATTTATAGATTTTGTCATGACCGTCAAGTTGTATGGCCAGCTTTAACGTCAAATCCAATTCTTTGCCTTTGGCTGCAATAAGCTCATCTTTATTTACCAAATCCACGATAGCGCGAATATGATCTTCTGAAAACATTACGAATGCCGAATCACTTTGAAAATTTTCTTTTAATTCCGTATCTAAACTATCAAGAATTTCTTTTTTAAATAAACGAGCAGTTGCTGCTACCTTTACTGCCTCTTCCAAAGTCTCGATTACATATAACGCATCCCTAAATGTATCTGCGATTGCAACCACGCCATGATTTTTTATAACAACCAGATTGCTGATTTTTAACGCATCAATCACGAGTTGCGGTTTCGTGATTGATGGGGTGTCTTGCTCGACAACCGGAATGGTGCCCACATAAAGTTTGGTTTCAAACGTCAATGCCTTTAAGTCAGAGAAAAGGGCAAAATAAGCGTTAATCAATGTGGGGTGGCAATGAATGGTTACTTTGTTTGGAAAATTCTTATACACGAGACGATGCAAAGGAAACTCGGACGTTATACGGGGATTTTTTGCATCCTCCTCATTATGGATGTCAATCCGGATAATATCATCTACGGTGAGATTCCCCAAACTTGTACCGCTCGCAGTAACTAAGACAGTGTTTCCATCAAGCCGCGCACTCAAATTTCCCGCGCGCGCAACCACAAGGCGCAACTCATATAATTTTTTACCAATATTGATTATTTCTTTTTTTAATATTTTTTCGTTGTTATTGATTATCATATTTCCTTTTTGTATTTGCGCAGATCGTTATTAACCTGTGCAATCTTTCTCTTCCGCCGGAGGCGGACCAGCCGACATAAAATATCAAAGTGGCGGAAATCAGGGTAATCGTGTTATATTTTAAAATAAATATGTTTACTAATAAGCTCATTCGGTGTCACGTCAAACGCCGGATAATACCCTCGTGCTCCCTTGGGCGCAAGCCGAAGACCCTGGTACTCAAGCAATTCTTTATCCGGCCGTATCTCGATGGTAATATCCTTACCGCTTTTGGCGCGTGAAGCCGGTGGGCAAACCACGTAAAAAGGAATATTGAAGTTTCGCGCGACAATCGCGATTTGATAGGTACCGATCTTATTGGCAACATCACCGTTCACAGCAAGATGGTCTGCCCCCACAATAACCTTATCAATCTTTCCTTCATGCATTACCTGAGCAACCATGTTATCAGTAATAACTATTACCTCAAAACCAGCTTCTTTTAGTTCCCAGGCGGTAAGCCGGGAACCTTGCAAATAAGGCCTGGTTTCGGTAGCAAAGAAAGTTACTTTTTTATTTCCAGCGTGGGCAAGCTGGCCAATTAAAGGCATAAGGCCACTGATGTTACAATGTGTGAGTATGGTATCGCCGTCAGAAAGTAGTGCCGCAGCTTCTTTGGCTTGCTCGATTCGCGTGTATTTAAGCCCCTCCAAAAATCCAAGAATACTTTTCTCGAGGGGCGCCCCGGCTTGGGCCCAACCCAGAATCATATCGGTTAAATACTTAAACGATAATGTCGGCCGGGTCGCGTTGATTGCCTGCGCCACCTCTTCTAAAAGAGGCAATAGATCTTTTTTATCCTGGTTCTTACGTATGGTCAAAAGAAACGTATAAAAAACAAGAATAACCTGTCCGACCGCGCGAGTCTTCATCCCCTTGATAGCATCGCAGGCCGCGCGATAGTCTTTGACTTCAATATATTTGACTTTATGGGGCAGAAGCGTCTCATCAAGGATAGCGATACTATCCGCTTTCAAGTGAATGGGACAGAATAAGGGGGAAAACTTTAGATCATGCATTGTCATAAACTTTTCCTATATTCTTCTAAAAATAAACGTGTGGCCGGGCCGGGCTTTGCGGTACCGATAGGATCACCATCACATTCTACCAAAGGCATAACCTCCAGTAAAGCGCTAGTCAGAAAAGCTTCATCACAACTAAAAAGGTCTTCCTGGGTAAGTTCAGCCTCATGCACCTCAATATGCATCTGACGCGCCAATTCCATAACTATATCACGCGTAATCCCATTTGTCGCACCATTTGCAAACGAAGGCGTGAGCACTTCTTTTTTACGTACCAAGAATAAATTACTCCGAGACCCTCCAACCAAAAACCCTTCTTTATTTAAGATAAGCGCCTCATCATTGCCGGAGGCCTGCGCGGAGTGCCAGGCCATGCGATTTTCAAGATAGCTGAGCGCCTTTATCTTTGAAAAATAATTCCCCGCATCCCGGCGATGGCGCGTGAAGATAGCGCGAAAACCCTTATCGTAAACGCTTTGCGGATAATAACCGAATTGATCGATATACACCAGAACACCGGTGCCTTCTCGTCTCTTGTACGCGGTAATACGTATGTAGGCATCGAGCACATTGTTCTCGCGCAATAACGTTTTGATTATTTCTTCGAAGTTAAGACTCACGAGCTCAAGCGCAAGATGTTTTGAGGTTTCGTTCAGACGCGCGATGTGTTGCGCCAGGAACGGTATCTTTCCCTGGTAGGCGCGCAGTGTCTCAAAAGCTCCCCAGCCAAAAAGAAACCCCGGTTCAAAAATCTCAAGCATACCCTCTTTATCGACTAATTGACCGTTATTATATATTTTCATTTATTTAAACGTATCTGTAGCACGCTACACGTAGCAGGTATCAGGCCTTTTGACTATATAAAAAACATGTTACGTGGTACGTGATACGTGTTACTGTTAACCAAAAAGCTTCAGAAAGTTACTACCGGTAATTTTTTCTTTTAGAGCCGGGTCAAGCGCATCAAACATCGCAATACTTGCAGTCACATCGCCTGCCACCGGATAATCAGAACCCCAGAGAATTTTATCTTCCCCGAAAAGCTCAATCGCAAGCCTGATGTGTACAAGAGACGCACTTGAAGTATCCACATAAACTTTTTTGAGAACCTCGGAGGGATTTTTCCCTAAATCTTTCACGATACTGCGGGCTCTAAGCATCCCGTAGACGCGGTCAAAGCGCTCTTTTAAAAACGGCATTACCCCCCCTAATGATGAAAAGATAAAAGGGATATCGAATTTTTCTAAAACCCCCTCCATCATTAAAAGCCCCATAAACATGGAGCTGTCAAAGCTATACTCAAGCACCGGCATAAGCAGCGGATCATTAACACGATCAAAACCGATGGGGTTTATAGTTTGCGGGTGGACAAAAATTGCGAGTCCATATTTCTCGACCGCCTCAAAAAGAGGTATAAGTTCCTTAATGATGAACCGGCCGGCGTAGCTTGAGGCAAGGCTGATCGCGCGAAAACCATCCTGACGCAACGCCGCAACGCAAGAAGTAATGTCGGTAAGGTTTTCGATATCGACAATCGCAGAGGGGATAATCTTCTTGTTTTCTTTCGCAAGGGAAAGACAGGAAGCATTATACATATGGCACACACGCGCATACCCTCCAAGCTTCAAATGAGCATCCGTCGAAGGATACACCAGGAGTGCCCTCTCGATACCTTGGGCATCAAGAAAAGCGTACAGTTTCCCCTTGTCCGTCCATACCCCTTTATAAAAAGAGGTGTGGCCGGCGAGCTCTTCGGGAATAAAATGAAGATGTGCGTCACACAACATAGATTTAAAATTGCTTAGTAATCGAGAAGATACAACCAGAACCACCTACATGTTCAAAAAATCTCTTCGATTTTTTTTGAAAGTGGTCCGGGGTAATTCGTCCTGTTTTTGCACCCGATAGTTTCTCTCGCAATTTCCTACGCTTTTGGGGCACAGGAAATTGCGAAAATAATCAACTGAGGCAAAAACAGGACTCATTAAATATGCTTCTCTCCCTTCACCGCGCCGGCTTCCCACTTGGTTACCCCGCGCATAACATCCTCAAAACAAAGCTTTGCCAAGGGATCGAAGTTGCTGGTCATAATGCGCTGGATCCTACCGGGCTTTGAAAAAAATTCACGCATGCACCACGCTCCGAGCCTTCCATAATCTTCAAGCGAAAGGTGCGGGGTTGCCATGACCGGATGCAGAAAATCCCATTTAAGAAAATCAATCTTTTTGATATCGATCTCGCCGCGCTTGACTCTCTGGCGCCAAATAGGAGAATTAGGGGCCGGCGTAACATACCCGACCCACAGAATATCAGGATCAACTTCATCGGTAAACTCATAACGCTGCTTAATCGAATATTCCGTGTCCTCATCAAAGCCCATCATGATATCCGCGACGATGGCGATATCTTGCGCACGCAAAATATCAATGGTCTTTTTGATTTGATCGATAGTGATACCTTTGGCTATTTTCTTAAGCTCTTCCGGTGTGGTGACCTCAATGCCGAAAACCCCCATAAACATACCGGTTTCTTTCATAAGCGGCAATATTTTTTCACAGTTGACCCAGTCAACGGCGCGGCCGAGCGACACCCATTTAATCGGATTATTCTTTGCTTTTTTCAACTGACAAAACTTCTCAACGCGGCTAGCATCCACATTGAAATTATCATCCTGGATAACAACGACTTTCGTGCCCATTTTATGCAAGAGCTCGAGCTCCTCAATAACACGCTCCGGAGATTTTGCGCGCCAGGTTAAAAAATCATTAGGTGAACGAGGATCATACTGATCCCACTCGTAGCAGAATGTGCACGCTGAAGGACACCCCCGGGAAGTAATCATTTCCACAAACGGCTTCCAGAAGGTATGCCCCACATATTTATCCATCGGAAACAAATCATACGCCGGAAGCGGCAGCTGATCTAAATCCTGCAGTAAAGGCCTATGCGGGCCCATTACGGGCAAGCCGTCTACGCGCGAAGTAACGCCGCCAATATCTTTGGTGCTTTTGCCTTTGGCAAGCGCGTCAATGAGATCAAAAAATGATTCTTCCTCTCCCATAACCACATAGTCAATCGCTGGATTGTCCTCTAACGTTTGCACCGGAAGCGCGGAATACCACAGCCCGCCCATCACCACTTTCACTTTTGGCAGCGCCTGCTTAACGCGCGCGGCGGCCTGGTTAAAATGCCAGATGATGCCAAAACCGACAGAACAATGAATCATATCGCCAAGCACGACGACATCGGGATTTTTTTCTTTAACTTTTTCCCCGATCTGCTCAAGCCCGATAGCGAGAACCGTCGCGTCCAACACCTCAAGGTTACTATACCCCTTGGCGCGAATATACGCTCCCCATTGCGCGTACAGCTGATTCGGTGCAAAGTGTGTTCCATGTGTTGCCCACGCGCCGATTTTTGGTTGCACAAATAAAACCTTCATCTAAAACCTCCTTGCGAGCCCCATTCCTATGGAGCGAAGCATCCCGACGGCTACAAGAAAATTTAGTATAAATTTTCGCAGTGCTTAGCTGTCGGGATAATATATTATTATGTAATCACCAATTAACAATCTCTCTATTTATCCGGATGCGTCTGCTTAAACGGTATCACCGGTTTAGTCCAGGGGGTCTGCTGGTTGATAACTGCAATTTCCAAAGGACAGACATTTGCCGGGACCGTCAAAGCGAACTTCACTGCATTCTCGATTGCCTCGGTAGTCATGAGCCGACCTGCATCATTCGTTACCTCCGCAAGCTTACCAGTTAAATCGGTATCGGTAACGCCGGGTAAAATTGAAGTAACCTTAATACCGTGATCGCGCATCTCCCAGAATAACCCCTTGCAGAACGCGCGTAACCCAACCTTCAAGGAACTATACACGATAAAATTACGCGGAACCGGATCAACCAGAGTCGAGCCGGAAACCATATTGATGATAGCGCCGGATTTACGCGCGATCATATCATTGATCACCAGACGAATCAGGCGCACGTACCCAAGATAATTGGTGTAGGCAAGCCTCTCTAAATCCTCTATCGGTTGCTTCTCGAACGGATATTGGCTTGAAACACCGGCATTATTAATAAGGATATCAATAAAACCAAAGTGCTTCTTGGTTTCTTCAACCAGATTTTCTAAATCTGAAAGTTTAGTCACATCGCAAGGCACCGCCACAACTTGTACCTTATATTTTTTCTCGATCTCTTTGGCGGTTTCCTTTAAAGGCCCCTCACCGCGCGCGGCGATACCAAGATTAATACCAAGGCTTGCGGCAGTGCAGGCCAAGGCCTTGCCAATACCACGGCTTGCGCCGGTTACAATTGCTGTTTTTCCTTTAAGATTTACCATATATCCTCCTTGCATAGAGATGCATACTGGCCGTTCCAATTCGGCCGGGTGTTGCATAGAGATGCATACTGGCCCATCCGATATGGCCAGGTATTCAATGAGCGCGTGACGTATGAAGCGTTCGCACGTAAGCGCTCATAAGTCACCTGCGCGAATTGACCCCGTTTTTGCCTCCATTGATATTTTCGCAATTTCCTTGCCTCTCTCCGGCAGGAAATTGCGAGAGAACCTATCGGGTGCAAAAACGGGACTCATTCGATTACGCACCTTTCCGGCACTCCCTTTGGTCGCTTGAAAAGTTGCTATCTCGTTTGCCCTTATCTCTTCGCCTCTATAGCAATACCGTAATCGCGTTTAGGCAACCCTGAAAACTCATACACAAGTCTATGCGCACAAACACATCGCGCCGAGCCTTGATCTTGTGCAACCGTACGCTTTAACACCAAAAGGCTATCGCGCAGCTCATAGTCTCCGGAAAAAGTAACGCCGCTGCAATCTGCTTTCACAAAATACTCAACAACAAATACTCCGTCATCGAGCCAATATTTACGGATAATGCCTTCCGACGGTCCTGAAGAATCAATCCACGTAAGCTTCTCATCACAATTAACGACAAAAAATTTAAGAGCCGGCTCCGCAGGATTCTGAGCGCGCGCAGCTGGTACGTGCGATAATAATAAAAATACGCATAGACTCCCTGCGAAAAAAAGTTCGTACAAGCTCATGCGATGGCTTTAGTTAGTCGTTTAGAAAATAGCAATAAAGCCGCCAGCAAAACAGCCGCGACAGAAAACCCTAAGATAAAGCTTTTCTGCATCACGATGCCCCCCAGAAACATCCCCAGGCCCCCTGAAAGAAAACGTACACCGCTATTTAAACTCGCTGCTTCGTTTAAAAACTCACGCGGCAAATCCGTAAGTATCGTTGATATGCCGGCATGATTGAGTGTCCAACCGAGTCCCCAGACAATCATAAGCACACTAAGCGCAACAAAAGGCATTTTAAAAACAAGCAGCGCGCAACTGGCCACCATGAGAACAATACCTACATTTGCGGTAAGAATTCTACCTACACTATCAGAGAACCACCCGCCGATGACCTCTCCAAAGATACCGCTTAAGCTGGTCAAGGTCACCAGGGCGCTGACCAGCATTTGAGAAAGACCATAACGGACGCTAAAATAAACGCCGAGCCATTGCTGAACACCATGATATAAGAAACTAATCAAGAATATATAGGTAAAAAACTTCAGTACCCGCGTATCGGCAAGAGTCGCCTTATAATTACTCTTTTGATGCGAAGCCTCAGGCGCAAAGCGCGGCAGAAAAACCGCCATGCACACCAGAAGCAAAAATCCGGCAATCGCCGGAATAAGAAAAATCAGGCGCCAATGCAGAACGCCGCTTAAAAGAAGGCCAACCAGCGATGCCACAAATGTCGCGCTAAAAAAAGTACCCACGAGCTTCCCGCGCCAGGCGCTCTCGGTATGACGCGCGATCAGAATAAGAACAAGCGGTATAACTGAGGCTCCAAAAGCGCCCATCAAGAACCGCGCGACCGAAAGACTTACCAGGGTGCGCGAAAATGCCGCCATAAGATTCGCCACCGAGAAGAAAAAGAAACACACCAGCTCCACGCGCTTGGCATCGAATACGCGCACCAGGGGCCCATAGGCAAGAGCCGCGAGACCATACGGTATCATATAAAGCCAGACAATCGAGCCTAGCGTAACCGCGGGCACTCCGAAATCGCGCGCGATGGAAGGGATCAAAGCCGCGGCTGCCGCCACGTTAAACGAAAGAATCGCGCCTTCAAGACAAAGGATAATAAAAGTAAGTTTTTTCATTGTATCAAGTAATAAGCAACACGTATCAGGTTTTGAGAACGTGTTACCTGTTACGTGCGACGTGATACTGCATTATTTCTGTGATTCTCTCTCGATAACTTCCTTAAATATTTTCAGGTTATCCTTGGAATGCTTATTAATAAAACCTTCAACTTGTTCGTCGTTAAACTTTGCTTTCTCATCCATTTCAAAATGCTGGATCCAGGTCATCTCAATGCCGGTGGGACGCTCGGTATAAAGCCAGATAATTTTCATAAACTTGAAGGGGAACTTCGGTTCCTCTCTTTCGGCGTAGGCAAGATATTTTTCTTTTAATAAAAGCCGCCAAGACTGCCAGCTCCTGCCTTCATCATCAGTAAGCCTAAACGTGATCTTGTTATCTTCCTTCTTTACAACTTCTGCTTTTTTATATTCTCCTCCAAAAAGTTCCGTCCAACGGGTGATATCGTTTGAGATATCGAATATCTTTTCATAAGGAGCGTTAATAACAATCGAATTAACCGTATGACCCATGTGCACCTCCTAATGCGCACATTATTTTTTCAAGCGCATATGCGCGTAGAAAAAATAATAGTGCAAATTATCCCGACGAGCTTTGAGTGAAATTTTCTTTGAAAATTTCACCAATATTTAGGCGAGTCGGGATACGTAACACATTATTTGCCCCATAGTGCCGCCGCGCGCGCCCACCACTGCACCTCAATGATCCCCATTTTGCCTCTATTGATATTTTCGCAATTTCTCGCCGCCCTGCGGTGAGGAAATTGCGAGAGACCTTATCGGGTGCAAAATGGGGAGAATTATCCCGTTGAGCGCGTCAAAATTATCGCGCTTACTTTGCAAGCATGATAATTTTGGCGTAAGCCGCGAAACGGGATTACCTATCGTTATCAATAAACGCAACCACCCTTGCCCAGGCTGCACCCGTATTCTTGATCTTCACCGGAAAACAGTTGACCATAAAACCTGAATCAGGTAATTTTTCCAAATTCGCTAAACGTTCTATATGGATGAACTCGCGAATGCGGCCATAAAAATGCGCCGGGTATAATTTCTTAGAATCCTTTGATTTAAGGAACTCACCAAGCATAAAACGATAGGGCCGGTCAATGCCCATCGTATCCACGCCGAAAATCTTAACTTCGTGATCAAGGAGATAATCAATAGCTGAGATATCCACACCCGGGTAATCACTAAAATATTTCGGTCCGCCGTATAATTTATCCGCCCCGGTATATAAAAGAACAATATCAAGCGCTTTCAGGGAATAATTAATTTTTCCAAGTGCGGCCTCAAGGTCAATCGCGGTAATTACCTCATTGGGCTTTTTATGGGTCAAGTCAAGCCTGACGCCCCGCTGGTAGCACCACTCAAGCGGTATTTCCTCGGCGGTTTTCGATGGACGATTTTCTGACTGTGAACCGTAATGAAATGAATAATCAAGATGAGTGCCGATATGGACCGGGGAATGCACTACTTCAAGAGAAAGAAATTCTTCATCCGGCAGGTCTTCTTTTTTTACAATGCGCTTGCCCAGAAGATATTGGAGCCTACCCCGTAAGGTTTTCCCCATCAGCACGCGGTTAAACTTCTCAACCCCCGCTTTATGAGACACCCGCTCAATGGCAACGTGGTGTACCTCGAAAGCTTTATCGTCAATGGGCAAACTGAGGTCAATTATTTTCATGATTATTATGATTCCAGTGATTATAAAAAGATTCCGGAGATTTTAGAATCATCCCCTAAACGCTGTAATCATTGTTTTTTACTCTCAATCACCTGCGCGATCTCTATGGGTGTTGAGAATTTTGTTATCTCGTTGGTGGCGATTTTGACGCCGAAACGCTTTCCCAGCGCCACGGTCAGCTCCACGATTTCCGTGGAATCAACACCAATAGAATCATATAACTTCTTATCCTGCGCCAATCCTGCCGCGTCCACGTCAAGAATCTCTGCTATCGCATTAACAACGTCCTCGTTTAAAGCCATTTCTTTACCTCCTCTCTAATAGTCGTAGATAGTTATGATTATCGAGAATACAAAGAAATAATCTTCCCGATTAAGATGGTAGACTTTTTAGTTAATCTCCATCTCCGAAACTTCGATCATAACCTTATAAGGAAAACCTGCCGGCGGAGCAAAATCATATTTGACCCAAAGAGTTTTCTCCCACCCTTCACCTTGAACGTTCCACCGTTCAATGTCGATTGTTTTATTTCGCTCTCGAATATACTCTACCGTTGCTCGCGAGAACAAGCCGAATCCAGAAATCTTTAGAACTCTCTCGATGCCGCCAATGGCATCATGAATCAATTGGTTCTCTCCGATCGGATTTCCTTCGACATTTATCATAACGCGTTTGTTGTGATCGAAATAGGATTGATAATCAATAGTTATACTTCGTTGCGTGAGGACGGCGAGTGGATCAGCGACAAGAGTGCTTGGCTGCTGAGGATCTTTAGTAAATCCTAACGCTTTAGCTTGGTTATAATAGGTAGCCGCCTGGGCAATCTCTCCGGCTACAATAGAATTAATAGCAAGGTAATACAATGACTTTGCATGCTTAGGGTCTATGCGTAATGCCTTCTGGTAACTCTGATTTCCTTCCCGCAAATCACCCTTTTTTGATTGTAGCAGGCCGATATTAAAATATGCTTCTCTGACGGTTTGAAAATAATAATCTTTTGGTAAATTATTTTGATCTGCAGCAACTACCTTTTGAAATTCCTGTAGCGCTTCTTCAATGTTGCCCTGGTTACCTAATTGTAGCCCTTTCTGAAATGCTTTCTCGACATCATCGATTGGCGCCGCAAATGCGACACTGCACAAAAAAAGTAAAACAAAAAATAGCTTTTTCATTGTATAACCCTACTTTTCGACCGCTAACGCAACATTAATACCGCCCCTGCCGCGCGCGAGCAAAAGCGCTTTTTTAATTTCTTTCGTTCGTGGACTGTTCGGCGTGTAATCAAGATCACAATAGGGGTCGTGCATCTGGTAATTAATTGTCGGAAACACCAGGTTATTATTCATTGAATAAACAGTCGTGATAAGATCAAGCGCTGTTTGGGCACCCAGCAAATTACCGTACATGCTTTTGGGGGCGCTCAATGCAATATGGGCTAACTCCTTACCAAATACATGCTTAAGCGCCTGCGTTTCAAGATAGTCTCCCATCACGGTCGCCTCAGCATCAAGACAGATATAATCAACATCTTTTATTGACCAGCCGGCATCATCAAGACACGTCTTAATAGCATACTCAAGGCTTTCGCTTGATGGACTATAGCGCGCGTAGTGATACCCGTCCGAAGAGAATCCAACGCCTTTTAAAAATGCGTGCACATAGACGCCGCGTTTTTTTGCGTGGGCTTCTTTTTCAAGATTAACGATCCCGGCGCCCTCTGCCAGCACGAAACCGTCGCGATATAGATCATACGGCTTATAGGCAGACTTGGGATTAAGATTATTCTTTGAAAGCTGACCACAGGAATTTGCACTCAGGAGCGCGTAGGGAGTAATCGGCGCCTCCATGCCTCCGGCAAGAATATAATCATTCTTTCCGTCAATAATATTTTTTGCCGCATACCAAAGCGCCAGGGCCGAAGAAGCTTTATCCGCCACAATGGTCTTGCTGTAACCCTTGAAACCATAGTAAATAGTAACCTGGCCCTGGGGAGCTGCGGGAAACCAGGCGCTTGCCATATACGGAGAAACACCCTCCCGGCCTTCGATGTACATATCGCGTAATTCAGTTTCGGCAAAGAGCCAGCCGCCGATAGCGTTACCCATAAACACCCCGACGCGTTTCTTATCGACATTACTCAAATCGATCTTTGCATCCTGCAGGGCCTGTTCGCTGGCAACCAATGCCATATGAGAAAAAACATCGATCTTTTTTACCAGGCGGCTGGGGAGATGCGAGTAATGGTCAAGTTCATGGACCTGACCTGCGATGCGCGAAGGATAGAGAGTCGCGTCAAAACGTGTTACTTCATCGATAAAAGAATCGCCGCGCTTTAAATTCGCCCAAAATGTCTCCTTCTTCAAGCCTGCCGGGGAAACGACCCCAATACCGGTGATTGCGACTCGTTCTTTCATTTTGACCTCTTTGTTTATAGAAGCGGATTCCCGCGGATATCTACGCGGATTTACGCTGAATTTCTGCGTACTTCCGCGTTTCGTTCCGCGTTGTTCCGCTTCTACTTATATTTTTTAAATATTATCGATGAATGGATCCCTGAAAAACCACTGCTTGTTTTAAGTATATATCTGGGCATGAGCTCCCGTTTTACGTTAGGGATATAATCGAGATCGCACTTTGGATCAGGCTCTTCCTGATTAATAGTCGGCGGTAAGACCCCTTTCTCGAAAATCATCGCGCACAGAACGCTTTCAACCGCGTTGGCTGCAGCCAAAGGGTGTCCAATCATCGATTTAATGGAGCTTATGGGCAGCTTATAGGCGTAATCGCCAAAGACTGCCTTATAGGCGTTGGTTTCAAAAACATCATTCTGCCTGGTTGAAGAACCATGAGTATTAATATAGTCGATATCTTCGTTTTTGATGCCGGCATCCCTGATCGCATCTTTAATGCAACGCTCCATGGCCTCGCCATCCTCCGGCAAATCGGTCATATGAAACGCGTTACAGCTGGTGCCATAACCAACGAGCTCGCCGTAGATATGCGCTCCACGTGCTTTGGCATGCTCTAATTCTTCAAGCACGACGATCCCCGCAGCTTCCGAGATAACAAAACCGTTTCTTTTATTATCAAACGGGCGGCTCGCTTTATGCGGCTCGTCATTATTTTTCGCCAAAACATTCACCACGTCAAACGCACCAAACGTAATCGGGCATACCGGCGCCTCTGTTCCTCCGGCGATAATAATATCCTGCTTTCCTTCGCGAATAAGCTCAAATGAAAACCCCAGTGAATCAGTCGCCGCGGTGCATCCGGTTGAAACCGTACAATTAAGTCCCTGGGTACCGTAGATGGCGCCGACCTCGGCGCTGGGCGTATTAAACATCGCTGCGTCATACAAATAGGGCCGGCCACGACGAGGGTCAATCGGTTTCTTACCCCACTCGGTAACCAGCAAAAACTCCTCTTCCATAAAACGCGTACCGCAGATTGCGTTGGCAAGGATCACTCCGCAACGTTTACGATCTATCTTCTTAAAATCAATGTGAGCGTCTTCGACCGCCTGCTTTGCCGCGGCGATACCAAATTGCACGTACCGATCCATGCGCAGATGATCTTTGATCCCGAATGTAAGCGGGTCAAATTCTAAATCTTGCGAAGCGATTTTTGAGACAAAAAGACTCACGTCGAAATTTTCGACGCGCTCGACAAACGGCTTACCGGCGATAAGATTATTATAAAAAGTATCCTTATCCTCTCCGGCGGCGCAAATAACACCAATGCCTGTAATGACGACTCTCTTCATTTTATTCCTTTTTTTAAACGCGAATTCCCGCTAATTTAAACCGCTAATGGCCGCGAATAAATATACTCATACCCATTCGCCCCTTTCGATTAGCGTAAATTAGCGTTCTTCAGATTCGCGGTAATTAGCGTCTACTCACCTTAAACACAATGTTCCCGCCGTCCGGGCAGGTTACGGTATCAATACCCTCCGGATCATCCATGAAGAAAAATTTTGCGCCGAAATTAAGAGCAAAGAGCGCCGGAAACGCGCAGTGATACGCCGCGCCGCAAAAACCTTCGGGACACTTAAGGCCCTTCACTTCAAAGGTATCACCCAATTTATACTTATACGCGCAATGCCCTTTGGCTCGAACAACCTCCAACACCATATCTTTGGGGTTGGGGCCTTTATGGTTAGGGTCTTTCTCGATTGATTCAATGGTGCCGTCTTGAGCGAGGATCTCCGCCTTAAACTCTAGTTTTCCACCATCGGGACAGGTAACCGGGAGCGTTCGCTGGTTATCCCTAAACGGAAACTTCGCGCCAAAACTTAACGCATAAATTACCGGAAAAAGCGCGTGTGCAAGACCCAAACAGAAATGCTTGGGCGCGTGCGTAAAATCTTCCAAAATGATTTCATCGCCGATTTTATACCCATGGTAGCACTCGCCCTCAACCTTGCTCACGGTAAGTTTCAGTTTCGGAAAGGGCGTATTCACCGCATCAGCATTGTGCACGCGCTTCTGCGGAATAAGATTTTTTGCTTTCTCAACAAACTCATCAAAAGAAAAAAACATTCCGGTTTGCTCAACCTTATGCACCATTTCCACCAACCGTTTGTTAAGCGGCGTATGAAACGAATGTTGTTTACCCAACGCCACAAACGCTCCGTTAATATAATCTATTTCAGAAGATTTTTTTCTTTTAATGCTCTGTAAGATCGAGCCGTATACCGGTTCTTTACTCAAATTGGTCATAATGCCGGAAAATATTTTCGCTGATTCGCTAACCGGCAAGCCGGCAAGCTTGGTCAATCGCTCTAAAGGAAAATCGGGTAACGAAACAAGTTTAATTCCCGCTTTCCCGACCGCACCCAGGCCCTCCTGCCAGATGCCCATCGCCACCGCGCAGGCATCAAGATTGGTGAAACATTCCTGCATACTTTTACCCAGAATCGCCGGGATGCAGTTGCTGGAATTTACAAAGACTTTCAACCATTTCATCCCGGTGATGTCGCTTGAGACCTCAACGGGAATGATCTTTTCTAAAACGTCGGCGACCTCTTTAACGTCATCGCCGCTAGCGCCAAATGGTTTTCCCAAAACCCACGTGCCTTCGAAGTTATGGACGATGCGCCCTGCCTCAAGCGAGGTCGCTCCAAACATCACAATGCTTGAAATAATATTCTTTGCATCCGCATATTCGGAAACAATGGTATCAGCGGCAACGCCGTTTTGCGTGGTAAGTACCATCGCAGCGCTTACATATTTTTTGTTTGCGATCAAAGCTTCCTTTAAGTCCTGCGTCTTAGTCGCCAGAATAACCAGATCAACATGCTCACCCAACACGCTCACTGCCTTGATCTTTATCGTATGCGTTCCCCGCACACCGCTTATGGAAATCCCATCCCGACTGATAATCCTTGCCGATTCAGAACGACAAACGAGCACCACATCCTCACCGATCTTGCTTAGATACCCTGCGAGGAGCCCCCCGATCGCACCTGAGCCAATGACTGCTATCTTCACCCCGCCCTTCCTTTCTAAACTTTTCTTTTTAAGAAAGCATACCAAACCCGCCCTTGCCGTATTCTGCACATAAATACACTTCGTTCTGGAAGGGCGGGGTTCATATCACTGATTATACTGATTCCCGCCACCTTAATATTTTATTTCGGCGGGTCCGCCTCTGGCGGAAAAGAAAGATTACACAGATTAAGAAACGCCATGTTTTTCGTAGTCAATACCTAATTTCGTAAAAAGCCTTTTCATCATGTCCTTAAACGCCGGGGGTATTTCTTTGAAAAAAGCTTCAATAAGCTCTTTTTCCTCAACACTGCTTAAACCCTTGGCCTTGGCAATCTCTTGCGCCGATTCTTTCACCAGTACTTGCGCAATACTACGATGAAACTGGGGTAAATTAGTAATAACCTTATCAAATATTTCTTTTGCTTTTGCGCTCCAGGTGATTTCTGCCATAATACTCCTTTTATACGCTAATGGCCGCTGATTGAAACCACGAATGACCGCTAATAAATTCGCGTAAATTAGCGTTTTTAATTCGCGTGAAGTAGCGTTAAATTATTTCGAATACCGCCTTGGTCATCTTCTCTTCCGCGTCGAACAATCTAAAATCAGCAAAACCCATCTCCCCGGTGATCAGATTATCTGAGACCACCAACACCACCGCAACCTTTCTCTGGTAGATATTCGCGACCGTCACAAAGGGGCTGGTTACCATATCCACCGCGATTGCGCCTTTTTCAATATATGGGTTTACGATTTCTTTGGTCTCACGAAACATAGCATCAGTGGTCCAGCAGGCGCCCTGATAGAGATTTCCCTGTTGCTTAAAAATATTCCCTAACTTCGCCGTTAAGCCCTTATCAACCTGGGAGACAAAATCATCTTTCACATAGTATTTCGTCGCGCCGTCTCCGCGAATGACGTTATCAACCACTACAAAATCTCCGGTAGTCATTTCCTGTTTTAAGCCACCGCAGGAGCCAAGACGGATAAGCTGCTGTATCCCGCCGACACATAGTATTTCGGTAACAAACGCCGAATCCGGGGCATAAAAGCCGCCGTTTCCGACCGTAACTTTTTTACCCTTATAGGTCCCGGTCCAGAAAGTATAACCTAAAAAAGTAAAATTCTTAACCGGATTCTCTAAATATTGAAGGCTGCGTTGCGCCCGCTGCATTTGCCCAGAGATAATACCGATTTCACCGAAATCACCCTTACGAAACTGCAATGACCCCAGTAATCCTTCCGCGTGTAAATGAACATCTCGTTGCATCATATTTTATTCTCCTTTTTTAAGTCCATGGTCCACAGACCATAGTCCATAGTTTTAAGTAAGTGCCTTTCTCAAACTTTGAAGCATCTTAATAATTTCTTCCAACTCTCCATAAAGCACATCAAAATTTTCATTGCTAACAATTTCTCTTTTTTTAGCAATATGAAGGCACGCCACAACTTCTATCGCCGACCTAACCGCATAGCCCACAAACTGTCTAAATTCCGCATTGGTTTGACCAGTTGAGCCTTCGGCAATATTCAATGCTACAGAATCAGCTGCACGCTTTATCTGACTCGTCAAGATGTATAGTTCTTCTTTAGGAAATTGTTTAGTCAAACTATGGATTGTTGCGCTCAAATCTAATGCTTTCTGCCAAACTTTTAGTTTTTCAAATTTCAAGGCCATCGACAAATTTTCCCAATCTGTAGACTATCGACTATGGTCTATGGACTAGCTTAGTTTTATCGATCTTCCCCACCCTGTTCTTGGGAAGATCGGCTACAATCTCAAAATGATGCGGAATTTTAAAATGAGCGAGAGACTTTTTTAAGAACTCTTTAAGTTCAGGGATATCAAGCACCTCGCCCTCTTTGGCAGCGATAAAAGCCTTGGGGACCTCCCCGCGCAACGAGTCAGGAACGCCGATAACCGCGACCTCTTTGACTTTCGGATGTAAGTGGATTTTCTCTTCAACCTCAGAAGAAAAAACAATCTCACCGGCAACCTTGATCATATCTTTCTTTCTTCCCGCAAGATATATCAATCCATCGGAATCGCAATACGCCATATCTCCTGTTTTAAGCCAACCGTCGGCGGTCAGAACTTCTGCCGTCAACTCCGGAGCTTTGTAGTAACCGACCATAACGCCGTCACCCTTGACCCAAAGCTCACCTCTCTGGCCTACCGGGACCTCGGCACCATCATCATTAACAATTTTATAGGTCATACGGAACCCGAATTGACCGATACTGTTTATTTTGCGCTCATCAGCCGGTGAATACGTGTTGGGGGCCGCGGTCTCAGTCATTCCCCAGCCGTTAAGCACAATCGCTTTGGAACAGACCTGATGAAAACGTTGCAAGAGTTGCGGAGAACTTGGCGCTCCGAAGACAACCGCGTAACGCAGCGAAGAAAGGTCAAACTTTTCATATTCTTTTAAGGAAAGAATCGCGATATACATCGCAGGCACAATGCAGAAGATCGTTACCTGATGCTCGCCGATATCTTTTAAGAACTGTAGCGGATGAAACCGCTCCATAAGCACAAGTGTCGAGGCAAAACGGACCATCAAGAGAATATAATCAAGGCCACCTAAATGCGAAAAGGGAACGCCTCCGGTAAGAAAGATATCCTTATCTGATATGGTGAGAAAGTGATGGATCGTATCGACCGGATTATCAAGATGTTTATACGAGAGCATCACTCCCTTGGGTTTTCCGGTTGAACCCGACGTATAAAAAATAGCCGCAAGATCATTATCGCTGACAGCAACTGCCGGCTCGGCGGTTGAACCCTTCATAACTTCTTCCCAAGGAGTAAACGCACAGGTTTCCGCGCGCATCAGGACAATTTCTTTTACGCTGGGACATGCTGCCTTTATATTGGCAAAATCGATATCGCGACGCGGTTGCGTAATCAATACCGAAGCCTGGCTATGATTAATAAAATGGATAACCTCACTTTCCGTAAGCATAAAGTCAAGCGGGATAAGCGTGCCGCCGATACTAAATGTACCCAGAAAACTGTAGACCGCCTCCGGAGTATTTGATAGGAAAAGCGCGACGCGATCGGCCTTCTTAATGCCGCGCGCAAGAAGATACTGAGCGACCCGAAAAGAGTTATCCCGCAGCTCGCTAAAGGTGATCTGACGAGCCTCAAAAACTATAGCCGGTCTGCTTGCGTATGCCAAATCGTGTTGCGTGAGTTGCTTTTTAATATCCATATTCACCTCGCCTTTATATGTTAACCGGAAAAAGCCTTTCCACTAAATGCTTGATGAGTGTCTTCTACGCCTCACGTTAAGCAATGAGTGGACTGCATCATTTGGTTCTCGGCATTTTTTGGGTTAAGGTAACAGAGCCTGATAGTAAAATTTTACTATTAAAATTTTACTATTCATTAATAGTAAGTCAAGTTCTTTTTAACCAAAAAAATGCATGTTCATTTTTTGCCCGAATACCTAATAGGTAGGCTGTGCACGGGCCGCCGCCGAAATTTCTAAACAAGAGGCTATGGAATTTCGGGAAACGACGGGGTATGCCGAAAAAATGCCTACGAAACGTGCATTTTTTCGGTTACGGGGGACCAAACAGACGACGGTGGGGTCAGGAGCTAGACTTCCTGCTCAAGCTTCTCAATGAGGCCTTCAGTTTCTTTAAGAAGCGAGACAGGGAGCAATTTTGATATCTCTATCTCGCGTTTCATGGCGCGCAGGGTACTTAAGTATCGCTTAATTGTCATGGTGCGGGCGCGCTCCTGCTCTTCTTCGGGGTTGACATCTTTGCGCTGCCGCATCAGGTTGGTCAAGTCACGCTTGATAAGCTGGGGGTCTTTGCCGATCTCAAAAACGTTTTTTTTAATTTTTGCGTAATCATCTTCATCGAGGGCTTTATTGCTTTTAGCTTTACGCAACAGGTCAATAGATTCGTAACTGGGCATTACCGCGGCATTGGCTCGCTCGGCATATTCCTTTTGCAAATACTGCGGCTCCTCTTTTTCCAAAAAATAGTAGGAGCGCAATAACTTCATCGCCGTGGGTTTTTTGATACCGATTTCTTTTAAGATATAAACCTCGATGGTGCTGTAGCCCCATTCCTTGTACAGTTTATCTTTATGCACCGCATACAAAGCCCTGCCTAAAGAAACCCAGGAGGTTTTAAAACTCTTGGCGCTCTCTAAAATATGATAGCGTAGGGAGCTGGGATCGAGTTCCTCCATCTGCGCTTCAATGCGTTCCAATGATTTTGTTTTTGGCGTGTCCATACTTCTCCTTTTTTTACAGATTACAATGATTAAAGAAAGATTACAGCGATTTTAATTCTGACAATTATAGCAGAAAATACAATTTAGCAAGCATTTATTCTCTTGCTGTATTATTCATGAAGCATGCTTATCCTATATTATCTCGTCGTACGTCCTACGGTTGCCCGCCTTGCCGGCGAGGCAGGCGCAACTCGTACGCAATAAAAGGTTGCGTCAAAAAGACCATTATGAATAAAGACGATTAACGTTTAACGCAACCGATACGAGCCTCGCAATCCCCCTACGGGACGCGTTGGTACGCAGCCGATAGACGGAGAACGATACGCGTGCGTTTAAGACTGTGTGCTCTTACTACCAGCCACGAGCTATGAGCCATGAGCTCTCTTGAGTACCGCCAGACACTCCATATGCGGGGTGTGCGGAAAAAAATCAAACGGTTCAACGAACGTAAGTGCATAATTCTGCAAGAATCCCGGCAGATCATGGAAAAGTGTTTCCGGGTTACAGGAAGAATAAAAAATCGTCTCCGGCGTAAGGCGCACTACCGCGCGGACAATTTTAACTGAAAGACCCGACCGTGGCGGGTTAATTACCACCACGTCAGTTCCCTTGTAGGGCAGGCCCTGGAGATTAAGGAACCTGCGCACATCCGCGCCATGAAAGGAAATATTGGAAATGTTATTAAGCGCTGCGTTGGCCCGCGCCGCGCTAACAATTGCCTCCTGCAGCTCCACTCCGACAACAGACTTTGCGTCCTGCGCCAGAAACATCCCAATGCCGCCCGCGCCGCAGAAAAGATCAAGCGCAGTCTGTTCTTTCGTCATGCTCGCGTAATGACGTATTCTATGGTACAGGTCTTTCATTCCTAGCGGATTTATCTGAAAAAACGTATCAACGCCGATATTAAATTTAAAATCATCAAGGCTCTCAACCATGAAAGGCTCTCCGTAAAGCAGCTCTTTTTTTTCAAAAACAACCGCGTCAGACATTGAATCATTAATAATCCAATATATCGAGTGCACGCGGGATTCAAGCTCCAATGAAAGCAATACCTTTACATACTCCTCTTTGTAAAGCTCCATGCGGCTGGTCGTGACCAGCCCCACCATAAGCTGTTTATTTGTTTTGGTCTGTCGAACCAAAAGATGGCGCAAAAAGCCCTGATAATTGAAACGGTTATATGCGGTATACCCCTTGGCGATAGCAAATTCTTTTACCGCGGCAATGATACGACCGATATCCGGTGAAAAAATACGGCATTCCTCTACATCAAAAACTTCCTTGGCGCCTTTTTCTCGAGCGTTGTTATAAAGCCCGCATGAGACATTACTGCCGGAAAAGGTAAACTCCATTTTGTTACGATAGTAAAAAGGCGGATAATGATTGATGGGAAAAACCGCAGCGCTCACGCCCGCGGCAGCCATTAAGCTCTTTACCTTTTCTTCTTTGCTCAAGAGCTGCTGGTCATACGGGATATCCTGAAAAGTGCATCCGCCGCAGGTTCCGAAGTGTTTACATATGTTCATATTTTAATTAGATTACACCGATTAAGAGACTGATTACACAGATTAACTAGAAATCTAACTATTATTGAGGAATTAATAAATCTTTCAAAATTTTTCTTGAGCCCTTTTTATTAGAGGAAATACTTTCTTTTTTAAATTTGCGCACTGACCTCCGAGTTCTTATTAGATTAAAAATATCCATTTTTACAATGTGCTAACCTTTTTTCTTTCGTAAAGACTATCAAGCGGGCTCTGGGGAGCGTTTGACATGTCGCGCATTACGTGAGTATAAATCATGGTTGTTTCTACATTTTTGTGGCCGAGTAACTCCTGCACTTCCCTTATGTTTATACCGTTCATTAAAAGGTGGGTGGCAAAGGAATGCCGCAAAGTATGAACAGTCGCGTTTTTAATAATGCCAGACTTCTTTACAGCGGCGTGCATAGCCTTTTGTATCGAACTGGGGTCAATATGGTGGCGCCGTATTTTTCCACCTCTGGGGTCAACGGATAATTTATTTGATGGAAAAACATATTGCCAGCCCCACTCTTTGGCTGCATTGGGGTATTTATGCTCCAACGCATCTGGTAAATAAACTTCCCCATAGCCTGAGGAAACGTCCTTTTCGTGAATTTTTTTAACCTCTTCCAAGTATAGCCGTAATCTTTCTTTAACGGACTCGGGGAGTATCGTTGATCGGTCTTTATCTTGTTTGCCTGCGCGCACAAATATTAAACCAACATCAAAATCAATGTCCTGAACCCGCAAACGCGCCAACTCCATAAGACGAAGCCCTGTGCCATATAAAAGCTCGGCCATAAGCAAATTTTTGCTTTCCATATGGTTAAATAATTTTTGGATTTCCTCTACTGAGAGAACCACCGGCAACTTCGGCCCTCTTTTTGCCCTGACAGTCTTATTCAAATCCTTCAATTCAATATTAAGCACATCGCGGAATAAAAACAAAAGCGCGTTAAAGGCCTGATTTTGGGTTGAAGAAGATACCCGCTTTTGAACAGCCAAATAAGTAAGGTATTCTCTCACCTGCTCCGAATACAGGGTATTCGTCTGAACATTTTCATTTTTGATGTGGACTAAATATTCAAAAAACCTCTGCGCCCAGTCAAAATATGAGCGTTCTGTGGAGTAAGAATAGTGCTTAAGCCGTATGGCTTTGCGTAGCTTTGAAAGGATCGATAAACTATCTCCTTTGATAAACTCCTGAAAATACAGCTTCACTGCCTCCTCTGCTTGATTTAACTGCCAATCCTCTGCCTTTTGAACAATCAAATACTCAAGGAAATGCCGGAGAATATTATCAAATTTCACTTCCTCAATACCAGTTGAAAAAGAAAAAAACTTATTTACCCACAGGGCGTAATAAGGTGTGTTTTTCTCAGGAATATGCTTTTCCTTAACCAAAAATTCCTGAAATCGCAAGAGAACATCAGACGACATACCTTATCTCCAATGTAAAAATGCCGAATTTCCTATATAATGTGGATTCCATATTTTCTGATATTATATGGTAAATATGGAATGATTCAAGAATTTTTCTTGCAGTTCAGCAAAAACTTCACTATACTTAAAATGAAAGGTTTCATATTTAAAGCAAACATGGATTCCGTATATTACTTGTTCGCGCCAATTATTATTGGCGCGAACGCAGAGTTGAGCGTTTCCGCTTTTCGAACGCTTTGTTCGCCTCTTCATCCGGTAGGGGAATACTCAGAGATGCGGAAGCGAAGAGGCGCTATAGGGGGCGCGCGAACAAATCGTTCGAGCGGTAATTCGCAGTTGTAAGCTCCCGATGCTGCCACCTTAATTAATTCAGCGGTAAGCACCATCGTTCGCTTACCTAAAACCTGCGAATTCCGCTCAACTCTGCGTTAGACACAAAAATGAAAATAATTAATCTTAAAATATCAGGCATTCCCTATGGTCAACGAAAGGTTTTTGGCAATAAAGAGGCCCCTAAACAATGGGCTGAAGAAATTATAAAACAAACACAAAAATTACCAAAAATTAAAGAAGCGTGTTTGATGAAAGTTACATTTTTACTACCCCTAGATAAATTCCCAAATGATTATCCATTTGGATCAGATCTGGATAATTTATTAAAAAGATTTTGTGATGCCTTAAGTGAAACTATTTTTTCAGAAGCTAAAGGGAAAGATTCTTGTATAATTTCTTTGAATGCAACAAAATCAAAGGTTGAAAATACTATGGAGGCTGGAGCTTTGTTAGAAATTCTACCAATAAACATTGTCTAACAACTCAATCCAGCGGATTTTGCCTGCGGCAAAACCGCTGATTTCTATGTTATGTGAAGAAAGGAGGAAGAAAAAATGGAAAACAACGAAAAAAATATTATCCTGCTATTTAAGAAATTCGCAGTAGCATATTTTATCTCATGCCTATTAGTTACAGCATACATCGTAATAACATTTAGCATAATAGAAAGAGATCCCTTCTTCGCCTCTAACCTTCTAAATATATCTACAATCCCTGGCGCAATTGGCATTCTCTTCTACATCCTTGCATTTGTCGCGTTAATACTCTCTATTGTCTATACATACAAAAGCTCTATAATTCTCTATAATTCTGGCAAATCATATGCAAATCCTGGATTAATATTACTTGTCTTAATTTTAGGCGGGGGCATATTATCAATTCTGGCGATTATTTATATATGGATAAAATCAAATGACTATTTGCAAGAAGCTAGTAAAAAAATCACATAACAACTTCATCCAGCGGACGTTTTCCGCCGCCTTCGGCGGCTCCAAACGCCGCTGATGCCGCTGTTAGAGGAATAAACAATGACACTAAATGAAGCCAATAAAATTGTTCATATTTGGGGGAAATACGTAGAATTTTGCCAAGATAGATTACAATCTCTATTTGTAGGCGGTATACCAAGATCTTTATTGCCTTATTCCACCGAAACATTAGAAGAAGCATTAAATATAGTTGGCAAACATTGCCACGATATTGGCGACCATAAAGCATCGGAATTAATACGGAATTCATTTCGTTGTCTTGTTTTATACACTGAAGATGAGAAAGCCCTTCAAGGCGCTGCGATAAAATTCAATGATTCAGAATTAAGATCGGTAATTAGCAAAAGAATGAAAAAGGTTCAAGAGGATTGGATAAAAATACAACAGGATATAAAAGAAAACCTCTAACAATTTCATCCACCCGACTATTTCCGCGGCTTCGCCGCTACAATGGCGGGTGATGCCAGTGTTCGCACCGCTTCGCGCTGCGAACGCAGAGTTGAGCTACCGCTCTCTCACGATTTGTTCTCATATTCTCCTCAAAGGGGAATACTCATAGATGAATGGTCGGCTATACTCTTGGCGGCAGCGCTAACACGCGGTTCGAA
>JBDRAN010000058.1:0-6154 GCA_043823745.1 Candidatus Omnitrophota bacterium | reverse complement strand
CAGCGCTTTGCCTGCGGCTTCCTTCAGATCCTACCTCACGATAGACACCCTTGCCGTCCAGCTAACAGTTCCTCCTATCAGGCCTGTAAGGGACTTGCACCCTCAAGTAAATGCGCCCTGCCGGGCGCACCAACAGTAAAGCTCCCGGGGCTACCCCGGGTGCCCTCGGGTTAAGGCCCGAGGGGTCCCTGCGCGATAATCAAAAATGAGTTATAGCTCAATGAGCCGATAATCAAGAGAGCCTAATCCGATTTCTTGTGCATAATGCAGGTGATGCAGGTAATCGACTGCAGGATGTGTGGCCCTCAAAACGTCAGAGCCTTCCTGATGCAAGAGACAATCAATGCTTGCTTTATCGATACTTACCGGGTCTTTACTGAAAAGGACACCGATATCTTTTACGAAACTGTTCTTTTCCTTGTTCATGCAATCACACTCTTTGGTTATGTAGAGACAAAAATTAATATAACCGCAGCGGCGGCCGCGCGTTAGGGCATAGGCGTATTCTACCATTTTCTCACCGAGAAGGTTATACTCCTCGGACCATGTAATATCGACTGCTCCCTGCGGGCATACGCTCACACATTGCGCGCACCCGATACAGGTTTCTTTGATGATAAAATACTTTTCGCCGCGCCTCTCGATAGCATTGACCGGGCATTCCTTCGCACACGCATGACAGCCGATACAGCGCGCCTCTTTAATAAACGGACTAACCTGACAATGCTGGGCAAGCTTACCGCGCCGCGAAGCGCAACCCATACCTATGTTTTTAATCGCAGCACCAAAGCCAGTGAGCATATGACCGGTAAGATGTGAAAGCACCAGGAGAAAGTCGATATCGCGAAACGCCTGACCTAAAAAACAGGTTTTAAAATGTTTCACGTTACTTTCAACTTCCAGGGTATCCGCTCCCCGTAGCCCATCGGCAATAATAATCGGGATATTGAGCTTACTGAAACCGTGGCCGCTGGCCAGATTGATGTGGTCAATAGCGTTCATCCGCTCGCCGCGGTACAACGTATTGGTTTCAACCAGAAACGGCCTGGTTTTTATTTTTTTAAGGGCTTTTATCGTAGCGAGCAGCCAGGAAGGATCTATATACGAGGAGTTCCCTTTTTCACCGAAATGAATCTTACAGCCGACGAATTCGTCCTTGAGGAGCCCCGCAAAAAGCTGCGAGCGTTCGATCCCCGCCAATACAACTTCGGGATGGTGAGAAAGCTCTTCACGGCTGATACGTTTAAGATATACGTCTGACATGGAAGTATGAAGGTGTCAAAGCGTCAACGCATCATCATTGACATATCTTTGGCTTTGATTTATTTCTTAAGCTTTTGAGCGTAATAGAAGCTAAACCTTTCCTGCTTGTCAGGCTCCACGTCAACAATCTGAGCGCCACAGAAGAAACCTTTTTCGGCATCGATGAATTCAGACCAAACCACCAATACCTTAAGGCGCACTGACTCAAAATCGTCCGGGATGAAGTAATTAATCAGAATGACGTCGCCCTTGCGCCACTCAATTTCGCATGAAAAACAAATTCCCATCGGTGTAAGATTTTGAGACTGCCCTTTGACCTGTTTTCCAACTTCATTGAGCGGCCGCATCTCCAGAAAATCATTGACGTCGAGGCGCAAGAGTCTTCTTTTGTTGTTTTCCATAGTTCTTAATTATAGTAGAAAATCCCTTAAATATCTATCGTTTTATTTATGAAGCCTCCCATACCGCGCAGCGGCCGCACGGCGCATGACCGCACGGCGCACGTCATTTTCAAGATCACGTTTCCACAGACGCGAAAGCTGGGTTAACGAAAGAATAATTTCAACCATATGCTTTTCTCTATTCCTTTTTGAATACAGCGCCTCCTGATGGACCTTGATCGCAGAAAGATGATCAGCCTCGCCTCGCGCGACAGAAGACGTATTATTCTGTATCTTTTCGTGCTCTTTTAAAAAAAGGTCGGCTAAAAAAAGCGCGGGGGCTGTTTTAGGAAGCCGGTCTTTAATAGTTTTACGGTTCTTCTTCTTTGCTTTATGCCGTATCCAAAATCTAAGCACCTCGTCTTTATTTTTAAGTTTCGCATGTGCGAACACATGCGGATGACGCTCGATCAACTTCTCGTTAATTCGACTTAACACATTCTGTACGCTGGTGTATCCCCGCTCCCGCAACATCTCGCTCATAATAATAAGAATTAAAAAAAGATCGCCCAGCTCTTCCTCTACCGCGTCAAATTTATTCTCATTAAGCTCTTCGATTAACTCATACGCTTCCTCGAGAAGATACTTTTTATAATCACGCAGCCGCTGCGCGCGATCCCACGGGCAACCTCCCGGTGAGCGTAAAATCCTGATTGTTTTAATTAATCGGTCGAATTCTTTCATAAACAAGCTTCAATCTGTCTACAGGCAGAACTGCGAACTATCCGCCTCTCCGCTGGAAGCGGTGAGGCGAGACCTCGCCAGCTATTGCTGGCGGGCAGGCCACATGCTAGAGAAAAACTCAGAAAAGTTACCTCTTAACAGTATTATAATGCACGATGTTTTCAATCGAACGCTTAGGGACATGCAGCTGGTTATACTCATCGAGCCAATAACGTACGCTCGCATCATCCGTCTCAAGCTGTGGATCTTCCGCGGGAAAACCGGCGGCAATGAGCGAATCGATTTCATACCCTGACGGTATTGCAAGGATTTCACTTAAACCAACGCGGTCAATATTGCCAAGCCAACAGCTTCCGACGCCATTGACGCGTAAGGAAAGCATGATATTTTGCGCTGCGGCGCCGATGTCACGCATATCAGGATTATTTGATTTTTTTGTATTGATAAGGATAGCCAGATACGCGACTGGTTCATGACCGGGAGAAGGGTTGCGCCGTCCCGCTAAATACCCCGCCCAACGCGTGCAGGGAAAAACTCTCCGGCATAAATCAGGCTCATTGATAACCAGATATTCTATAAATTGCAGATTGGCGGCAGAAGGAGCAAGACGTCCGGCGTCTAACGCATTTGTTATCATGGAAACAGGTATGTGGCGCGGCTCAAAAAGCCGTATTGAGCGGCGACTGGCGATCAATTGAGAAAATTCCTGATATTCCATACGCCCTCCTTCAATGTCCGCCATTTGCCAAAAGCAAATGGCGAGATCTCGCTCGCCTCGCTCGACGCGAGTCGAAGCGGGCCAAGCCTGTCGGCTTGGCGGAAGCACGTGATTTTTGAAAGTCAGTGCACAAAAATCACTGTGTGAATTGAAAAACCGTAAGTTTCATTTGCCCTTATGTCTTATAACAAGGATAACCGGAAATAAGCAAATCCTCTCCTCTATGCTCAACGCGCACATCGTTTATTACCGTAGCCTCACCGGGAGAAGCGACACCTCTGCCTGCAATGGACGTGCGCGCGAGCCTGCCTGCAATAATTTTAGGGGCAATAAAGCAATAGATTTTATCAATCAGCCGCGCATCGAACAATCTTCCTAACGTTTCAGCTCCGCCTTCCGCAAAAATTGAAGTAATACCTTCCGCATAAAGCGAGGAAAGGACTCCTGAAAGGTCAAAGGAGCCGTGCGTCGTGCGCGCAAAAAGTATGGTAATGCCCCCGGGTAAACTGTTAATGTTCTTTTTATTCTCGCGCGCGGTCACGATAATCAGGCGCTCGGGAACCTGACGCACAAGGTGCGCATCGCGCGGAATACGCAATATAGGATCAAAAATAATTTTATAAGGAATTTTTTTAATCCCGTTAAGCGTTGGGTTGTCAGCGATAACCGTGGCCACACCCACGAGTACCGCGTCATAGCGGTCGCGCAGACACTTAGCATAATTTCTGCTTTGCGTGCTGGTAATCCAGTGAGATTTATGCTCGCGCGTCGCACTTTTACCGTCAAGGCTCTGAGCAATCTTGGCAACCACAAAAGGACGACACTTACGCATGTTAGTAAAAAATACTTCATTAGCCTGCGCTGCCTGCTCCTTGAGAACACCTACCTGTACGGCAATGCCGGCGGCTTTGAGTTTTGCGATTGATCTTCCGTGCACACGCGGGTTGGGATCCATCACGCCTATAACCACCCGCTTGATCTTTGCGCGAATAATCTCATCGACGCAAGGGCCGGTTTTTCCAAAGTGACAACACGGCTCTAAATTAACATAGAGCGTAGCCCCGGCGGCCGAACCACGAACGTTCTTGAGCGCATCGACTTCCGCATGAGATAAGCCTGCTTTATGATGATACCCGTGCCCTATAATTTTGTTATTTTTCGCAATAACCGCGCCCACCAGAGGGTTAGGTGATGTAGCGCCTTCCGCGCGCCTCGCCAAGGCTATTGCTTTTTTCATGAAATATATATCGTGATTCATTGTGTCGGTTCTCATTGACTTTCTCTTCGTATCGCGTATTGAGTATTGCGTTTTAAAAATACGGGCTCAATACTCGCTACTTCTCCTGTATATCTGCGATCTTCCCTCGTCCCAGCGAACGAAGTGAGCGATCATCCCTCGTCCTTCGTCCCACGTCCCACATCCTACTTCTTTCTCTCCGCTACCCTCTTCTTCATTGCCTCTACCCACTCATACGCTATAGTGACCGCGCCAACCGACGTATACTCCTTGTAATTTCCATGTGCGTCCGAACCGCCGCTTTTAAGTATGTTAAGCCTGTCAGCAAGGCTGCTATAGAGCGCGATACGCGCCGGAGAAAAACGCGGGTACACCACTTCAAGGCCGTCAGCGCCATTGGCGGCAAACTCCTCAATCCACTTCTGATCAGGCACGAGTTGCGGATGTGCAATAAATGCGAGGCCGCCGCAGGAATGAATTAATTCAATTGCCTCTTTAACAGAATACTTGAACCGTGCGATATACGCTGGTTTTCCCGGCGAAAGATACTTAATAAAAGCTTCCCGTAACGAACGCACAACCTTCTTTTCCACAAGATATAAACCAAGGTGCAAGCGTGTCGGGATGGAATCTATCACCTTCGCCGCGAGCCGCGCGGTATCGACTTTAATGCCCAAAGAGGAAAGCTTCTCGGCCATGGCATAATACCGCTCACGCCTCAGCTCGCGCATATGGATAAGTGCGTTTTGTAAAATTCTGCTCCCCGGATCAATGTAATAACCGAGCACATGTATTTCAACGTCACCATGCTGTGCGCTTATCTCAATACCATCGATACATTCAATACCGGTACACGTGCTCACCTCGCGCGCCAGTGATAATCCGTCAACGGTATCATGATCGGTAAGCGCAATACAGGATAGATTTTTTTTCTTCGCGATAGAAAAGATATTCTCAATCGATGAATCGCTATCAGAAAATGTTGAATGAATATGGAGGTCGCACTGCGGACGTATAGTGGTATCCATGAAGTTTATACCGACGATCCCTCACCAGCCGTATCGTTTGACAATTCACCCTTCTTTTTTCTTTCCATACGGTAGATTTTATCTAATACGCCATTGACAAACCGCGAGGAATCGACATCGCCAAAACGTTTTGCGAGTTCAATAGCTTCGTTGATCGAAACCTTAGGGGGAACGTCATCCAATAATAAGAGCTCAAAAGATGCAAGACGTAAAATATTACGGTCAATAACCGCCATGCGGTCAATGTCCCAGTTTTTTACGTATTTCTTAATAAAGGAATCAATATAATCGAGATTTTTTATTACTCCCTCAACGAGGGCGCGGGAAAAAACAATAACCTCTTCTTGTTGAGGCTCATACGCAAGATACCCATCAAGAGCTTCTTTGTGATCGCGCTTTACAATCTCAATCTGATAAAGAACGTGGAGAGCTATCTCTCGAGCTTTGGTGCGAAGTCTCATAAATGAAAAGGTAGCAAGTAGCCCTCCTACGCTTTCGTAACTTCGGAGCGGGGGCACGCAGAGAGCAGCAAGAAAAAACAACCAATATTCATTACTTGCTTGCTCTCAATAAAATCATCACAATTCTGCAGCTGTCCCAACTCGTATGTCTCTATTCGCGGTAATGAGCGTTTTTAATTAGCGTTAACCCAAATAATGCGTTAGCATTATTTGCCCGGAGGGTCGTTCCTTGAATTTCGCAAGAAATTCAAGAGTGTTTACGAGGTATCCGGAAAAATGCACCTTAACCCAGCCCTTTATTTTTACGGATAAATTTCTTCATA
>JBDRAN010000057.1:0-13073 GCA_043823745.1 Candidatus Omnitrophota bacterium | reverse complement strand
CGCGAAGCGATCTTTGCCGCGGCATACGAGAACAAAGACTTCATGGCTAACGATAATATTAAAAATGCCATGAAAGTCTTAAAGAAAGCAGTCGAACATACCAAAGCAACCGTTGCCGCAGGCTATACCATCTTTGCGCTTGATGCATCCTTCATGCCCGCGCGCCTTAACGTATTGGTCACGGCTTTTCTGGCGGGATTTATTCCGGAAAACTCATCCATCGAAGCCGAAGTGGGTGAAATCGGAGGCGTAAACAATTCTACGGTAGCGGATGTTTTAGAATTCATCACCGGCACGCGTTATAAAGAAACCATTTTGGAAAGAGACCCCGATACGAACGCCGTCATTTATGCTGAACTCGTGAAAGAAAACGGACAGCCGGTGGTTGTCTCAAGAATCAAAGGCCTGCTCGATCATGGAATAACTATCGACCGGCTGGCTATCAATAACGGTACCTCTCACGGCAACAACTACGACAAAGAAGGCAACCCCATCCAGACCAAGATGAACATCCGCATGACCCAGGCTATCGCTGAAGCGCTAAAGCCTTTTGGTATAGAGATAGTCCAGCACGGCGTCACCGGCACACCCTTATCGGTTCTACCTCAACTCAGGGCCGCAGGCATAGCCAGCGCACACGTAGGAACTCACTGGCAGAACATCGTCTGGGATACCCTGACAGAAAAAGCCAAAGAAGACCCAACCATACAAGCCTTAGTCAACCGCATACGTACAACCCTGGTAGAGAAATACGGAAAGAATTACAAAGTAACTTCTCTTACACCAAGCCCCGAAGAAGACAAAGTGCTCCATGCCAAAAACCTGGCCAAGCTCATCGGCAAGGATTTAAAGAATCTCTTAGGCGCATACAAATCAGAATTAAACGCCCTGCCCGACGCAATTAAAAACGCCATCACCGCCCGAACCCGACAATCAGCCCTTGAGCATTTTACGGCATTCGGGACTGAAGGGATAACTACTGTTGCTATTCAGGTTGCAAGCACACAGTCACCACGTCAGCGCGAAGCCTCCCCAGAGGGGACCACGTCACCAGCGACCAGCGAAGAGCAAACGGTCTCAGTGCTCAGTGCTCAATACGGTGCGCAGCCTGTCCGAAGGGCGCGCGGAACCGTGCGTAGCCTCCCCCTCAGGGGATCCCTTCAGGGGACAATACGCGATACTACAAAAGAGTCGGCATTGGCATTGGCGAGTTCCGCGGTAGCCCGGGCGAATGATGTTTTTCGTTCGAATCCGCAGGCCATCAGGCGCATTGGTATCCTTACCGGCGGAGGGCCGGCATCCGGACATAATCAAGTAATTTATGCTGCCTTTAAGAAAGCGCAGGAGCACGGTATTAGTCTTATTGCGATTCAAAACGGTTGGCAGGGCCTGTTTAGCGAGAAACTTATTAAAAAAGCGCACAAGCTTACCTTACGGGAAATTGAGCCATATCGCGTCCGAGGCGGTACAGTGCTCGGTACTTCTCGCTTTAATCCTTACGAAGAGAAGAATGTAGGCAATGGTGTGCCACAAAAGATATGGGAGAATATCCAGCGTCTTAAACTCGACGGCCTCATCAGCCTCGGTGGAGATGACACGAATGGAGTCACCGCAAAGCTCTATGCGCAACACCCAGAGTTCCCTTTTATTGGTTTGCCGAAGACCATGGACAATGATCTTAATCTGCCGCATATCAGTGCTCAAACATATGGTTTTGATACATTTGCTCAAAGAGGTGCAGAGGCGCTTCAATGGGGTATCGTTGATGCCAAAGCCAGGCGCGCTATTTTAGTAGTTGAGGTTTTCGGTAGAAATGCGGGCTTTGTTGCAATGCGTATCGGAAAACTTGTCGGCGCAACTCGCACACTTATTCCAGAAAAACGTCCCATAGCGCTTAATACGGTGATCGGCGATTTAGTCAACCATCATAAGAAGCATGGATACGCGGTATTAGTCGTCTCTGAAGGCGTAAAAATAAATATTAATTACGGAAAAAACAGGGAGATTTTAGAAGCAGGTTTTGCGAAAGATCCGGTTGCTCGGGCAATCTTTAAAAAAGGCGAGACTGACCTTGATGCGTTTGGTCACCCAAAACTTGAGGGTGTTGCAAACATTATTACTGCGGCGTTGAAAACTCATCCGCAAGTAATAAAAAATAAGATACATGTCATGCAAGGCGGGAAAATCGATTATCTCTTTCGCTCGGCGCCGCCGTCTGATTACGATATGCAAATGTGCGCCAGGTTAGGCGAGGCAGCGGTTCAGCAGATTATGCTAGGCAACAAAGGCCGCCTGCTTTATGTAGTAAGAAATAGCGTTAAGGATATTGATATTACAAGGAAGTTAGGGGGAAGAAAGATCGAGCTTAGAAAGGTAGCCAGCCACCGGAGAGAATATGCTCAGGCTAACCGCGGCGCGGCAAGCTCGACGGTAAACCCCGCTGGCAACAGAAGCTTGGTGTTACTGCTGCCTACGGCAAAGAAGCCTCACATGAATGTGATCGCCGCCAGCTCCTCGGTGCGAAGCCTCATAGGAGTCAAACGGAGCGCGATGAGCGACACCCAACTTAATGAGCTGATGAAGATGATTTTGACTCCCGGCGAAGAAGAGGTGTTACGCCGATTTGCTCATGGCGACTCCATAGAGAAAATTGCGAATTTCCTCAGTCGGAAGAATGTAGCGTTTGTCTCAGGAATCAGGCATTTAGCACAAGCGGCGCTTCGTTACGCTCTTACGTATAGAGGAATTCGTTTTCGAGTGAGTAAAAAAGACTACGTGCAGCGGCAGTTATTTGATGCCGGGTATAAGGGTAAGAACTTTGCCGTGGCTGAGGGGATTGCGAAGAAACAGAAACTCTTAGTATTTGAAAATAACTCATACGTTAGAGCTCTTAGTGAATATCTTGCTACCCGTATCCCAGATCATAATAAGTCAAAACGGTTCCTTATGGAAGAGCTGCTTGAATTATTTTTGCGCGGCCTTGAGGAATATGCAGAAACGTACCCTCGCTGGATCGGTAAATGGAGTAAAGCCGCGCCTTTGCTCCCACTTTCCTTAATACAGGAAATGGATAGCGCCAATCAATTGCCCTTGTGGGTACAAGAGGCACGTGATGTTATCCAGTTTAAGCCTATCAATCCAAGGGAGCGTGTGTATCGTGCGCAGTTTAATCCCATAACCCCACCGGCTCATCAGCTGTGGGCCATAGAGAATAGTGTTGCAGCTATTGGTGTAGCATCTACCCGGTTGGATACCACACGCAGCGCTCGTCATACATATTCGTCTCGAGCCAATCCCCGTTCACTTGACGAGTGGAAGGAACAAATTGAACCTGCAGCCTCAAGTTCTGCCGTACGCATGAGGACGCGGCCAAGACCTCAGAAGAATGCAGCAAGCCTTATCTTAAAAGATGATCAGCTTAAAGTTACCAGAGAGATTATCAAGACGCCGTACGGCTGGCCGGCTAAGGTCAAGGTTATTTCGGCTGTAGCTTTCAGAAAGCGTTCCGGAATACCTTTTGTTTCAGCAAGCTTCATCTATGATGAATACGGAGATCTGGCTAAGTTAAAGCTCAGGCGTTATAAAGGAGTATGGCGCAGGGACTTTGAGTTTGAAGCGCATATCAGCGCCGGGCGCACCATGCATTTTGCGTATCGAAAGAATGGTAAGGCAAAAATCCCTTACATTACCATTAAAGACAGTAAGAATGGCGAGAATAGGCTGTTGAGCGACTATGTTTTAATGGAATATACCCGCAAGCCCAAGAGTAAGACTCACGCAAAGGTCAGGGCTCGCTATGTGAGCCATGCTGATTCAAGTAACGGTTCCTATGTATTACACCTTACGCCGCTTTCGCGCAATCATGAATCGGAATTCAATATGTCTTCCAGCGCCGTGACAGGCGCGTTCATAAGCCGCTATTTGGCGCATTCCGGTAAACTCAACGGGCCGCCTGTATCAGATTTACGGATATCTTCATCTGCCGCAAATCCTCAAGGGCTCCTCGTCGAAAAGCCGGTGTATCACCTTACCTTAAATAACCATCAGCCTGCGGGCACTCAATGGTCAGTGCGCCATTATTTTGGCACATATCTTACGGTGTTGGCCGCTCTTCTTGAGCCGAATTGGAAACGTTTGACTGAAGGCAAGGATGCTCCGCTTGCTGCATGGAAAGATATTCCGTTAAAAGATTTAAAGCTTAACTATAGCATGTCTCTTACGCTTTCTCAGGAATTACAGGAATATACGAAGTCACTGCGCAAAATTATTAAAAATCAGCAGATTGCGTCCCAGTGGGGGATCCCGCACTGGAACGGTAGCCGCGCAGTGATAGAAAAAGCGGTGAGCAGTAAAAAATTACACCAAGAGCTTGCTTTGTTGCTGAAGCCCGCACGCTTATGGACTGTGGATGATGTACGAAGTGTTCACCAGAATAAAGAGGTTACCTTAGCAACGTCTCTATCAACCCAACTGAAGAAAATTTGGCCGGCATTTGCCCAGTTTTATGATGAGTGCTGGACCCTGGGAAAAGAAAAGGAATTTTTCTGGGGGGCATTCTGCCAGAAAGACTTCTCAAAAGCCACAACAGTTTCCGCGGAAGATAAAATTACCGCAAAAGCCATGCTCCTGGGCCTGGTGTTGGTGCATTTTAACCGGCCTCTTTTTGCTGATGGGCCGGTTGCGCTCGCCGGTGTGTCAATCTTGACACGTCAGCATAAACAAAAATATTTCGAGCGGACCGTTGATTTCAGGAAATTTCTCAATGCATCCGGTGCCAAGGCAGGTTTATCCAAAGATAATCATTTCACCGGCCTTGCCCGGGATGATGTGCGCTGTGCGCAACTGGTTCATGAAATGGCACGGGCCCTTGAGGTATTTCCCAATATTGTGGCTCTTTTATCTATGTCCAGTGCGTTAGCCGAGGCGGATGCCAGGAAGATAAGCATAGAAGAAGTAGTCAAGGCTCACGCAAAGAAAGGCAATCAAAAATACGTCCGGTGGGACCGGCATGGAAAAATCGATTTTAGCGTCACACCGCATATTATTGTTGCCGCGCTCACCGACCAGAGAAAAGCGGTTATTGACGATCACCACATTCCTCAGCGAGACCCCATAACACAGCAAGACCAGCGTCTCAAAGAGGAGCGGGAATGGCTCTACTATCATAAACGTCCTTTAAGCCATCCCAAAAGTTTGTCGAACGGATTCTCACGTAAGCGTTACCCCTTAGAACGCGCGAAGGACGTCGAGAGCCATATTATTCTCGCCAAGGAACATTGCAAGAAAGCATATGGGCAAGAAATGCGCTGGATCTGGAATGCGGAAGGCAACATGAACACAAAATACGCCGACATTCTGACCAAACACGGAATCTCATTGGGGTTTTTGGGGTATTCGCCGGACGGCGGCGGGCATTTTGGTACCATTTGCAAAAATAATCGCCTCGGGTTCTTACGGCCATCGCAGCCGCTTATGTGCAAGAAAATGATTCTTTGTCCGTATTCGGCGGACAGCAAATACGTTGATTTTAACGGTGGCGGTTTGCGGTTCTTGAGCAAAAGCGGCGGAGACTTTTTCCCCTGGCAGAATCTGCCAAACGGGCCGTCCGATGAATCTGAAGCAAAGCGGAGTACGGACGATTTTACCGGCTGCGCCAAAGAGGGAGTTGATGAGGAAAAGATGAAGGAGCGTGGGCTGGATTATTCCTGGCACGTTGTTACGGAATTCACCGATGGAGAAAATGCAATTCAAAATTATTTTTCAGGAGCTCTCATTTGGCTGCATAAACTTGCCGCTGCGCGAAAAGTTCAGGATGTGATGCAGCTTGCAACTGCCGGTGAAATCATCAACCGCGTCCATTCCATCGCAAAACAAGGTAAACAAGTTCTGGCCGAAATAAAGAATATTCCTTTCGGCACCTGGAGCCATACAACCAGGCTTTGGATAGGCGGCAACGAAACGCAGTGGTGGCTCTATTATTATATGAGTAAGATGATACACGATCTTGAGACGGCAGGCGTACCTTATTGGCGCCACCGCAAAAACACTGCCTTGGTGCGGGTTAATGCTCCACGGGAAGCCACCGATGCATTGTGGGAAAAAGGAGTCTTTCTTGCCGAGGTAAGCTGTTATCCCTGGCATTTGTACCCTGCCGGATTATTCCAGGACCCGCTGGAGTATTCGACTAATTATTTGGTCCTCATCGCTGAGGTTTATCGAAAAGCACGCGAATTGGGCTTTAAACTAAGCCCCCCGGCAATTGACGACGATAAGGTAGATTCCTGGGTTGGCGCCGATGCGCGTTGGTTTGTGCGTTTGGCTAATGAAAAATTTAAAGGCGCGCTTGAAGCCACGCAAGGGAATTCTGCATCGAGCGCTCTTGGAGAAAGACAGGGATGGAAGGCGTTTGATATTGCGTTGCCTCTTGGTTTGCTTGCGTTTGAAAGAACGGTTGCCGGAAGAAAAGAAATAGAGATCGAAAATCAATCGGATTCTCCCAGTGGGGATATTTATTTCACCATTAACGGACGGAAGATCCATCTCAATCTGGCGCCCCGTGCGCGCAAGATATTCGTGTTGTGGCCGGGCCAAGAGCAGGCCTATTCTCAGCTCTCAACCTATCAGTTGTTTGGAAAGATCGAGAAGGATCCAGGTAACAGAAAAGCTTTCGATGCATTATGGTTACGCGCCAGCACCGAAGGTGCACCACTCGTTGCCGAAAATAAGAAGGATGTCATTTTCTTGTACCGGGGTGATGCCAAGAAAGTATTTTTGACCGGGGATATGACCGGATGGGATGAGTCAAAGAAAATTGCTTTAAAGCGATTAGGTACTACAGATATATTCTATGTTCGACAAAGCTTTGAATCCGATGCCCGTTTTGACTATAAGTTTATTGTTGACGGAAAGTATATCCTTGATTTTATAAATTTACGTGTTTCGGGCGGTAAATTTGGCGAGAATTCTCTTTTAGTGATGCCTGACTTTTATGAAGAAGAAGCGCTTAGCGAAAGGTCTTCCCTGGCATATAAAGGCAAGCTTCACGAGCATGTCATATCAAGTAAATTCTTGAGAGATGCCTATAAAGCAATCGTTTATAGGCCTTACGGCTATGATCGAAGCTCCAAGAAACGATACCCGGTCGTTTACTTCCAGGAAGGCATGGATTACCTACGTCTTGCGAAAGCCCATGTTATTCTTGATAATTTAATCTCCTCCAAGAAGATTCCCGCGCTTATCGCTGTTTTTGTTATCGCTCCTGCTGAAGCAGGGGAGAATCGTGTCGCAGGAAGATTTATAAACAAACGTTATATGCATTTTTTTACAGAAGAGCTCCTTCCGATAGTTGAAAAGGAATATCGAGTATTGAATGAACCCAGCAAAAGACTCATCATCGGTAATGTCTTTGGTGGTCTTATGGCGCTGCATTTGGGTCTTTTGTATCCAAGAATTTTTGGTAACGTAGCGAGCCAGACCGGCTACGTTTCTTTTAATAAAGATGCGCTTGGCAAGTTATTTACAAGAACGAGCGCCAAGAATGTCTCGATTTATCTTGATGTTGGTACGTATGAGACTGCGGTGAGCGGCCTTGCTAATAATCCTGACGCACACGAAAGGAATTTTTTACACGCTGCAAGGGCATTCAAGGGTGTGCTGGATAAAAAACGTTATTCTAACGTATACAAAGAATTCAGCGGTGGTTACAGCTGGGGGCACTGGAGCAATAATTTACCCGGTATCCTGCAATATTTCTTTCCTCGGGGAAGTGCCACGATCACTCACGACAAAACCACTGGAACTTCAACTGCTTCCAGTGCTGCATCTGAGTTCAGCCCTTCAATAGTCGATATATCGAAAATCGCTCTTCCGGCACAGCAACCAACAATGCGAAAACACCTGCTAGTCGTAGGAGCATTGTCAAATGTTATGATGGAGTACTACCGCGATAAATTACGCTCACTCGTTGAGCGTTATAATGTCGTATTGCATGCACACGATGTTATGCCGGAACGCGATGCCTGGGAGCGCATTAAGCGTGAGGACTTACCGTTTCAAACCTATTCCCGCGATTACCCGAGGAAAAGTATGGACGGTTTACTGGTATTAACCTGGCCTAATAGTCATTTTGATTTTATCAGCAGGGCGGTTGACCAACATATCCCTGTATTTGTTGAAAAACCAATTGTCTTACCCGGAGATCTGACAAAGCTTAAAGCTCTCCATAGAAACAAAAATCATATTTTCGCTATTGATTATTTTTTTGATAATCCCGCAATCCTTGAGGCAGCGCAATTGATAAGCCAGGGTAGGTTAGGAAAGCTTAAAAGTATTCAGGGTGCTTTATTGTGGAATTATCCTATGGAGCATGGCCACGGTTGGTTAGTTGACCGCAGAAAGTCCGGCGGCGGTTTAGGGATGGATTTGATGACGCACTTGATCGCCGGCATAGAACAGCTGCTTGAAAGCCAACATAAAAGTTTTAAGGATTTTCAGTTCGATAAAGCTAAGGTTATGCAGGCTCGTTATGAAGGCGCACCGGTTGGAGAGGAGACCTACACATCAGTTCGCGGTAATATACAAGGATTACCGGTTGATCTGCGCGTTGGCAAGGGTACCGGGACAGATACGCATCAGATTATTATAAAGGGACAACGCGGCCATTTACGTATCGATACGGGAGACAAGTTGAATCGTCCCGAAATTGAATTTATCCCTGTTTCGGGAGTTGCGTGGCGTAAAGTTTATACACAGTCAGATATTGGTTATTGCGGCCTGACCCGGAAAATTTTAGATTCCCTTCAGGGGCTTGGGATTGTAACTGAACAGGAGAGAGGTTTCAGGTTCAAGGCCTCCATGTTCGCAGTTCAAATAGTGAATAATATACAGAATGCTTTTAGCAGTGGCTATCATTCCTATTCTTTTGCCAGAGAGCCACGAAAGACTCGTTCGATACAAAAAACTGAGCATGCACGTGTTTCGCGCAATGTGTCTTCTCCGGCATCAAGCGCTGATCTTTATAAAGAGTTTAATGAAACCTTTTTGCGTAACGCAGGGCCTATTGATAAAGCTTCTTTAAATATTTTCTGGAGCAAGATCCGTCATATCGGAATGCCTCTTGTTGCTTCGAATAAAACTCATGTTCTTTTTCTTTGGAGGGGCAAGGCACGCTACGTTGGTTTCTGCGGCGATATGAACGGGTGGAATAGAAGTGAGCCAATACTATTGAAGCGTCTTGGCCAAACAGATGTATTTTATTTGAAGCAGCAGTTTAAATCTGACGCACGGCTTGAGTACGAGTTTGTTGTTGACGGAACGCCACGTCAACGTGACAGACTGAACCCATATAAATCTCCTTACATACGTGATTATGAAATCGTATATCATAATGAATTGCGTATGCCCAATTTTAAAAGCGCGCAGGAACTGAATGAAAGAGGGGTAGAAGGGAGAAGGGGAGTTTTAAGTAGGAAGCTTGAAGTGAAAGATGCAAAAACAGGATATAGCCTCACCGTAAGGGTGTACACTCCGCATGGTTACGGCCGCAACACTGATATCCGTTATCCCGTTGTTTATTTTCAAGACGGAAAAGAGATGCTTGATAAGAAATTAATGAATACGAAAGTAACACTTGATAATTTGATTGCAGATAAAAAAATTAAGCCGGTGATAGCGGTGTTTATCTATCCGCCACGCGACGGAGTGCGGACGCGCGATACCGAGTATGAGATGAATGAAAGGTACGCCAGGTTTGTTGTCCAGACACTTGTTCCGTTTATTGACGGTACATATCGTACGCGTGCCGATGCATCAGGAAGGCTCATTGGAAGTTATTGCTCGGGAGCTTTAGCATCACTTTTTATCACGAGTATTTATCCAGATATTTTTAGTAAAGTTTTCAGCCTCTCCGGTTATGTCACCTATAGGGGGTTTGCGTTGCTGAAAAACTTTAAGAAGATTCCTGCGGCAGAAAGCAGGAACCTGTACATTTATCTTGGAGTAGGGGAATATGAACGCCGCGCTGCTTTCTTGCCCGGGAAACCCGCTCGCATCATCCGGGGTGTTGATGTATACAACCTTAAGGAGGGTAACCGTAAGTTCAGAGATTTGCTTTTAAGAGCCAATCCTGCCTTAACGGTCGAGCTTAAATATTTTCCAGGAGCACACCAGTTTGGCAGCTGGCGTAATGAATTACCAGGTGTGCTCGTTAATTTCTTTGGTTTATATGCATCATCCCGTAACAGCATATCTTCCAGCGCAGCAACTAGTGCACAGACTGGTAAGCATTATGAATATATATCACCGATTTTTACAGGAAACCGTATCATGGGCGGATACTTACCGTTATTCAGCGTGAAAAGTAAAAGCGGATATGGCATCGGTAACATCGAGCATCTTTATAAGACGGCTGAATTATATCATGCGTTAGGCTGGAACGCTCTGCAAGTTGCGCCCATGAATCTTTGCAGTATGGGTATGCCCTATTCGCTTAAAAGTACCCGTCTTATGGATTGGGCCTACGCGAGTCTTGATCTTCTTTTGGGCCGTTCTGATTACGGTGCATATGATGAGCTTTGGCAAGAGTTGCAAGGTTCCGGCATGGATTTTAGTCGCGTGGAAGCATATCTTAATGGTAACCATGTCAAGGCCGAGATTAACGAGTTAAAAAATGCAAAAGTTACGGATCATGCAAAGGCGCGCAGCCACGTTAAGGCAGCGTTTGAGCTTGCCTGGCAGGCGTTTAAGAAATTGCCCACAACGCACCCGGCTCGCAGAAGCTTTAAGCAGTATAAGCAAAAGAATTTTTGGCTTAGCGACCATATTTTATTTGTTCTCATGGAGGAAAAATACGGTTCAGGGCACAAGTGGTTAAGTGGCTGGGATTTCCGCAACTGGTATCCTGAATTGTCAAAGCGGCGTAAAGAGCATATTGAAAAATTGAAGAAACAGTCGCGCGATCAAATTGAGTTTCATTCTTTTATGCAGTATGTTTTTTGGCGGCAATGGCAAAGTTTTCTTAAGTTTTCGCACCAGCATAACGTCGGCATTGTCGGCGATATGCCGTGGGCTTCAGACGGCGCCGATATCTGGATTCATCAGGATATGTTTGGCGCAAAGAAAGGCTCAAAGCGCAGGTATACGCAGGCCCTGCCCCCGGATAGCCTTCATGATTGTGGCCAATACTATCAGATGCATCTTTATGATTGGAAAAAACCCGGCACTCTTGAATACCTCCTTGAGCGCTTCAGGTATCTTACGCAGTTTTATGATTACGTTCGGCTTGATTTTGCCCGAGGATCGTACCGGCTGTATCGTTTCTTTGAAGACCCGAACGATACGCTTACGTTGGAGAAGCTTGGAATCATAAAACACGATGGCTCCTGGCGCGATGAAGCTTTTGCCAGACGCCTCCAGGAAGCACAACAACTCGATAGTAACAATCCAGATACTATTAAAGAGCAGCTTGCGGTTGCCGAGGAGTTTTATTGGATAATTCTTAAGGCGCTATATGGGGTCCCAGGATTAAGCAGAGAGGACAAGATCCATTTCTTTAATGTATATGACGAAAAACTTGCAGATGGTTATAAGCGTGGCCTGACGCAAGATAGCACTGTGTATGTCGCAAGGCCGGCGGCGATAAACGGGGAGAATTTTAAAGCAGACACTTGTATCAACGGCTGGGAGCGTATCAAATATGTCGTTGAGCGAGGGATGACTTCCTGGGATTTATTGCCCATCCGTCAGGGCAGTACAAAAATATCTGCAGGCAGTAAAACTATCGAAGTGCGGCATGAGTTTAATTTCTTACGGAAATACCTTTTTTCCGATGATGCACAACGCAGGCCGCAAGCTCGGGATGCGTTTAGGATCGGTTATTTTACCAAGAGTCCCGGTGAGAGGCTCATGTCAGGGCTTTTGAATGTTGCGCAAGAGAGAGGCAACGTCCTTATTACCGAATTGCTTGGAATGATGCCTGAGCAGAAGCTTGAGTCAATTCATTCACTCGCCGGTACCATGAATTACGCGCCCGGTATCTTCTTAGATCCCGTCAATAATGAGTGGGCTAAGAGAAAACGTATATACCGTCCTTGGTCAATGGCAACCTATTCAACGCACGATACCATTAACTTGGAAGGCAGAAAAGCTACGGGTGGTTTCAAGGGCATACGCGACGAGGGCTTAAAAGCTTTTGCCCACGTAAAAGGCACACCGGCGCGAGAGCTCCGAGAAACGACACTCGATAATGATGATAGTGAGCGCAGGTTTACAGAACGGCACAAGTTGCTTGATCCGATTATAGCCACGCCGTCTCTTTTATCCATACTTATGTGGGTTGACTGGGGCAGGTGGCTTGGCCCCTGGACCGAGCGGATTACCAATATTTCAGGTACAGCGTCTGATAACTGGATATGCAGGATGCCGCTTTCTCTAGAGGACCTTCTTGCCGCCGCCAGAAATCAAAATGCACCAGACCAGGCGCAAGAAATTATCAGATTCTTACGCAGCTTACCTCAAAGGAAGACCCAAGAAGTAAAGCCAGCATCTCCGGCTGTATTGGTGAGTACGTTCCCTAATCTCGGCAGCGCCAAGCAGCAGCGTTTTATAGATAAAGGAGGAAAATTCGAGGTTTGGGCTTTTGTAAACGGTAAAGCACGGAATGTGAAACTTCTTGTGGGTGGCCGCGCATATGCCATGCAGTCAGTCAGGGTAGAGTATGGCCTTGCTCCGGCGATTTCTATGTATGTCGCCTCTGTTAATGCGAAAGAGTTGAAACAAGAAAATAACAAATTCTCCATTAGCGTAGACGGGAAAATACATAGAGGCAATGCTTTATTGCAGGCAACCACGAGCACTAATCCCGCGCTTAATCGCGTCAAGGTGCCATTGCGTACTGCTGATGTTCCTACTCTGGCGAGTTCCAGTGTAGGCATACTACCAGTCCCCCATTTACCAAAAGCGCTCAGACATTTACCCGTATCTCATCCTTTCATTTCTCCGGTTAAGGCAGGTATTAATGTTGAAGGGTTATTCGCTCCCTTGATAACGATGCGTTCCAGCGAGGACTGGGGTATTTT
>JBDRAN010000056.1:0-105522 GCA_043823745.1 Candidatus Omnitrophota bacterium | reverse complement strand
TTAACCCAAATAATGCGTTAGCATTATTTGCCCGGAGGGTCGTTCCTTGAATTTCGCAAGAAATTCAAGAGTGTTTACGAGGTATCCGGAAAAATGCACCTTAACCCAGCCCTTTATTTTTACGGATAAATTTCTTCATATGAGAATAAAAGGCTGGGTTAACCTTTCGGTACATTTGTATTTTTGTATAACCATTGCAACAGCAATAAGTTATATATCAAGCGCATATCCACGCTTCGCAGGCATTTTTCCGGTTAATTCGCGTTTATAACTGCGAATACACGCTTGCCATTTCAAGAGCTGACAACGCGGCGTCGCGACCCTTATTGCCTTGCTTCGTTCCGGAACGCTCGATCGCCTGCTCAAGCGTATCTGCGGTAATCACGCCGAGGATTACAGGAACAACGTTATCCATAGAAATACGCGCAATCCCCTTGACAACTTCTGAAGCGATATAATCAAAGTGCGGTGTATCGCCACGCACAATCGCGCCAAGCGCAATAATCGCATCATACTTCTTCGTATCAAGCTTCGTTAAGACCTGCGGAATTTCAAATGATCCCGGAGTCCAAAGCACGGTCACATCCTTTTCGTCAACTCCCGACTTTTTTAACGTATCAATGCATCCGGACAGAAGCTCTGAGCTAATGAATTCGTTGAAACGTGAAATAACAATCGCAATCTTTTTACCTTTTCCCGAAAAATTTCCAGTTATCTCTTTCATAATTCCTCCCTGACAGCGTAGCTGTCGTGTCCGAGCTGCTTTGGAAAAATATCCTGCTCCACGCGGGAAATTTTTCCAATATGCAGACAGCCGGACGTATGTTAAGTCTATCTAAATTATCGTATCCATGCTTACCCAATTATCACGCTCAAAAATGATAGTGCGAATTAATCCCGATAGCTACGAGAAAATTTAGTATAAATTTTAGAAGTGCCTAGCTGTCGGGATACACTTTATTAACTCTATTTTCCCTCTCGTGTTATCTTTTCAATTTCTCGCCGCCCTGCGGTGAGGAAATTGAGAGAGAACCTATCGGGGCAAAATGGGGAGAATTATACCGCTTTACAAAATATGCCCCAATTTCTCTTTCTTAGTTTTTAAATAGTTTTTATTGGTCGCGCAAGGCCGCACCGCGATCGGCACGCGTTCCACAATTTCAAGCCCGTATCCTTCAAGACCGATAATTTTTTTAGGGTTATTGGTAAGAAGCCGTATTTTTCGTATGCCCAGATCAGCGAGGATCTGTGCTCCAATGCCGTAATCACGCAAATCAGCAGGAAAACCGAGTAGCTCATTAGCCTGGACTGTGTCGGCACCTCTCTCTTGCAAACTATATGCCTTTATTTTATTCTTTAAGCCGATGCCTCGGCCTTCCTGACGCATATAAAGAAGTACACCCTTTTCCCGTGAGATAAGTTCAAGTGCCCGGTCCAGCTGCCGTCCGCAATCACAACGACGCGAACCAAATACATCGCCGGTCAAGCATTCTGAATGTACGCGTACCAATACCGGCTTTCCTTTTTTAACAACAGAGGCCATATCGCCGCGCACAAGCGCAAGATGCTCGCTTGAATCAATAAGTGACTCATACAAACAAAGCGTAAACTCGCCATGCGCCGTAGGAAGCTTAACTCGTTCAACGAGCGCAATGAGTTTTTCCTTTCTCCTGCGGTATTCAATAAGTGAAGCGATGGTGCATATCTTTAAATTATGTTTTTGAGAGAATTCGAACAAATCGGCAAGACGCGCCATCGTGCCATCCTCTTTAATGATCTCGCAAATAACTCCCGCCGGAGGCAAACCGGAAAGTTTCGCCAAATCAACCGCCGCTTCCGTGTGCCCCGCGCGCACTAAAACTCCTCCCTCTTTTGCCTCCAAAGGAAAAAGATGTCCCGGTTTTGTAAGATCACCTGGGCTGCTTTTCTGATCGATGAGGACTTCTACGGTACGCGCGCGGTCAAACGCGGAGATGCCCGTCGTAATACCTGCTGCCGCGTCAACAGAAACACGCCACGCTGTCTTAAAGGGATCTTGATTGGCCTTCACATGCATGGGCTCTAAGTGAAGAGCCTCGAGGCGGGATCTGGTCATCGGCACGCAGACTAATCCGCGACCTTCCTTGATCATGAAATTAACATTCTGTGCGGTAGCAAACTGGGCGGCAATAACGATATCGCCCTCATTCTCTCGTCCTTCATCATCAACGACGATAACAGGTTTTCCTTTTTTGATATCTTTTATGATTTCTTCAATAGAACTGAACATATCTTGACTCATAACGGATAGACTACCTTAACGCGCCGCATTCTTATTGTCAAGTATGCGCGCAGACGCCAGCGCCACACCTTGAAAATAAAAAAACCACAAAGATTCAGGGCAGTGCCTCTATGCCTTTGTGGTTTTATAACGCTTTCAAATAGTTACGCGTACTTAACGCTTTGTCCACTGGAATCTGCGCCGCGCGCCCTTCCGTCCGTATTTCTTACGCTCTTTCGCGCGCGGATCACGGGTAAGAAGATTTTCCTTGCGCAGGGTGCTGCGTAACTCCGGATTCCATGCCACAAGACAACGAGAAATCCCCAGACTTACCGCTCCTGCCTGGCCATTCGTTCCGCCGCCGCAGACATTCGCTGATATATCAGTTTTTCCATCAAGGCCGGTGGCAAGCAAAGACTTCTTTACCTGCATCTTTTGGTCAACAGTCGAAAAATACGTTACGTAATCCTTGCCATTAACAATAATCTTGCCCGTGCCGTTCAGTTTTACTCTCACGCGAGCAACTGCTTCTTTACGCCGTCCGGTAGCACTTAAAACTGTTTTGGTATCTTCCATATCTTAAACCTCTATTTTTTTCGGTTTCTGAGCTTGGTGCTCATGCTTCTCATCGGGATAGATTTTTAAAAGACGCATCATTCTTTTACCAAGTTGAGTCTTGGGAATCATGCCCTGCACCGCTACATAAAGCACCCGAGAAGGATTTTTATCCAGGAGCCGGCCAAGCGTAATGTCTTTGATGCCACCCGGGTATCCGGAATAACGGTCATAGGCCTTTTGTGTCAGTTTATTGCCGGTAAATTTTATATGCTTTGCATTAATTACGACTACGTGATCACCACAGATGAAATTAGGACTATAGGTTGTCTTATGTTTTCCTTGCAACATGCGCGCGATGCGCGATGAAAGCCGCCCAAGCACCTTATCTTTCGCGTCAATAAGCACCCAGTTTTTATTTTCTTGATTAAAAAATTTAGTCTTCTTCACTGTCTAAATCCTCGCACTATCTCGCTTTTTAGCTAAACCTGCGAAAAACCTTTAAAAATGAGGGGTTTTTGCAGGCACAAGTTTCTCTTTTATACCATATTTACTGAAATTGTCAATATCTATTATGCCGAGACTCTAAGCTCGAAACCCATGGGTTATGAGTTTTGGTTCCTAAGCCAGCAGGCTATGGTTTGATGTCCTTTTGATCAAAGCCATAAGCCAGCGGACTATGGTTTGACGTCTTGCCTAGAGGGGCAATACTCGCGCAATACCTTGCCAGAGAGGCAATACCGGCGCCATACCATTAGGCGCCGGGCATTTAAGCGCGAGGTGCATAACCAAAGCCACGGGTCAGAAGGCCGTGGTTTGGTAACCATAAGCCAGCAGGCTATGGTTTGATGTCCTTTTGATCAAAGCCATAAGCTAGCGGGCTATGGTTTGACATTCGATTGGCCGGAAAGCCATGGTTTTGCATCTTGACCAGAGGGGCAATACTCGCGCAATACTTTATAAGCGTGAGGTGCGTAGCCACAGGCCAGAGGGCCGTGGTTTTGCTTCCGCTAGCAAAAGCCACAAGCCAGAATACCGTGGTTTATTTTCTTATATCACGCCGCAATCCGTACAAGGAGCACAAAGAGGCCCCTCGCTTATTGTTTCGGTTGCGCCGGCAAGCTGTTTGCCGACGATACACAACAGGAACCTTTTGTGTGAGACTTTGCAAAGAGAATAATAATTCCCATGCCGCAGAGAAATACAGCAACCATAGTCGTAATAAGAGCCGTGACCGGGCTTACCAGCTTATTTTCATCTACGGGGAAATTATTACGCGGATGCATTGGATCAAACACAACCTCAATCAGAGCGCCTTCAACAAGATTGCTCCATGTTCCGGGCGAGATAACGGATCTGCTCTGCACGGGCTCGTTGCCATCAACAGAGAAAACGTAGGAAACCTCGCGATGGACATTGACCACGCCGGCATTCGATGCGTCCGTGCTCTTTTCGGTAACAACCGCCATCACGTGCGTACCAGTCTGGGCGATTCTTTTTGCCTGCAAATGTCCGCTCCAGGCTACTGCCGCAAGAATTACTCCGACTAACAAAAACCCAATACCAAAAATTTTTCTGCCCATAGCCCTCCCTTGGTTTTCTATTGATATGCTCGTCGAACCGGAATCACCTGCAATACCTATCCGTCCGGTTTAGTTTAAATACGCAGTTTATATCCTTTTTTTCAATTATACCCTGTATTTCCATTTTGTCAGCATGTGTGCGTTTGCATATACCCCGGGTACCGACGAAAAAAATACATCACGCAAGCAACCTCTTTTTGGCGCCACGCAACTTCTTCTGCTCTGCCGCAGAGAGCGAGGGATACCGCAGATGAAGTTTTTTTAGATTTTTAACAATAATACGCGCGACTGCCGCACGGCTAAACCACTTATGGTCAGCCGGAATGATATACCAGGGAGCCCACGGTGTGCTGGTGTTACCGAGCATTTCTTCGTAGGCATGCATGTACTGCGTCCAAAATTCACGTTCAGCAACGTCGCGTGCTGAGAACTTCCAGTTCTTCTCGGACGAATCGATGCGCTCGATAAAACGCGCGCGTTGCTCATGTTTGGAAATATTAAGGAAAAACTTAATTATAACGACCCCGTTACGAGTAAGGTAGCGCTCAAAATTATTAACATCTTTATACCGCTCCTGCCAAACGTGTTTCTTTGAAATATCGGGGAGCTTCTGGCTGTCGAGCAATTCCGGATGTACCCGGGCGACCAACACCTCTTCATAATAGGAACGGTTGAATATCCCGATATGGCCACGCCGAGGGAGGGCTTTCTGACACCGCCAGAGAAAATCATGATCAAGCTCCTCCTCGGAAGGTTTTTTAAAGCTGTGCACCTGGCAACCCTGCGGATTAAGCCCCGACATCACATGCTTGATCACTCCATCTTTTCCTGCCGCGTCCATTGCCTGCAAGATTATCAAAATCGCGTACTTGTCATACGCGTACAGTACATCCTGCAGTTTAACCAGCTTCTCGATATCCTGACGTAAGATATCCCGGGCTGCTTCCTTATCCGCCAAGTCGGCAGTGAATCGCGGACTGTAGGCGCCAAGGTCTATCGTTTTGCCGCAGGGAACTTTAAATTTTTTACAATCCATACTAACCACTCCGGGTAATCAAAAGGGATTTTCTACCGCACAACGACGTTTTCAACTGACAACCTTGAGGGCATCAGAAAAATCGAGTGTTCCTTCGTAGAGCGCTTTTCCGACGATAACGCCACAAACAAAGGGAAGCTCTTGTTTAATCGCATGCAAATCATCAAGATTTGTCACGCCACCGGAGAAAATAAAACACATACCCGTCAGCTGACGAAATTGTTTAAAGGCCTCGATGTTGGGACCGGAAAGCATGCCGTCACGTGAAATATCAGTGTGGATGATCCAGCGTACGCCTTCAGATTGAAGTACCTTGATAAAATCGATATCGCGCAATAACGATGTCTTCTGCCAGCCGTGTGTTGCCACAAACGAAGCCTTACTATCAACGCCAACTACTATTTTTTCCGGTCCGAATTCGGCAAGTAAACTCTTAAGAAAGCTTTCATCAAGCGCTCGCGTACCGACAATAATCCGTTCAACACCCAGCGCAAGAAGCTCACGGGCACGCTTGAGAGTACGTATTCCTCCACCGACTTCGACCCTAACTTTAGCCTTAGTAATAATATCTTTAATGTGGGCAGCATTATCAACATCTCCAAAAGCAGCGGATAAATCGACCACGTGAAGCAACTCGGCGCCTTGGACCTTAAAGTGGTTCGCCACCTCAACGGGATCATGGCTATAAATTTTAGACTGCTTGGGATCGCCCTTGGTAAGACGCACCACGTTTCCTGACAGAAGATCGATAGCGGGGATAATTAACATAATTTATTACAGAAGTAAATTTTGGTTATAATGCCCGCCTTGTTTCACGTATCACGTAACAGGTAGCACGTCAAAAAAACTAGAATTAAAAAACGTGATACGTGGTACGTGTTACCTGATACATAATCAATACATCATAACTCAAGAAAGTTGTTAAAAACACGCAGGCCCAGCGCCTGGCTTTTTTCCGGGTGAAATTGCACACCCCAGACATTATCTTTATGTAACGCACACGTAAAGCTAACGCCATAGTCAGTGGTGGCAAGAATTGTTTTTTTATCAGTAGGTGCACAATAATAGGAATGTGCGAAATAGAAAAAGCTTCCGTCTTTTATCCTCTTAAACAAGCAATCCGCTCTCTGAGCCTGCGCCCTAGAGCCTGGAACCTGGAACTTGACGCTGTTCCACCCCATATGCGGCACGATCAGATTTCGTGCCGAAAACTTCTTTACCTGCCCCGTGATCACGCTAAGACCCCGCGCGGTGCGCGCTTCATCGCTTCTGGTGAGTAATAACTGCATGCCAAGACAAATCCCTAAGAACGGCACGCCCTCCTTGATGCGCTCCTTCAAAAGCGTATATATGTTTCTTTTTTTAAGCTCCTGGACTGCTTTACCAAAATGACCGACACCGGGAAAGATAATTTTTTTTGCTTTTTTGATCACCGAGACAGAATCCGTCACCCGGACAGTTTTACCAAGAAACTCGGCTGCCTTAGCGACGCTGCGCAAATTACCCATTCCGTAGTCGATAATAATAATCATGATGCTCCAAGCTCCAGGCTACAGGCTTAAATTTTTTAAAGCTTGCGGCTTGGAGCTTACAGCTAACAATAAATCAGTCTATGACTCCCTTCGTTGAAGGTATTCCTTTTCTTCGTGGGTCGATTTGCGTGGCTTGATCTAATGCTTTGCCTAAAGCTTTAAACAGGGCTTCTAATATATGGTGAAGATCTCCTTCCGCTGACTTGATAGTGTAGACTAAACTAATACCAGCGTGCTGCACGAAAGCCTCCAGAAATTCTTCTGCGTGTTTAAAAGTGAAGTCGGTGTTGTCAAATTTCGTATCTGGAATAATGTGGTCGACGATAGAATCTTGGCCAGAACGTGCGCGATGCAAGCTAGGGCGACCGCTAATATCCACGTTCGCCTCAACAACAACTTTATCCATTGTTGCAGAAAAAGATCCATACCTATTAATGCCTGCCTTATCCCCTAAAGCGTCCTTAAACGCTTTCCCCATGGCGATTCCGATATCTTCTATAATATGATGCGGTAAATCACCGTCCGCTTGTACCATTAAATCGAACAAACCATGAAATGTAAAAAGGGTCAACAAGTGATTCAGCGGTTCAAACCCGGTTTTAACGCCCGCCTTTCCGCTGCCGTCAATAACAATTTCTCCTTGTATATCAACCTCGTTAGTTTTACGCTTAATAACTGACGTTCTGACTTTTTGTTTTGCACTCATCGTACTCCTTGTCTATGGACTGCCCCCTTCGGGGAGGCTACACACTCGGCCGTGGACTATGGACTGTGGACTTTCCTGTTAGCTCGCCAGACGCTTCCTCACGCTCTCTAAATGCTTCGTCATACCTTCAAGAGAAGCGATTTTTTCCACAACCTGAGCTTCGTCTTGGAGCGCTTTTTTAGTATAGCTGATAATATGCGTTTCCTTTAAGAATTCACTCGCCGAAAGCGATGAAAAAAAACGTGCCGTACCGGCTGTAGGCAAAATGTGGCTTGGTCCGGCAGTATAGTCACCCAGCGCGGTCGGTGTATTCTCTCCTAAAAATATCGCTCCCGCGTTTCTGATTTTCTTGAAAATCTTTGACGGTTTTTTGCTAAAAATCTCCAGATGCTCCGGAGCGATGCGGTTAACCGCGGCGCAGCCATCATCTACGTTTTTTACGCGCAAGACAAACCCCTCAACCTTTTTATTGCGCAATTCCCTCACGATTTTTTTTGAATTGGTGACGACAATACCCATGCCCCGGTGATGCTCGACTTGAGCTTCAAGGTCGGCCGTAATATATTCAATATTCGCCCCGCGCAGCGCTAAAATTACCACTTCCGAAGGGCCTGCTAGCATATCAATATCAACTTCGCCAAAAAGTTGACGCTTCGCCTCAGTAACAAACTCATTACCCGGCCCAACGATTTTATCGACCTTCTTTATTGTTTTAGTGCCGTAGGCCATGGCAGCAATACCCTGCGCTCCGCCGGCTCGATAAATCTCTTTTATTTTAAGAAGTGAAGCCATCGCAAGGATAAACGGATTAATGGTTTTATCTTTACGCGGCGGCGAAACGAGTACTATTTCTTTGACACCCGCAACGATGGCTGGAATTACCGCCATGTAGACGCTTGAGACAAGCGGCGCCGTTCCTGCGGGCACATACACCCCTACGCGCTCAAGCGGAATATAACGGTTAATAAGCAATTTACCGTTACTCTCTTTAATGCGTTTATTCTTCCGGGGTGCTTCTTTTTTATAAAACTTCGTAACGTTGTCAATCGCCAGCTTGAAAGCGGATATGATCGATGAATCCAATTCGTTGAACGCCGCGCTGATCTCCGACTCGCTGACGCGAAGTTCACGAACAGCGATTTTGACCTTATCGAATTTTTTTGTATACTCGCAAAGCGCTTCATCTCCTCGTTGACGTACCGAGGCTATAATTTTTGCCACGCGCTCATCAACTTTATTGCGCGGGGCCCGCTTCTTCTGCAAAGCTTTCTCTAAACTTTCTAGATTTCTGACGACTCTCATGATTTCATAGCCTGGCCCACACAAGCCTCGACCCTACCTAAAAAATTATCGCTATAATCGGCAATGACCCCCTGCACCAAAGTCTTTTTTCCTCCGCCGCGAAGGCCAAGTGTATTTTTAAAACGATTCACAAAGCTATCCGCAGAAAGTCCTTTTTCAATTATATCATCGCTGGCGGCGCAGATAAATATGTCTTTTCCATCGTTTCGCGACACAAGAAACACAAATACTGACGGCACCTGGTTACGCAGCATATCGCACAGATACAAGAGCAATGATGAATCTTTAGCGCTAAACTCTTTGGTAATAACGCTGGTACCCGCAAAATCTTTTTTCGTGGCAACAAGCTCTTTGCTCTGCGCCGCGATCATCGCCTTCTCGAGCGCCAACGTCTTATCTTGCTCCTGGCGAAGTTCACGTATCAGACGCTGCAAACCAGACGATATATCACCGTCGGCGCACTTCAACATCCCCGCTGCCTGGCGAGACCGGGTACGAATATTTTTTGTATACCGATACGCCTCTTTACCGGTAAGCGCCTCAATACGCCGCGTGCCGCTGGCAATGGAAGACTCGGCAATAATCACCAACGAGCCGACTTGACTGGTGGTATCAAGGTGTATCCCCCCACAAAGCTCCTTGCTATAGCCGGCAACCGAAACCACCCGTACGGTATCTTTGTATTTATCCTTAAAAAAGGCGAGCGCTCCCTCCTGTTTCGCCTGCGCAAGCGTAAGGGTGCGCTTGATAATCGGGTCTGACGCCATAATATAGGCATTAACCGCATCCTCTATATTCGTGAGTTCCTCAACGGTAAGCGCCTTGGGATTCGTAAAGTCAAAACGTAAACGGTCTTCATCAACCAAGGAACCCTGTTGCATCACGTGATCTCCTAAAACACTGCGAAGCGCTGCCTGAAGAAGGTGTGTTGCCGTATGGGCGCGCGCAAGGGCCTGCCGGCGATTACGATCAAGCGCGGCGGTTACGGTCTCTTGAGCGAGACTTCCTTGGATTAATTTACCTTTATGCACAATCGCTTCATTAACGCGAAAAACTTCCTCTACCGCAAACTCGGCGCGGTCAGTCTTAATCCATCCTTTATCTTGCAATTGGCCTCCACTTTCGGGGTAAAACGGTGTTTTATCAAGAACAAGCAGGCCCGAATCTCCCTCAATCAAGGCTCCGGTCTCGCCTTTCGCGGTAAAAATACGCAGCACCTGCGCGCTTATCTGAATGTCCTCATACCCCACAAAAATGCTATGCTCTTGCAATGAAAGTTCGCCTTGTTTAAAAATGTGAGCGTCAAACATGCTCTTCTTCCGAGATTGCTGGCGCTGTTGTGCAAGGAAATCCTCAAAACCTGTCTCGTCAACCGTAATATTGTTTTCCTTGGCGAGTTCGCGGCTCAACTCAACCGGAAACCCATAGGTGTCGTAGAGCTTAAAAAGCGCCTCGGCACTGATCGTATTATTCCCGCCGTGCCGTGCCTCGGTGGCAATACTATCAAAATGCTGACGGCCCTCTTTTAAGGTTGAGAGGAATCTTTCTTCTTCCGTGAATATGATCTTAGCGATAGCGTTCTTCTTTTCATTTATTTCGGGATACGGTTCCTCCATAAGCTGCGCATACAACGGCACAAGCTTATGCAGGAAGGGGTCGGCCTGCCCCACCATCGAGCCTTTAAACGACGCCTGTCGAATAAGCTTGCGTATTACATATCCTCGTTCCTCATTCGAAGGATACACGCCGTCGGCGATCGAGAAACTCACCGCCCGGGCATGATCAACAATAGCGTTCACAAGGCTTGAAATACGCGGCTCTTCGGCCGTTATCCGTAATATCTTTTTTACAAAACTGACGACCGGAGCGAGAATATCGATTTCAAAATTTGAATATTTACCCTGCATAACCGCGGCTATACGTTCAAGACCCATTCCGGTGTCAATATTTTTTTGCGGCAGCGGCAGAAGCTTGCCAACACCAACGCGATTAAACTGTGTAAAAACAAGATTCCATATTTCTACAAACCTGCCGCAATCGCACGAGGGACTACAACTCGGCTTTCCGCAACCACGAGCTGCGCCGCGGTCGAAGAATATTTCAGAACAGGGGCCGCACGGGCCGTTGGGGCCAAGGGTCGGAGCGCTGGCGGGCCAGAAGTTTTTATCCTCATCCAGACGTACGATAACCTCGTTGGAGATACCGATATGGTTTACCCAAATTGCAAAGGCCTCGTCATCATCCTTATAGACCGAAACCCATATATCGCGTGCGGCGATACCAAGAACCCCGGTCACAAACTCCCAGGCATATTCAATGGCCTCTTTCTTAAAGTAATCACCGAAAGAAAAATTACCCAGCATTTCAAAAAAAGTATGATGATACGGCGTTTTCCCTACCTCAGACAAATCTCCGGTGCGCAAGCACTTCTGTGAGCTGACCGCACAGCGTAAATCTTTTTTTTCACCTAGAAAATACGGCTTAAACCGATTCATGCCGGCTGAGGTGAAAAGTACACTCTCATCATCCGGAACGAGCGTATCAGAAGAAAATACTGTATGATTTTTACTTTTAAAAAATTCCAGGTATTTTTTACGTAACTCGTTAGTCTTCATAACGGTTAAACCCTTGTTCTTCCATCGCGCGCATGATATCGTGATACAAAAAACCCCTGGCTAAAAGTGAGCGTAACACCTTGGCAGCGGAATTTTTTTTACCCTGATAATACGTAATCTTACGGCGCGTAAGTTCATTGAGCCGCTCGCGTTCATCGTCACGGGCGATAGCAATTCGGCTATCTTCATCTGCTACCCCTAAGCGCCGCAAGGTGAGCTGGACTCTGCGTTTGCCGTAACCGCGCTCGTATAGCGCGGCTGCGTATTTGCTGGCAAACTGCGAATCATTGATATACCCATTCTGCTCTAAATAAGCAACGACACGGGTGATCAGGGCGGGAGAATACTTTTTCTGTTTCAGGCGAGAAACAATCTCATACCTGCTCCGTAACCTGTATTTTAAAAGAAGGTACGCGTAATGAAGCGCTCGTGTGTAGTCGCTCACGTGAATATCGCGCTTGAAGGCTCGTTATTTCTCTACCGCGGTAGACGTAGCTACCTCAGCAGTAAAACCTTTGCGTAGCTGGTCTTCAAGTTCCTGGCGTAACGCCCCGTTTTCCTTAAGGAGAGCCCGTAACTGCTCTTTGCCTTGCGCAAGATTCTTGTCTTTATAGGAAAGCCAGCTTCCTGATTTTTTTATCAGGCCGCCGTCAACCGCCGCATCGATAAGCGCGCCGACTTTAGAAACACCTTCAGTATGCATGATCTCAAAGTGCGCCTCTCGGAAGGGCGCCGCGACTTTATTCTTAACGATCTTGGCGCGTATGCGGGCACCAATAACTTGTTCGGCATTCGTAACGGAGCCGATTCTACGCAGATCAATACGCACGGACGAGTAAAATTTAAGCGCCCGTCCTCCGGGAGTAGTCTCAGGATTACCAAACATAACACCGATTTTCTCGCGCAACTGGTTGATAAACACTACACAGGTTTTTGACTTGCTGATCGCCGCCGTGAGCTTGCGTAGCGCTTGGCTCATAAGACGTGCCTGCAGAGCAATATGCGCATCCCCCATGTCACCCTCAAGCTCAGCCTTAGGCACCAGAGCAGCCACCGAGTCAACCACGATCAGGTCAACAGCGTTTGAGCGCACTAAGGTTTCTACGATCTCAAGCGCCTGCTCTCCGGTATCAGGCTGAGAGATCAAAAGATCATCTAAGTTAACGCCGATAATCTTGGCGTAATTAGGATCAAATGCGTGCTCCGCATCCACAAAGGCTGCCACGCCACTTGATTGCTTCTGCGCCTGGGCGATAATGCTTAAGGTAAGCGTTGTTTTACCGCTTGCTTCTGGCCCGAATATCTCGATAATACGGCCGCGCGGCAGGCCTCCGACTCCAAGCGCCGCATCGAGCGGGATAATACCTGAAGGGATCACGTCAATGTCAAGCCGAACACCTTCGCCAAGACGCATGATCGCGCCTTTGCCGAATTGTTTTTCTATCTGTGAAAGTGCTAATTCTAATGCTTTTTTCTTACCATCGGCAATACCTTTCTCTGTGTTCATAATTTCCTCCTTGCGCAGATGTGCATACTGGCTAAACCTTTAAAACCGAGTATTGCGCGCGATACGCGCATACCGGTCACTCCGATAAGACCGGTATTGCTTACGGTCAACTACCGCGAGACTTAATAATATATACCAGATTTTGCAATGTGCCGCGATAATGCCTTTAGCAGCAGTAAATTATACCCTGCTGCCTATGGGCTGTCAAACATATAAAATTAACGCTTCCGTAAGGATTATCGCCCGGATTAGAAGCGATTTTCAGTGCCCGCACACAGACGCGTAATGTTCTTTTTGTGGCGAGCAAGCATCAAAACAAAGAGAAGAAACGATAGGATTTTCAGTTCAATCTGGCTAACCAGTAAAACGGTTGCAACAAAAAATATAAGACCGGCAACCAATGAGGCAAGTGAAACATAGCGGCTAACAAAAAATAAGACAATCCATGACAACAGCGCAATGCCGACCGCAATACCGAGCGTAGGGAAAATACAACTTAACGCGATCATGGCGCCGAGGCTCGTGGCGACGCCCTTGCCCCCTTTAAAATGCAACCAGGGCGTCCAGTTATGACCGCAAACGCCGGCGATTGCCATCACGGTAAAAACATAATGCTGATGAACGGAAAAACCGGCACGGAGACTGGCAAGTATGATCGGCAGAAACGCTTTAGAAAAATCCAGAATAAAAACAAAAATTCCCCACGGTCTTCCAATGACTCTGAAAACGTTTGTTGCGCCGATATTTCCAGAGCCGCACTGACGTATATCAATACCCCGAACCACCCGGGCGATAACAAACCCAAAGGGGATGCTTCCGGCTAGATAACTAAGACTTACTACCAGGATGACTTTTAGCATTTATCGCGCGTACTCCTCGCATAAAGTACCCGACACCTGAAATAAGCGTACAAATGACCGCAGCTATCCAAACATACGGGGTAACCATGGGGATGTCAATGAGTACAAAAAGAATCGTAAGCATCTGAAAGAGGGTGGTAAATTTTCCCCATATTGAAGGGGCAATAGGAATCTCTATCTTCAAAAGATACAGGATAAGCACACCCAGAAGAATAATCAAGTCGCGGCTTACGACAATCAAAACAACATAGAGCGGAATAGAATTAGTGCTGTTAAACGGAAGCGATCTTCGTAAACTATACAGGCATATGAAAGCCGTTAAAAGCAGAAGCTTATCGGCGAGCGGATCAATCACTTCACCGATCTTTGACTTTTCCTTCTTAAGGCGCGCAACAAACCCGTCAAAAAAGTCAGTGAGCACCGCGAGCGTAAAGACGCCGACGATAAAATACTTCAAGTACCGGTGGCTCTCGTTGTAATAAAAAAGTAACGAAACAAAAACCGGGATCAAAAGAATCCGCAACAATGAAAGTTTATCCGCAAAACTCATGCAATCCTCTCGCGTACACGCGTTACTCTATCATGCTTATGCGCTTCGGTGGCCACCAGAGAAAGATCGCTTTACCGACCAGATCTTTCTCGTCCGCAAAGCCCCAGAAACGACTATCAGAGGAAGAAATACTATTATCGCCTAAAAAGAAATATTTCCCCCCGGGAACACGAACGACTTCGCCTTCCCCGCCCCAATCTCCCTGATTATAATAATAATTACGAGCAATGCGGGGGTCAACAACCGGCTTATCATTGACATAAAGGTTACCATCCTTAATCACAATGCGCTCGCCGGGAAGCCCGATAAGACGCTTAATGTACGGCTTTGTTCTGTCATTGGGCGGTACGAATACAACTACATCACCGCGAAGAGGTTTTCTGAATCCATGGATGCGCAGTGAGGTAAAAGGGATCTTGGGACCATAGACGAGTTTGCTGACAAAAATTTTGTCACCCGGCATAAGCGTCGGCACCATGGAGGTCGTAGGAATCTTGTAAATCTGGAAGAAAAACGTACGTACAAAAACCGCCAAAGCCACAGCAACGACAATAGCCTCGGTCCACTCTTTGCATTGTTGTTTTATTTTCTCTTTTTGTTTTTCGTTCATAACAATCCCAGGGGAACTTTCAGGTACTCCTTGAGCGTATGCCATCGACAATACAAAATATCATACACCAGATATGGCAAAACATCAAGCCGAAGAACGCAAAACCTCTAAAAACGCTCCTTGAGGAATTGTAACATTCCCCATCTGCTTCATCTTCTTTTTTCCTTCTTTCTGCTTCTCCCATAGTTTGCGCTTGCGGGTAATATCCCCGCCGTAGCACTTGGCGGTGACATTTTTACGTATCGCTCCTACCCGCTCGGAAGCGATAATCTTGGCGCCAATCGCAGCCTGAATACTTATCTCAAACTGCTGTCGCGGTATCAGCTCTCCCAATTTCTCAACCACGGCACGGGCCTTCGTATCCATTTTACTCTTATGTACCAGAATCGAAAATGCTTCGATTTTTTTATGGTTGAGCAAAATATCGATTTTAGCGATTTCCGTAGGCCGGTATCCGATAAATTCATAGTCAAGAGAACCATACCCCTTGGTCAACGATTTTATCTTATCGTAGAAATCAATAACGATTTCTCCCAGGGGCAATTCAAAAACAATATTAAGACGATCCTTACCAAGATAATCCATCTTAATGAAAGTTCCGCGCCTTGCCTTCGAAAGCTCGCATATCGAATCAAGTTCATCGATCGGCGCGATAATCGCGGCTTTAACGAAAGGCTCGGATACCTCTTCGGTGAAAGAGGGATCGGGAAGCTCATGCGGAGTCGCCACGTCACAAACCACGCCGTCGCGTGTTTTTACCTTATACATAACATTCGGCGAGGTAAGGATAAGATCAAGATTAAATTCACGCTCAAGGCGCTCCTGCACAATTTCCATATGAAGGAGTCCCAGGAAGCCGCAACGAAAACCATAGCCCAAAATACCTAGATTATCTGATTCATACACAAACGAGGGGTCTGAAAGCCGCAATTTTTCGATTGCTGAGCGCAGTCCCGGGTAATCCTTCGGGTAGGTAGGGAAAATACCACAGAAAACCATGGGTGGTATTTTCTTATACCCTTCAAACGGGTGGGTGGTCGGATTTTGCGGAGATGTTAGCGTGTCGCCCATATCCACTTCTTCGGGATTTCTAATATTACAGCAGATATAACCAACTTCGCCGGGCATCAAAGAGTTTTTCTTTGAAGCCTGCGGCAGGAAAACGCCCGTTTCCTCCACGGTATAGGTTTTATTGGTATGCATAAAAAGAATATTGTCCCCCGGACTGATGGTGCCGTCAAAAACACGCAGGAATAAAATAACGCCACGATAGGAATCAAATATCGAATCAAATAGAATTGCTTTCGGGGAAATGTTTACGTCGCCGACGGGCGGGGGGAGCTCCTCAATCACCCGCTCAAGGATTTTTCCAGCGCCCATACCGTCTTTTGCCGAGACAAGAGAAACTTCTTCCTTTTTGAAGCCAAAAATATCCTCAAGCTGGCCACGCGTACGCTCGACGTTTGCGTTGGGTAAATCAATCTTATTAATAACGGGAATTATTTTTAAATTACTCTCCAGTGCCAAATAAAAATTAGCCACCGTTTGCGCTTCCACACCTTGCGAAGCATCGACAAGCAATATCGCACCCTCACAGGCTTTCAGCGACTTCGATACTTCATAGGTAAAATCAACATGGCCGGGCGTCTCAATAAGGTTAAGGATATAATCCTTCCCCTGATAGGGAAATTTAAGACGCACCGCCTTTGCTTTGATTGTAATGCCCCGTTCGCGTTCGAGCTCCATGCTATCGAGCATCTGTTCGGTGAGCTTGCGGGTTTCGATAGCTCCGGTAAGCTGCAAAAATCTGTCAGCGAGCGTCGACTTCCCGTGATCGATATGCGCAATAATACAAAAATTTCGTATGTTCGCCTGTTCCATGCCCATGGTCATCCGTGTTGTATATAGGTAAGAATCTTTTCCAAAACCCCTTCAATCTCAATGTGCGTTGTATCAATATAGACCGCCTCAGGACTTACGCGCAATGCTCCCACGTCGCGATTCTTATCGGCGTAATCTCGTTTCGTAAGGTCCTGGGTAACTTCATCTAAGTTAGCTTCTATTTTTTTTTCGTTAAACTCGGCAAAGCGGCGGTGGACTCTGGCGCCTGGATCTGCGTCAAGATAAAACTTAAATTCAGCGTTGGGAAACACGACGGTGGTAATATCCCGGCCCTCAACAACGACATCACGACCGGACGCAATGGTCCTCTGCAAAGCGACCATGACTTCGCGCACGGAAGGATCTTTAACGACAACCGAGATATTCTTATCTATACGCGGAGCGCGAATGTCGGCTGTTACCTCGCGACCATCAAGATATACCTTTTCACCCTCAAGGCGCAGGTTGAGTGCACGCGCGCACAAGAGCACCGCTACCTGGTCAGCAAGGTCAATTCCGGATGTAAGCACAGCAAGCGTAAGTGCCCGATAGGTCGCTCCGGTATCAAGATAAAAAATACCAAGGCGTTTACTCAAGAGTTTTGCAACCGTAGTTTTTCCTGAACCGGCAGGCCCGTCGATAGCGATAATCATAGGAAGCTTGAGTGTTTTTTGTTGGCTTGGGCAATGATGCGCGTAAGGACGCGAGTGTTACGATTGACAATGGCAGCGCGAAGATCGCTCAGCACCGCCATAAAATTATCAATATCAGCAAGAATATTTTGTGCGTTTGAAATAAAAATATCGGTCCAGATATTTGCCGGGGAACCTGCTATGCGCGTTAGATCTTTCAATGACGGTACACTCACCGACCCGTACGCGGTGGGGATAGACTTTGTCAATGCAAAAGAAATAATGTGCGGCAGGTGTGATATAGCCGAAAGTATGCGATCGTGTTTTAACGCGCTTATAAATGCCACACGGCAGCCAAGCATTCGCCACAGACGCGCGATGACCTTTGACGCGGGGCGAGAGGCGGGAGTTGTAATCAAGCATACCGCATCCCTGTAGAGATCTTTACGGCTTGCGGCAGCACCACTTTTTTCGCTACCGCACAGCGGGTGGCACCCCACAAAATGAACCGTACGCGGAAGACATTTTGCTGTCTTCTCAACCAGGTTTTTGGTGCTCCCTAAATCAATCACCAAAGCCCCGGGCTTAAGCATGGGCCCGATACGGGCAAGATACCCTACAATCAAAGAAACCGGTAGCGCTAAAACAATCAGATCGGCGCCCGAAAGCAGCGCTGCAAGGTCTCTCTCTACGGCATCGAGAATCCCAAGCGCTTTGAGCCTATGAAATGTTTTTTTGCTACGGGCATACCCGACGATTGCGGCCGTAGGAATTTTTCCCTTAAGCGCCAAGGCAAACGAGCCACCCATCAACCCTACACCGATAATGGCGACTTTTTTTATCGCACGCAGGTTCATCGCAAAAGTCTCCCCACTGCTTTTGCTACTGCCTCGATATCTTTCATGAGTAATGCAAAGTTTTCCGGCAATAATTGCTGCGGGCCGTCACTTAAGGCCTCCTCCGGTTTTGGATGAACCTCAACCAAAAGACCATCAGCGCCGCAGGCAATCGCTGCCTTACTTAAGGGTGCAACCAGGCCCCATTTGCCGGCGGCATGCGAGGGGTCGACAATAATTGGAAGATGCGAAAGCTGCTTGACCGCGGGGACCGCGCTTAAATCAAGCGTATTACGCGTAAATTCTTCGAAGGTGCGAATGCCACGCTCACACAAAATAATATTGAAGTTACCCTCTGACGCAATATATTCAGCGCTCATCAACCAATCCTTGATGGTTGCGCAAAGGCCGCGCTTCAAGATAACTGGTTTTTTAAGCTGCCCTACCTCTTTCAAAAGACTGAAGTTCTGCATATTGCGCGCGCCAATTTGCAGGATATCGGCATACCTGGCTACTAAACCTACATCGCGCGTATCCATAACTTCCGTCGCCGTTGCGATGCCGGCGCGCTCTCCCGCCTCTTGCAGCATTTTAAGCCCCTCTTCGCCAAGCCCCTGGAAAGCGTATGGTGACGTACGTGGCTTAAAAGCTCCACCACGCAATATAAGCGCCCCGGCGGCTTTTATCTTAGTCGCAACATCGTTAAGACTTTGCTTTGATTCAATCGAACAAGGACCGGCCACCACTACTATTTTTTTCCCGCCGATTTCGATTCCTTTACGTATCCTGACAACGGTATTTTCGCTTTTGAACTCTCGCGATACCAGTCGATACGGGGCGAGCACCTGCATGACTTTTTCGACGCCCGGAAAGACTTCCAGCGGCTGCTGACGAATAAGATCTTCCGGCCCGATAACACCCACGATCGTGCGCTCGGCGCCGCGGGAAACCATGGTTTTTAAACCAAGTTTCTGAACGCGCCTGATAAGATAATCAACGTCTCGAGCCCGTGCTCCTTTTTTAAAAACGATAATCATTGATGCCTCCCTGATATAATCAGCTTCACCTTGCGTTACAATATTCTTTGTTTTCCGGCGACGATAGTGTGCCAGTTTTTAACCGCTTAAGTATACAGGGCTTTAGGATATTAGTCAAGAAAGTAAGCGGCTGGGGTCTTCACTGCGGCCATTTGATCTGATAAACAGCCACGGTGCCCTGCTTGCTGGTAAAAAAATGCTTAAAATGCGCAAAGCCGTGCCCCCGCAGGAACATAAGACGCACGAAGAGCGAATCAAGTAAATCCTCATCGAGAATAAATGAAGTGTAACTGGTGCCGGTCTTGACAATACAAACACATTTTGAAAAGTCACCGGCGGGATTCGTATATATCTCTTTTTCTCCGTCGCGATATACCGCAACGGTTACCGGCTTTACGTAACGCTCCTCTCTGGGCATATAGATAAGGGTATCTTTTGTTTCAAGATTGTGGACAACACCATTGCTAAAATATAACAATGTTCCCTGGGCGGTCCCGGTAATCGGGGTAGTATAAAAAGAAAAACGCTTCGACAGAATCTCGTCGCCGTCAGCATGCAATCCGGAAACGAGCACCTCTTCGTAATATGCTTTTGCTTGCGCCGGGGAAAGCTTATAGATATCTTCGAGCCGCGCAAAAAGCTCTTTTTCCGGAAGCGCGCTGTTTTTTGTAATAAAGACTTTTGGGAAAATCCAATTACCGATAAAAGAAATATTGGCCATTTTTCCTGCCATACTCTTGTCAACCACGAAATATGCGGGCCCCGGCACCCTATGCAAGTCATCGAGAATCCGTTGACGGGCGACTTGGGGAATGCCATGCGTTCGCAAGACCTCATCACCATGCAAACGATCGCAGGTTAAAATCTCCTCTAACATACGCTCGGTCTTAAATTGATCATGAATGTGAGCCTGGAGGGCCCCAAAGGTAGTATCCGAAGCATTATTAAGCATCCTTAAGATTCGCAATGCTTCGTTTTCGTCGCGCGCGAGAAGAACCCGACCCATCCAATAACCAAGGGATCCCAATTGAGACTGACCGTCAAAAATGACAGGACGATCGGCAACAGCTTTAAAAAAGTTACCGTAATCCCACCAGGAATTAATAACCGAACCGGGGGGCGTCTGCATCTTCACCTGTTGCATTGCTTCATACCATTCATCGTTCATAAGCGGGTAATCGTTCCTCGAAGAGATAAATCCTGTTTGCAAAAATCTTGTGAGCATAAAGATAATAATTATGCCCGTAACAGCAAACCCAGCCGACGCGGCGCGAAAATGCAGACGGGCCCTCTCTCTAAGAATCCTTAAGGCCTCACTAACTGCCCAACCAAAGAAAAAACCAAATGGTATAACAAGATAGATGATAAACCGCGCTCCCTTCATGGACGCATAGATCATGAAGACTGCCCAAAAAAACATCACATAAACCATGCATGCGTGTTTCCCCCGGCGTTCCTTCGTGTAGATCCAAATGTTTGCGATAAGCACAATGCTCATAATAACGCCGCCATATAAGTTTTTGACGGCGCCCAGGAAGCTTGAGCCCTGAAGCTCGGAAATGGTATAGCGCATGTCCGGCCACAGTGAAACGGATGCTGATTTTCCCAACGTAAGGTTCTCTCGCAACAACGTCATAAACTCCGCAAGCATGTTGACTTTACTTATTAACAAACAAAACAAAGCGCTGCCGATAAGAAATCCAGTAAGCGTACCGACATAATGTAGCGCCAACGCATGCGCGCGCCTTCGCTCATAAAGAACATAATTATTCAAAATAATAAAAAGAAACGCCGCGATAATAATAAAGAGTAAAAACCACCAGCCAATCCAGGTAAAGGTGTACATGCCTTGAAAAAAAGCAGCACACGCAAGCCACGCCCAGTAACGGCCACTGGAGCGGCCGTAACGAATGCTCGCGCCCACGCACCCCAGAACGATAAGCGGCATGGTCATGCTTAACGCATCATAATCATACCAGCCGGCGCAACTGCGATTAATGAATAAACTATTACAACCTACGTACAACGTCGTACAGAAAGCACCAAATGAGGAAAAGTATTGCTTTGAAAAAAAATAGAGGCTCGTTAAAAAAACAACGGTGTAAAAAAGCGGTAGGTAAAAAAGAAAGTGTGCCAGGCCCGTAGCGGGGAAAAAGAAAGAAAACACCCGATAGAGTGCTGCCGAACAATAAAAGAGAAAATGAATATGCCCTATCTCGATGCCGCGTGGCGCCAACATGTAGGTATCATACATGAGGGCACCTTCCCGTTTTGTGCCGGGAAAACCATATCGCAGGACATTCTCAGTGTTACGCATCCATTGGTACGGATCAAGCTCGAGTAAATATGTTTGATGATCCTTATCCTGATATGGCTCACAAAGCGCAGCATATTCCTCGAGGATGCGCGCGTGAAACTCTTTGCTTCGAGATTCCTTTTTAATAATATCCCTGATAAGCGCATGGCGCACACGTGCGCCATAACCGGGATACTTTTGCGTAAGCGTCTGTATTGACGCAGCGGCAATCCGCTGCTCTACAATTGAACGCGCGTCTTTTTTATATTGGGGAAAATAGGCGGGGGCAAGCCGGAAAAAAACGTTGGCACCTAGGGAAACAACCAGCAAGATCAGAGAAACGCTAAAGGAACGAGAAGTTGCTATGGGGCCTCCCGAATTCATATCGCCCATACCGTATCAGGGATTATGCCGCAGATATGATGCAAGTAGCGCAATAAATTTCTTATTCTCGATACGCAGGCCTGCCGTCACGCGAAAAAAGTTCTTGAAACCCCAATCCGTAAGGTCGCGCACGATAATACCATTTTTTAAAAGATAGGCGCATAGATCACTGACATCCTGCCCGAAATCAATAAAAATAAAATTGGTAGCGCTTTCTATAAACCGTACACCCAAGGCATCAAGCTGTGTGTAGAGATATTGCTTTTCACGGCGGATAAGCGCTGTTACCGTGCGCAAAAACTTTTTATTAGCAAGTGCCGCTACTGCCGCGACTTGCGCGAAACGGTTAATATTAAAAGGTTCTCGTATCGTATTAAGAACCGTGGCGATCTGGAGAGTAGTAACGCCATAACCGACCCGAAGTCCCGCAAGCCCATATGCCTTTGAGAATGTGCGCGCGTATATAAGGTTGCCGCGGCGATTCAGGAACTCCTGCGAACGGGGAAAGTCGGCGGGCGCAAACTCAACGTACGCTTCGTCGAAATAGACCAACACACGACGCGGTATCGCAGATAAAAACGTGGAGACCGCTGTGTGGTTTACATACGTTCCTGTAGGGTTATCGGGATTAGCGATAAAAATTACTTTCGTCTTCGGGGTTACAGCCGCAGCGATATCGGAAAGCGAATAGTGAAAATTCTTTAACGGCACCTTCACAACGCGCGCACCTTGGACGTGAGCCTGGATTTCGTACATCAGAAACGTAGGATACGCAATAATAACTTCGTCGCCACGATCGACAAACGCTCGAAGCGTAAGCGTAATCAACTCATCAGAGCCGTTGCCAAATACCATCTGTCCCGCAGCAATACCAAGCTTCTTAGAAAGTGTCCGGCGCAGATAAAAACAGCCTGCTTCCGGATATCGGTTAATAGAGCTGAGCTCTTCAATAACCGCTTTCTTAATGTAGAGAGGGGCTAACGGTATCTCATTGGAGGCGAGCTTATAGACCTTGCGTAAACCGAGCGAACGCTTTACTTCTTCTACTGGTTTACCCGGCTTATACGGCTTAATTGCTGCTATCTCTTTTCTGACCGGAAACATTTGACTCATCGTAACTCCGACGTGATAACGATAAACTGTTTTAGCGCTCTTTAGGATAGGAACCAAGAATCTTTAAGAAAACACAATGCCGGGCGAGAGCACGAAGCGCTTTTTCTACCCGAGGTGAACTTCGGTGCCCCAGAAAATCGACAAAGAAATAATATTCCCACGGTTTCTTCTTTGAAGGACGAGACTCAATTTTAGTAAGATTAATCTTATATTGCTTAAATGATGCCAGCACATCATAAAGCACCCCTACCCTGTCCTTGACCGAAAAAAGCACCGATGTTTTATCGTTACCTGAAGCAAAACTGTCGTTTTTAGCAATAACTAAAAATCTAGTAACATTATGCGCCGCATCCTCGATCGAAGAAGCAATAATATGTAAGTCGTACAAAGCGGCAAGGCTCTTGTGTCCAATACAGGCGCCGTAGCGGTCACCGTTAGCAAGAATTGCGGCCTTGGCGGTGGATGACGCGGGAACCAGTTCCACGTGGGGATAATGTTGATTAAGCCATCGACGGCATTGAGGGAATACCTCGAGTTTTGAATATATTCTCTTAATCGTTACGCCGCGGCGCGCCAGAAGCGCATGCGAAATGGGAAGTGTCACCTCAGCGCATATTTTTAACGGAGAATCGAAAAAAACATCAAGCGTATAGTTGATCACCCCTTCGATAGAATTCTCAATCGGAACCACGCCATAATCGGTCTCGGCGCGCTCCACTTCATCAAAGACATCGCTAATGGTTGCTACCGCTCTATAGGCCGCCCGTTTACCAAACTGCTTCATTGCCGCGGCTTGCGTAAACGTTCCTTCAGGACCAAGATAGACAACACGAACAGGATTCTGAAGCGAGCGAAAAACGGAAAATATTTCTCTGAAAATAATTTCGATGTCTTCGGCAGAAAGCGAAGAGCTTTTTATTCTTTTAAGGCGGGCTAAAATAGCCGCTTCCCGCTGCGGAGCATAAATATCGAGTTTGTTTTTTTCTTTAAGAGCGTTGACGCGAAGAACTTCCTTGGCGCGACAATTAAGGAGTTGCATGATTTGATCATCGATAGCATCAATTGCTTTTCTTACTTTTTGAAGTCCCATGACGGCTCCCCCTCTTATTTTTTGTTAAGTTTGAAGTGTTTCTCCGCGCCGCGCAACGCGTCATGCTGACCAACGTCCATCCATCTGCCGGTAAGAACATAGCCAAAAACGTCAGTGTGACGCGCGAGCCACGCGATATATTTTCCTGAAGCATCGGTATTATGACCCTCGCCAAGGAAACGCTCAAGATAGGAAAGCGACGTTCGAGGGAAATAATAAATGCAGGAGGCAACAAGCGCCGAAGGCGGCTCTTTGGGCTTCTCAAGAAATTCTCTGATGCGTCCTTCCCGATCAAGACGCACAACACCAAAACGTGACGCGCTCTTTTTATTGTGCAGTCGATGCACGCCAAGAACCGGTGCGTTCCCGCGGCGTATGGCTGAGCGTAAAAAATCAACCAGCGGATCTTCGAAAAGATTATCGCCCCCCACAATGAGCCAGTCATCTTTGGTTTTTCCAATCGCAACGCCGATATCCCCTATAGCCCCCAGGCGGTCCTCGGGAGTATTGGAACCGTCATTAACAATGGTGGCGCGGGTGCCGCTTTTCTTTTTCCATAAGATAAAATGCGGATAAAATTTATTATTGCACACGACTCTGATTTCTTTAATTGAAACATGGTTTTCAAGCAGTCGAATTTTCTCAATGAGAAAATCAATGACAGGAGAGCCATTGATGGGCACCAGGGGCTTGGGCAGGTTAAACGTTAAAGGATAGAGGCGCGTGCCGTAACCGGCAGCAAGTATAACAATTCGCATTTTACATCATCACCAAGCGTTCAAAATCTTCCTTTAAAATTCTTCGTAATTCTTCCTGAAGATACTTTTCGACTTCTTTTGCTGTGGTAAGTTTAATAGCCATCTCCGCAATAATCTTCGCCTCCTCAAAGGTAACGGAACGCATCAATTCGCGTATCTTAGAAACCCGCGGCGGCGACATACTAAACTCATCAAGACCGAACCCCAACAAGAGAAATGAAAAAATGGCCTCTCCACACATTTCGCCGCACATACCCACCCAAATATGATTCTCATGGGCGCTCTCGATTACACTTTTAACCAAGCGTAATACCGCCGGATGCCCGGGCTCATACAGGTATGCCACCTTTTCGTTCGCGCGATCTACAGCTAAAGAATATTGAATAAGATCGTTGGTCCCGATACTAAAGAAATCGCTTTCGCGCGCGAGGATGTCGGCAGTTAACGCTGCCGAAGGCACTTCAATCATTGTCCCGATTGCGATTTTCTCGTCAAACTTCTGCCCTTCACGACGAAGTTCCTTTTTACAATCCTCAAGCATCTTTTTTGCTTCGCGTAATTCTTCAATACCTGAGATCATCGGAAACATAACTTTAATATTACCCTCGGCTGAAGCCCGCAGGATCGCACGCAGTTGCACCTTAAAAACATCGGGGCGAGCAAGACAAAACCTGATGGCACGCCACCCGAGAAACGGACTCATTTCTCTAGGGACTTGCGGCTGCGAAAGAAACTTATCGCCGCCGATATCAATAGTCCTGATAATAACCGAGTGCGGTTGTATTTTCTTGGCAACCGTAACGTATGCTTTATATTGCTCTTCCTCGTTGGGCAGCTCTCGCCTCCCTAAGAAAATATACTCGGTTCGATACAGCCCCACCCCTTCCGCTCCGAATTCATGAACGAGAGGCACTTCCTCCGGCAACTCGATATTTGCAGATATGGTCACCTCTTTTTTATCGAGCGTGATAGTTTTATATGTCTTTGGTAAATGGACAATGCGGGCTTCTTTCGTGTATCGATGCCTTTTCGCCTGATATTCCTTTAGGATTTTCTCAATGTTACCCGTTATAACAATGCCTTCAGAACCATCAAGGATGATCCTATCGTTTGACTTTATGTGCTTGGTCGCTACCTCAGCACCGACAACCGCAGGAATTCCTAGGCTCCGTGCGATAATCGCCGTGTGCGATGTCCGTCCGCCGACATCCGCAACAAATCCAAGCACCTTATCTTTCGGAAGGCTTGCAGTCTGAGAGGGAGAAAGGTCGTGAGCAACGATGATAACTTTTTCCTTGAGATCCTGCAGGCTTACAGCCTCCTGTTTACATAACTTACGCAGAACTCTGCGCGAAATGTCCTCAATATCGGCAGCTCGTTCGCGCAAATACTCATCATCAAGCTTCAGAAGCGTATCAGTATATTTTTTGATGCTTTGGGCAAAGGCGTATTCAACGTTAATTTTTTTGTTTTTGATCTGTTGAATGATATCTTCGATAAGAACTCTGTCTTCAAGCACCAACAGATGAGCCTCAAAAATCTTCCCGTGAGCAAAACCTGCATCCTCAGATATTCGCTTCTGAAGACTGGTGAGCTCGCGGCGTGTTTCAATAAGCGCTTCTTCAAGCCGATAAATTTCGGTCGAAATCTCCTCGTGAGAGATTTTCCGTTTCGGAACAGAAAGTTCCTCTTTCCCGATACAATAGGCTCTGCCTATTACGATGCCTCCTGAAGCGGCAATACCTTTAAGTTTAATCATGGCTATTCTCTAAAAAACTCTTCAACTCCCCGAACGCTTCCTGAGCATCCATACCTTCCACGACGAGTTTTACTTTCATCCCCGTGTTCACACCAAGACTTAAAATCGCAATGATCGATTTAGCATCGATGCTCTCGCCATCCTTGCCAAGCATTACTCCTGAATCATACTTATTAGCTATCTGCACAAAAATAGCTGCGGGCCGGGCATGAAGACCGTGCGGATTTACAATCGTAACCTCTCCTTCGATCTTATTCATTGCTTCTTAAAATAATTGTAGATACTCATCACTTCTTTGGCAATATTAGCCGTATCATGGTGAAGATAATTCACTTTACTAACGACATCGGCCTCAAAAACGGTCACTCCCATTTTTTGCAGGCGCTCGCGATCAAAGATAACTGAAAATGATTTATCCTGCGCGTACTTGCGTAAAAGCCGATAATCAAGACGGCCCGAATTAACCAGGCAGCAATTAACAATACTCGTCATACTATGGGCAATAAGCACCTCAAGATGGTCCGCCGCGGTGAACCCATCGGTCTCTCCACGCTGCGTCATTACATTGCACACATACAACTTAATAACGTCTTTCTTGGCAATCTCTTCCCTGATCTGCTGTATTAAAAGGTTGGGAATAATGCTCGTAAAAAGGCTACCGGGCCCCATGACAATTAAATCGGCTTCACGTATCGCATCAATCGCCTCGGGGTTGGGCGCCGCGGCCTCAGGCATCAACGAAACGCGGCGTATCGGCTTTATCTCATCGGAAATCTTATCCTCGCCTTCCTGAGTCGTGCCGTCCTGATATTCGGCACGAAGACGCAAGGAATCAAGACTCGAAGGAATAACCTTGCCCCTGATCGCCAAAATCTTACTTGATTCCTCAACCGCATCCCGAAAACTTCCGGTAACCTGCGTCATCGCGGTAATAAACAAATTACCAAAACTATGTCCTCTGATGCCTTCGCCTTCGGTAAAACGGTATTGGAAAAGATTCCTCATCAGCTGGTGCGCCTCGGCAAGCGACACAAGACAATTCCTGATATCCCCGGGCGGTAATATGCCAAACTCTTCGCGTAGGCGGCCGGAAGAGCCGCCTTCGTCCGCTACCGCGACAATAGCGCAGATATTCGTCGTATACTCCTTTAAGCCCTCAAGGAGCATCGAAAGACCTGTTCCTCCGCCGATCGCGACAACTTTTGGTCCCCGGGCGAGCAAACGCTTTTCGTAAATAATATCAATCAAATCTTTATCTTTATGCGGATAAATTACCTCGGCAAAACTCTTAATAAGGTATAACGTTCCCGAAATGAGCGCAACGGTGCCAACGGCAAAACACACCGTATAGATAATACGCTGTAACAATCTTGTCTCGGTAAGATGCGGCGCAGCAATAATGATAAACATCAGACCGACAAGAAGCAAGCCGATCCATCTCTTAATCCGCAATCCCGGATAAAGCCACCGTATAATCTTAAAAAAGTTTTTCATCGCACAATCTGCTGTTGTTTATCGAGAAACGTCACAACCTCTTCTTCGGTCTTGGCGCTTTTAAGCTGCTGCACAAAATATTTATCACGCAACATCCGTGCCAGGAAAGCAAGAGTTTTCAAATGCATACCTGCTTCCTTGTGGTTGGAAAGAAGTAGCGCAACGATATTAACTGCCTCCTGATCGAGCGAATCAAAATCGAGGCCTTCCGTTGAAATAGCGATACAGATGAGAACATTTTTTACGCAATCAACTCGGGCGTGAGGAAGCGCGATATAACCACCGATTGCGGTTGAGCCCATCTCCTCGCGTTGAAGAAGTATTTTGAGGATTTGATTCTTGTTTGATTTTTCAATTTTTTTCTTTTGAGTGAGGTGGTCGAGAATCGTCGAAAGAATATTTTTTTTGCTTTTCTGTTTTAAGCCAAGAATAACACAGTCGCGATCCAGAGATTCAAAAATATTCTTATCCATAGCGCATGACCCCCTATAAAAAAACAAGCGGGCGATGGGAATTGAACCCACAACCTTCACGTTGGCAACGTGACGCTCTAGCCAGTTGAGCTACACCCGCATAGCATTCAAGATCAGCCACATCGCGTCGTTACGTGGAATGACGTACGTGCTCTTTGATCGGCCACGAGGTGGTGTTGCACGTAATCTTCGGCGTAGTCATCTGCAAGGAGCATTACCATCATACCTAACAAGGTACGCTCCCGGCGTCAAATGAACAATGGCGCGAAACATTTCGTGTGTAAGCGCACATATGCCGCGGGGGAGAGTTGAACTCCCACCCCAGAAGGACATGGTCCTAAGCCATGCGCGTCTGCCAGTTCCGCCACCGCGGCGGCTAATGTTTCCCCGAACTAAAAAAGAGCGATGCCTTAGTATAAGAGCCCATCCGTCAAAACCACGTGTGTACGCGGACTACTCATTTCTCGCGTGCTCGCTATTCGCTGCTTTTATACATGAGCCGCCCGAGGGTCCAACTCGTCGCTGCGCTCCTCATAAAAGGAAACCTACGGTTTCCTTCTCTGATGGGCTCATCCTATCGGATTCGCACCTGTCACTTCCTTCCCTTACCACGAAGAGGCGTATTTTGAGAGAAAATTCTTTTCTCTCAAACTCTCTTTGCGAGTTCGCCCCTCGTATTTTTTTTTAAAAAAACATATCCTCTCGCTATTCGCTGCTTTTATACATGAGCCGCCCGAGGGTCGAACTCGGGACACCCGCCTTAAAAGGGCGGTGCTCTACCAACTGAGCTAGCGGCCCGTATACGTTTATTTCCTAAAATACACGCTCATGACCGCTAATGTATTTAGTTGTTAAATTTTTCTATTCGCGCGCCAGCCGCAGCAGGCCCGCTTGCATCAATAGAGATCAATCGCGGGAAATTCGCGTTTTCAATTAGCGGAAATTCGCGGTCTTAAAATTCTTTAAGCTCTTTTTCCTTATCGCCCAGAAGCTTATCAATATCTGCGGTATACTTATCAGTCAATTTTTGCAACTCAGCTTCCGAAGAAAAACGGTCATCCTCAGAAATCTTTTTATCTTTCTCAAGGCTCTTGATACGGTCCTTTCCGTTCTGGCGTATCGTACGCACAGAAACTTTTCCTTCTTCCGCTACCTTCTTGACAATTTTTGCGAGCTCGTCTCTCCGTTCCTCTGAAAGCGCAGGAACAATAAGCCGGATGATTTTTCCGTCATTGACCGGAGTAATCCCCAATTCTGACTGTTGGATCGAACGTTCTATCTCTTTAATCGAGGTAGGGTCCCAGGGGCTAATAACCAGCATCCGTGCCTCCGGAACACTAATGGTCGCAATCTCCTTAAGAAGCGTCGGGGTACCGTAGTAATTAACACGGACACCTTCAACCATCTTGGGATTTGCCCGCCCCGAACGTGATTCTGAAAACTCTCGCTTCGTAGCCTCAATCGCCTTCTTCATTTCATCTTCTATTTCTTTTAAGACTTGCTTATGGACCATAGCGTCTCCTTCAATGAGTAGATGAATTACGCGAGCTTACTAAAACGAGCGTAATTCATAGTCTCGACGTACTGTCGAGACGTCTGCGAATTGAACCCCGCTCTTTCTTACCTATGAATACTTTATGGTAAGGTATGAAAGGGCGGGGTCGAATTCGACTAAGGGCTTTTGTGCTCCCCCTTAGTAAGTTTCAAAAGCCCAAGTCTCATTCGACTCAATTAATCAAGGTTCCAATCTTCTGACCAACAACGATTTTTTTTAAATTACCTTCTTTCATAAAATTAAAGACGAGAATCGGTAGTTTATTTTCCCGGCATAACGTTACTGCGGTTGAATCCATTATTTTTAAATCTTTGCTTAAAATATCCATGTAGTTTAACTTCTGAAAGCGTTGCGCATCTTTATCTTTCATGGGGTCGCTTGAGTAGACACCGTCCACTTTAGTTCCTTTAAGAAGCACATCAACATTGATTTCAACGCTGCGCAGCGCCGCAGCGGTATCTGTCGTAAAATAAGGATTACCGGTGCCTGCAACAAAAATAACTACGCGTTTCTTTTCTAGATGCCGCATTGCCCGACGCCTGATATATGGTTCGGCAATCTGGTGCATTTCGATTGCGGTCATTACCCGGCTTGGTATTCCCTGATGTTCGAGCGCGTTTTGAAGCGCTAAACCGTTTAAAACCGTAGCCAGCATACCCATATAATCAGCAACCGAACGCTCCATCTCGAATTCTTTGGAGCGTGGCGCGCCGCGAAAAATATTCCCGCCGCCGACCACCATGGCTATCTGAACACCCAGCTGCGCTACTTCTTTGAGCTGGCGGGCAATATGAGCGCACACCGCCGTATCAATCCCATGCGTTTGCTTGCCTAAAAACGCCTCGCCGCTTAACTTAAGAAGTATGCGTTTATATTTCGCCTGCATCACTCTCCTAAACAAAAACGTGCAAACCGCTTAATAACAATATTTTCTCCGGTCTGCGCGATTGTGTTGCGTAAATAATCACCAATGCTCATCGAATCATCCTTAACGTACGCCTGCTCAAGAAGACAATGCTCCTTGGCGTACTCATCCATGTTGGCAACGCCAGCCGCAATAGATTCAGGTATGTCTTCCCGTTTTACATAAAGAGGGCTCACCGCCGCAATATGCATGCTGACATCTCTGACGAATTTCTTAAAAGCATCCGTACGAGCGACAAAATCGGTTTCACAGTTAACTTCAACGAGCGTGCCAAGATTGCCTCCAAAATGGATATATGAATCAACAATCCCTTGGCGGGTAGCGCGCGCGCTCCTTTTCTCCATAACCTGAGCTCCTCGCTCCCGTAGGACTCTAAGGGCTGCGTCAAAGTTTCCTTTGGCATCGGCAAGTGCCTGCTTACACTCGTTGATTCCCACTAACGTTATTTCCCTTAATTTCTTTATATCTTCTAACCCCATCGTGACGATCCTCCTCTTACCGAATTAATCCCTGCGCGGGGAGACTAACCTTCTTTCTGACGCAGGCGTTTTTTAAGCGTTCCCTTTTCTTCTGTCCCTTCTTCGGCAGCCGCCTTTTCTAATGCGTCACAATTAACAGCTTCCGCTTCCTTCGTTGCATCTTCATCACCTATTTTCTTTACCTCGGCGGCAACCTTTGCTTTTTGTAACCCTGCCTTAATTGCATCGGCGATCACGGAAGTAATATAGCGTACCGACTTAATCGCATCATCATTACCCGGGATAGGATAATCGATGGCTGTCGGATCAGCGTCAGTGTCAATCAACGCGACGATAGGAACCGAGAGTCGCTGCGCCTCGCGAACGCACGCAGTCTCTTTTTTCGGATCAATCACAAAGATGCAATCCGGAAGATCATCTAATCCGATAACGCCGTTATAATTCTTATCCATACGCTTTAATTCTCGATTGAGACGCACAACCGCTTTGCGGGGAACCTTATCAAACTCGCCCTTATCCCGCTTTTCCAGATAATCAACATACTTCTTGATTCTTTTGCGCACCGTTGGAAAATTCGTGAGTAGCCCTCCCACCCACTTCTCAACCATATAGGGCATCTCACAGCTTGCCGCGAGCTCCTTAATAATGTGGCGCAGTTGTTTTTTTGTAGCAACAAAAAGAATCTTTTCTCCGTTTGCCGCGCATTCTTTAACAAACTCTTTTGCCTCCTCAAGCTTCTGGGCAGTTTTCTCAAGGTCTATGATATAAACATCTTTCTTCTTGCCGAAAATGAAACGCTTCATCCGGGGATTCCAATGTTTACTCAAATGACCAAAATGTACTCCACTCTCTAATAACTCTTTAATAACTTCAGGTAACGCCATGTTCTATGATCCTCCTTTTTCCTTATAATTTCGACGCGAAAAATGAAAATATACAATATTGTCTTGTATTTTCGGTTAATCACGCCACGTAACGAAACGTGCCGCTGGACGGGCACACTGCCCGTACAAGCAACCCGGAACCTATCTTACCCGTGTAAATGCAAAAGTATACCATATTTACCTTTATTTTCAACCTAAATTATTGACTGCATAATAGTAAGTAAAAACAGTCGAGGATAACTGTTTTAGGAAGCAGGGGCACGAGAATTATAAAGAGAAGATATGCCCAACTCCGTCAGGCTACCACATAAAACCGTAATTATTATACATTAAATTGCAAGTCATACAACTTTTTATATGTCGTCGGGCGCGCCAGGAGCTCTGCGTGCGTCCCGGTCTCAATGATTTTTCCTTTCTCCATCACCAAGATTTTGTCGGCATTCTGGACCGTCGAAAGCCGATGCGCAATAACAAAAACGGTTTTGCCCTTCATGAGATTACCTAATGCTTCCTGAATAAGTCCTTCTGAGGCAGAGTCCAGCTGGCTCGTTGCCTCATCGAGTATGAGAATGGGCGCATCCTTAAGCATCGCCCGGGCAATCGCAATTCTTTGCTTCTCCCCTCCCGAAAGCCGCATTCCCCGGTCGCCAATCACCGTATCAAACTTCTGCGGAAAATTATTGATAAAATCATAGGCAAAGGCACGCTTGGCGGCCGATTCAATATCATTCATCGCTGCGCCGTCTCGGCCGTATGCGATATTATCACGCACCGTTGCGTTAAACAGCACCATATCCTGGGAAACAATAGAGATAAGGGAACGTAAGGATCGTAACTGCATCTGGCGGACATCGAGATCATCAAAGAGAATACGGCCCTGCTGCGGATCGTACAGTCGCGGGAGCAGACTCACCAACGTTGATTTGCCGGCGCCGGAATGCCCCACGAGCGCGATAACCTGGCCGCAGCGAGCCGTAAGATTAATTTCCCGCAATACATAATCATCATCGAGGCTATAGGTAAACCAGATATTATCAAAAACAATTTTCTCATGTATTTCGCTTACTGCCACCGCTTCCGAAGCTTCTTTAATTTTAGGCTCTTCATCAAGAATATCGTAGATGCGGTTTGAAGCCGGGATTGCCTGCTGGTTGATAGCATGGACGTTAGAAATTTTCTTAAATGGCCGTATCATAGACATAAGTGCAGCCATGAAAAGACCAAACGCTCCAAAAGAAATTTTACCGCTCAATACATCGGGCCCCACCACAGCAACAACCACAACAGCACCCAGAGCTCCAAAAAACTCGGTTAAAGGTGCCATCACGATAATGCGCTTAATGCTTTTTAATGTGTATTTATAATACTGCTGGTTAATAGCCTTAAAACGCGCGAGCTCATAATCTTCCCGGCAGAAAACTTTGACAATATACGCACCCTGGATGGTTTCGGCTAAGATCGAAGTCAGATCCGCAACTTTCTTCTGAATCTCAAGGGAAAACTTCTTAATACGCTTACCCAGACGAGCCACCGGCACCAGGATCAACGGAAAAATAATAAAAACAGTTAAAAGTTTCCATGAAAATATCCCTCTACCAAGATAAAAAGTTATAGTGCCAAAAACGATAGCTTGCATACTTTCATAGATCAAATCAGTCAACGCATAGGAAAGGGCGTTGGCGATAAACGAAACATCATTGGTAATGCGCGCAATAAGCTCTCCAGTGCGCTTTTTGGCGTAGAATTCAAGCGAAAGCTCTTGAAACTTCGCGTAGAGCTTATCCTTAACATCCCGCACCACCCCTTGCGCGATCATATTCATCAAACAACTCTGCATAAAATAGAAAACTCCCTTCAATAAGAAAAGCCCCATGACAAAAAAAGGAAGTATTTTAAGAATAACTAAAGCGTCGGTGGTATTAAGCTTGTCAACCACCACGGCTGCAAAATGCGGCAGCCGCACGGCGTCAGGAATAATAATTGTTTTATTGGTGAAAATACGGTCAATGACCGGGAGGATCATCCCCAAAGAAACGCCGTCAAAAACGGCAGAGAATGCCATGCAGATGCCGGCAAGGATAAATTTCCCTTTAAACGGCTTAACCAGCCGCAGCAACTTAAAATATTCTTTCCAATATTCCTTCATAGCATTAAAAAATGTATGCAGCGTAACGCAAAAGGTATACCAACGCAGGATATATATTTACGCAGGGTAAAATCGCAACCGCATTCTACCACATCGATTGACTTTCCTCAAGGCATTTGATATTATACACAGATTAGCACAGATTGATGCTGCAGATGAGCATAGATACTATCTGCGATCATCTGTGATTTTCTATCTGCGATATTATGAATGTAGGCATAATCGGCATTGGAAAACTCGGCACTATTCATTTGCGTATCTACAAGGAGCTACCGGGGATAGAAAATATCTACCTTGTTGACATCGATAAGGAAAAACTGGCCGCGCACGCGGGCCTGCACAGTTTCAATAATTATCGAGAACTTGCGGGTAAGGTCGATCTTGTCAGCATTGCCACTCCAACCGCGACACACTTTGAAATTGCTAAGTTCTTTCTGGCAAACCGCGTACCGGTACTGGTTGAAAAACCCATTACCCAGAAACTACCCCAGGCACGAGCGCTGGTCAATTTAGCCCGGGCTCATAAAACCCTGCTGATGGTCGGACACGTGGAACGCTATAACAACGCGTATTTAGCCATCAAAGAAATGGTGCGCAAACCCCTCTTTATTGAATGCCACCGATTAAGCCCCTATCCTAACCGTTCTCTGGATATTAGCGTCGTGCTTGACGTAATGATCCATGATCTTGATATCATTCTTGACCTCGTACGTGATAAAATCAGGCGCATCGACGCAAAGGGCGTTAAGATTCTTTCCGAAAGCGCGGACATTGCCAATGCACGCCTTACGTTTAAGAATGGTTGCATCGCCAATATCACGGCATCACGCATTTCAGCCAAACGTGAACGTAAAATTAGGATATTCCTTGATCATTGCTATATTTCTCTTGATTACGCGGAACAGAAGGGAGAAATATACCAGAAAATTCATGGGCAAATCAAAAACCAAATGCTTGATATCAATAAAGAAGAACCCCTTAAAAAAGAAATTGTTGAGTTTGTTGACGCGGTCAAGGCAAAATCCTTTCGTCTTGATGAAGCGATAAAAGCAAAAGACGCGCTGGCATTGGCGCTTAAAATCCAGAAAATTATCGATAAACACCCATAAACGATTCCAGAGATTCAGAGAAAGATTACAGGTATATTAAGTACAAAGACTATAAAAAATCTCCGTAACCGTTATTTTCCGCAGAGGCGGACCCGCCCATAATAAATATCGGTGGCGGGAATCACTGTCTCTCCTATTCGTGATCATTAGCGTTTTCAATTCGCGGTAATTCGCGTTCACATGAAGAAAATAGTTATTATCGCCGGAGATAAATCAGGGGACCTTTACGGCGGCATGCTCGCTCGGAACGTGCGCCAGAAAATGCCGAGCATCGAGATCACTTCCTTCGGCGGGCCGCACCTGGCGGAGCAAACTCATCAGGCAATCAACCTCCTGACGCATTCAGTTTCGGGGCTCGTTGAAGTCATACGGCACCTGGGGAATATTTTTAAAATTTTCAAACAGACCGTCAAAGAAATTGACCGGATAAAGCCCGACCTTGTAATCCCTATTGATTTTCCTGACTTCAATTTACGTCTCGCTAAAACCTTGAACAACAGATACCCGCTCTACTATTACATTAGCCCGCAAGTCTGGGCCTGGCGTAAGGGCCGGATAGAGCTCATCCGGCGCTACGTCAAAGAAATGGTGGTTATCTTTACGTTCGAAGAAGAATTCTACAAAAAGGAAGGGATCGTAGCGCGATATTTCGGTCATCCGCTCTTAGAAATAATACCGCAAAAAAAATTCTCAAAGAAAAATGTCATCTCCCTCTTACCGGGGTCACGTGAGAATGAAATAAAACGACATCTACCGGTAATGCTTGAGGCTGTACCCTTGATACGCGCGCGCTTACCGGGGTATACCTTTCGCATCATCCGGCCGCTCAACATACCTCTTGAATACTACGCTCGCTTTAACCCCTCGATCGCGGTCATCGAGCATTCCTACGAAGCCATCGGCGAATCAGCCTTCATTATCACCTCATCAGGAACCGCAACGGTTGAGATCGCATTATTGGAGGTCCCCTTTGTGATACTCTATAAGGTTAACGCACTCACCTGGAGTATTCTGCGAAGAATGGTTAAAACAGATTTTATCGGGATGGTTAATATACTGGCTAAGAAAAAAATAATTGAAGAATTCCTGCAGGATACCGCAACATCTGAAGCTCTTGCTCATACGGCCGTCGCGACATTAAGCGATACGCACACCTACGCTGCCGTTAAAAAAGAACTCGCGAATCTTAGGGAAACTATCGGCTCAGCACATGCCACAGAACGCTTTGCCGATTTCATCGTCTCCCGCCTTGGTTAAGATTACAACGATGAGGGAAAGATTACAGTTATTGCAAAGCTGTGTCATCGTGCTCTTGGTGTCAATTCGCGTTCAAAGCTTATCGAATAATATCAACGCCCCCGCTATAAAAAATATTCCGGCGCTCACGTAACGCATAACCTTAGGATTAACAAAACGCTCAAGAAGATGGCCGAAGAGAACCGCCAGCAGCGTCGCTAGGAAAAATGCCGCCATCGCACCCAGGAAGACTGACATTTTGCTTTTTTCTTTAGCGGAAAGAGAAAGCACTGCAAGCTCGGTTTTATCAAATAACTCAGCAATAAAGATAGTGCTAAAAGCGGCAAAAAATATTTTAAGACTCATACCACCCCCCCCTTATAGGGCAATCTCAGCCCTCTCGTATCCCCATATGTAAGCCCTTACTCCGCTGCTGCCGGGTACGTATGAACATATACAGCGACACGATTGCGGCCGGCGTAATACCACTGATTGCGAGAGCCTGGGCGAGCGTATGCGGCTTGTAACGCGTAAGTTTTTCCACGACCTCCCGCGACAGGGAAGAAATTTCTTTATAATTAATGCGGGGTATTTTTATCTTATCAAGGTTTTTTAGCTCACCAAGCCATATTGCTTCGCGGCGCAAAAAACCCTCGTATTTTACTTCAATCTCAACTTCACGCCTCACCGAAGAGCTTGGGGTGGCAGCCGGACAATATTTTGAAAGGTCCTCGTATTGAGTCTGCGGACGTTTGAAAAAATCATGGAGCGAACGCTTTGCTCCGTCGATAACAACGCGCGTCGCGCGCAACCGTGCGAGCTCCCGGGCGATCTGGTCTTTCTTTTGCTTCACACGCTCAAAGACATCATTGCTTATTAACCCAAGCTGCCACGCTAAAGGCCCAAGGCGGACATCAGCATTACTTTCTCTGAGGGTAAGTCTAAATTCAGACCGTGACGTAAACATGCGATACGGCTCATCAGTTCCTTTCAGGGTGAGATCATCAATCAACACCCCGGTAAACGCATCCTGCCGGCGAAGAATAAAAGGTTTCCTGTGTTTAACCATCAAGGCTGCATTAATCCCGGCGACGCAGCCCTGAGCTGCTGCCTCCTCATAACCGGTCGTACCGTTAACCTGACCCGCGAAATAAAGTCCGCGGGCACGTTTTGATTCTAACGTCTGGCCCAGCTCGCGGGCGTCAATGCACCCATGTTCAATACCGTAGCCGGGCTTGAGCATCCGGGCACGCGCCAGGCCTTCAATGCTGCGAATAAAATCAAGTTGCACATCAAAAGGAAGTGACGTTGAAAGTCCGTTTGGGTAAATTTCGATACTCTCCCGTCCGCAGGGCTCGATAAAAATCTGGTGGCGGTCATGATCGCGAAACTTTACGATTTTGTCTTCAAGTGACGGGCAATAACGCACTCCGTGAGCCTTTATTTTACCCGTGTAGAGCGGCGATCGTTTCAGGTTCTTAAGAATGATACGATGCGTTTTCGCGTTGGTATAGGTGATAAAACAATTACGCTGGTCTTCGGGAAGCTTTTCGTTCAGAAAAGAAAAAGGCTGAGTTTCATAGTCAGGACCTTGCGGTATCATCCCGGAATAATCAAGGCTGCGCCCGTCAAGACGCGCACAAGTTCCGGTTTTAAAATGATGCAGGTGATGACCGCATTTTTTAAGACTGTCAAAAAGCTCATCACTTGAGCCTTCGGCGAGGCGGCCGCCTGAGAAACTCTGCATACCGATATGTATGATGCTTTTTAAAAATGTTCCGGCGCACACAATAACTGCTTTTGAGGCAATCACTTCTCCAAAGTTCGTCTCAACGCCGCAAACCTTTTTATTCTTTACGACAATTTTATTTATTTTTGTTTCAAGAATTTCAAGACCCGGGATTTGCTCGAGGAACTTTCGCGCAATCAAAGAATACTGGACCATATCTACCTGTGCCCGTGTCGCCCAGACCGCTTTGCCCTTACTTTTATTCAAAATACGGTAATTAAGACCGCAGGTGTCCGTGATCTTTCCGATAAGCCCCCCGAGCGCGTCTACCTCCCTCACCAAGTGGCCCTTAGCGACGCCTCCGATGGCAGGGTTACAGGAAAGTTTTCCGATCGTATCAAGCGAGAGGGTGACCAGAAGCACACAAGCGCCAAGCCGCGCGCTGGCTGCGGCAGCCTCAATGCCGGCGTGGCCGGCTCCGATAATAATACAGTCATACTTTTTCATACGGGCAATTGTATCACACGGAGCCAAAAAAACAAATGTCGCTTTCCGAAAGCTTTTATCACAAGCCTCAAAAAGCGACATAATGGGAAACCAACTCGTAAGTAAATGTTATTTCTTTTTTCGTTTCTTCTTTCTTTGTTGCTTTATTTTCTTTTCCGCTACCTCTTTCTTTTTGGTCTGGTTTGCCACCGACTCTACTGCTTTCTTGATAGCTTCAGGATCGCCCAAATAATAGTGCTTCAAAGGCTTCAGATTATCGTCAAGCTCATAGACCAGTGGAATGCCGGTAGGAATATTAAGCTGCACAATATCGTTATCCGACATATTATCCAAGTATTTAACCAGTGCCCGTAAGGAATTTCCGTGCGCGGCGATAACAACGCGTTTACCCTCTTTTATCGCCGGCGCGATAGTCCCGTGCCAATAGGGTAGAAACCGCGCTACCGTATCCTTAAGACACTCAGTAAGCGGGAGTTCTTCCTTTTTTAAATCTTTATAGCGTGGATCGCGCGACGGGGACCGTTCGTCATGAGTCGAGAGCACGGGCGGCTGTGTATCGTAACTTCGCCGCCATACGAGCACTTGTTGGTCACCATATTTTTCTACCATCTCCATTTTATTTAACCCCTGCAGCGCTCCATAATGACGTTCATTGAGGCGCCAGGAATTGTAGACCGGAATCCACATAAGATCCATATCCTCTAAGACCATCCAGAGAGTTTTAATCGCGCGCTTTAAGACCGACGTGTAAGCGACATCAAAGATAAAACCTTCCTTGGTGAGCCACCAAGCAGCAGCATGCGCCTCTTTGGCCCCCTTTTCCGAAAGCCCAACATCGGTCCAGCCGGTGAATCTGTTCTCTACATTCCAGACACTTTCCCCGTGCCGCAACAGAACCACTTTGATCATCGTTTTCCTTTCTTTTTTACACAGGTGAGCGCAGATAAAAAATCACAGATCGCCACAGATATGACCAAACGTATGCGTCCACGCTAATCTGTGTTTTCAATCTGTGATTATCTGAGCATTAACACTTTGAATATCCGCACGCGTCACACAACACGCAGCCTTCCTGATGCCTGAGCGCGAAGCCGCATTCGGGACAAACGCCGACGATATTATTAAACCCGGTGCTATTGCCGGTAATCTTTTTTACCAAAACTTTTTCTTCCTGCCGCGCGGGCACACCCGCCTGTACCATCTCTTTCTGATCAACCCCACGCTTTTCAAGAACTCGCGCGATCGCATCAGCGCAGGAAAAAATCTTTTTTCCGTTAGCCCAGCTTGGCGACGGACAACGAATACCCTTGAGCTGTTCTACCACAACCTTTATATCAATGCCGCCGCGTAACGATAACGAAATAAGACGACCGAGTGCTTCGAGCTGGCTTGCCGCGCATCCGCCAGCTTTGCCCATCTGGGTAAAAACCTCAAAAAGACTACCTTCTTCGTCATGGTTAATCGTAATATACAGATTGCCGCAACCGGTTGTAACCTTCGTGGTAGTTCCCAGAATTACTTCGGGCCGCGGGCGCGGAAAAGAGACAAATTGAGAGTTTGGAAGAATTTGAGATAACACCTCAGGTGCTTGCTCATTCTTTTTCTTAGCGTCAACCGTGAGCACCTGGACGTCACGCGAACCATCGCGATAAACCGTAATGCCTTTACACCCCAATTTATAGGACAGCAAATACGCTTCCTTCACGTCCTCAACGGTCGCAGTATTCGGAAGATTAATGGTCTTTGAAACCGCGTTATCGGTGTATTCTTGGAACACTGCCTGTTGTTTGATGTGCCAGAACGAAGAAATTTCCATGGCGGTCTTAAACACTCTTTTCACGCTCTCGGGAATTTCCTCCATATTCTGGATACTCTCTCCCGACGCAATCTTTTGCATCAGCTCTTGCGAATAAAACCCCTGTTTCTTTGCTATGTATTCAAACGCGGGGTCAGCCTCAACAAGTTTTTCTCCGTCAAGCACATTACGGAAGAAACAAAGAGCGAAATTTGGTTCAATTCCCGACGACGTAGGGCCTGCAATGATACTGATAGTGCCGGTAGGGGCCACTGTTGTCAACGTAGCGTTACGTATCTTAATATTCCTTTCTTGCCACAGACTCCCCTTCCAGGCAGAGAATACACCACGATCACGCGCTAAGCGGATTGATTCTTCCTTGGCGCAGGTATAAATAAAATCAGCAACTTTCTTGGCCAGCTCAATCGCTTCGTCACTATCATAGGGAATACCAAGATACCCAAGCATCGTAGCCCACCCCATAAGACCGAGGCCGATTTTACGTGTCTTTAAGGTATTCTCTTTGATCTGCGGGAGCGGGAATTTGTTGGCATCGATAACATTATCAAGAAAATGCGTGGCGAGCGTCGTAACGCGTTTTAAATTACCCCAGTCAACCTCAAAGCCTTTCTCGGTGCTTTTAAGCATTTTTGCCAGATTAATAGAACCTAAGTTGCAGGACTCATAAGGAAGCAACGGCTGTTCTCCGCAGGGATTGGTGCTTTCGATAGCACCTATCTGTGGCGTAGGGTTACCCTGATTGATCCTATCAATAAAAACAATCCCCGGCTCGCCGTTCTTATGCGCGTAGGATGCGATGAGATTGAACACCTCCGGCGCGTTCATTTTTTCTACGGCTAACCTCGTATGTGGATCGATAAGACTATATTCTTCTTCTTTAAGCACTCGATCCATAAACTCATCGGTCAGGGCGATTGAAATATTAAAATTTGAAATTTCCCCTTCCTTCTCTTTGCACTTAATAAATTCCAGGATATCCGGATGATCGACACGCAGGATCCCCATGTTAGCGCCTCGACGCGCTCCACCCTGCTTGACCGCCTGTGTCGCGGCGTCAAATACTTTCATGAACGATACCGGGCCTGACGCAACTCCTCCGGTAGACTTCACAATACTGGTATGCGGGCGAAGTCGCGAAAAGCTAAAGCCCGTGCCGCCACCGGTCTTATGGATCAACGCCGTTGCCTTAATCGCGTCGAAGATTGACTCCATAGAATCTTCAACCGGGACCACAAAACAAGCTGAAAGTTGCCCGAGATCCTTGCCGGCATTCATTAAGGTCGGAGAATTAGGAGAGAATTCAAGATTCGAGATAATATCAAAAAAACTTTTTTTGATTGCCTCGATCTTTGCCTTATCGACGCCGTAGCGGCGCTCAACGGATGCAATCGCTTCAGCGACACGCTCGACCAGTTGCCGTGGATTTTCTACAACTGTTCCATTTTCATCTTTCTTAAGATACCGTTTTTTTAAAACAATGAGGGCGTTTGAGGAAAAATTTAGTTTCTCATCCATGTTCGACCTTCCTTTCGCGCTTTATGAAGAAGTTTAGAAAATTTTATAAGCGAAAAATACGGAACGCTTTTTTATACCACGTAGGTGAATTTCTGTCAAGAAAAATACCATATATTGTGTGTCGCGTGACGGCCACTACAATATATTGTTATAAGAAATTAACCGTGTCTCGAACGATAAGCTCCGTTTCAAGAGTAATTTTCTGCGGAGTTTTCTTTTTCTTGACTATATCGCGTAAGATTTCCACTCCCAACGATGCCATTTTTAAAACAGGCTGTCTGACGGTCGTAAGCATCAAGTTCCCATAGAGACAATGCGGATTATCATCAAAGCCGACAACGCTTAGGTCTTTAGGAATATTGATACGCTTCTCTTCCGCATACGCGAGAACCTCGCTCGCTACTTCATCGCTACAGCAGAAAATTGCGGTGGGAGGATTTTTAAGGCTAAAGAGCTCCTCAAGCTTCTCCCGTGCTTCTTTACGGGAAAAATTGGTCACCTTAATGTAGTCGTTGTGTAAATCAATATTGCCTTTTTTGAGCGCCGCCTTGTAACCCTGGAGACGGTCACTGGCACACTGCACACGCTGGTCGCCGGCAAGATGCGCTACAATTTTATGGCCATGATGTATCAAAAATTCAGTCGCTTCGTATGCCCCCTTAAAATTATTAATCGCAACAGAGCTGATCTCGGGATCCTCTATCGCGTGGTTTATAACAACTACGGGGAATTCTTCTTTAACAAGACGCGCCACTTGCTTCTCGTTGCCGATAATATCGGCAAAGATTGCGCCGTCGATTAATGAGGTCTTAAAGGTATCTTTACCGCTGTAAATATGCAAGTGCAGATCAAGATCTTCTTTGTCCAGTGCCATCCCTACGCCGCGGATAATTTCTAGAGCGTAAAAAGAATAGAATATATCCTCATAGCCGGGAATAACCAAGCCAAACGTATTAAGCTTTCCCCCGGCAAGCCGGCGGGCATACATGAGGGGTTGATAATTAGCTTCCTTAGCGATTTTTTCTACTTTACGGCGGTTTTCTTCTTTGAGTGAGGAAGGATTATTGAGGTAACGAGATACCGTTGCGATAGAAACGCCGGCACGCTGAGCGACTTCTTTGATGGTTATTTTATTGGAAGAGGACACGTAGCATGCCCCGCTAATAGTTGTCAACTCACGTTTAGCCCGAGTATTATTTTCTATGCTGCCCTGAGGCTAAAAACCCGCGAGCGTTATTATTTACTAACAACGAGATCGCCTTTTTGAATCGTAAAGCCTGAAACAACCTCTCTAATGTCAGCGGCCGAAATATCTCTACGCGTCTCGATGATTTCAACAGTACCGATTTCTCTGTCACCGCGCAAGACTGCCATTTGGACTCCCGGTCTTACTCCTGACGCTTCTCCGAGGTTAACAATAATAAATTTCTCTTCTTCGTTAACCGCAATCGTCTCACCCTTGATGCCTCGTAAACCTGAGGCGACGCCGGGCTTAACTACGATCGGTGGAAGCTCAACGGACGCAGACTCACGCGCAATAACTGCTTTACCGCCTTTTACTGCGGTTTTCATCTGCTCCTGAAGTTCCTCAAGCGTAATTGCTTTTTCGCGCAATACCCGGTCTATCTCTCCGATGCGCTTCTCAAGCGAATCTTTCTTCTCAAGCGTATCCTTCATCGCGGTCTGCAGCTGCATCTTCTCTTTATTGCCCATGATCAGCTCGCGCTTTAAGGTTACATTTTCTGAGCGAAGCTTATTAAGCTCTTCAATCGCAATCTTTCTTCCTTCGCGTTCGGTCACCAGATCGCGACTCATAATGCTTAACGTCCTTTCCTTGAAACTGATATCATTCGCAAGACGCTCTTTTTCTTTCGTAAGCTCATCGATCTTAATGCTTAATTCTTTGGCCTCTTTATCCATCCCTGCCAATTTATTCTTAGCGTCTAGCATGTCCTTATTCAAAGAATCGACCTGTGCCTCAAGCTTGGCTTTCGTCTTCACGAAATCGATCCAGTATTCATCAGAGTTTGGCACGGAAGGCATCCCCGCATCAGGAGACTCAGGCCTATCGGTTGCCGTAACGGTTGACTTTGATTTTAGTTTCTCAACGAGCGCATCGCGCTGCTGGGAGACATCATCATATTTCTTCTGAAGCGTAGCGCGTTCACTTTCGACGCGCGTTAATTCTCTTTGAACTTCTTCCTGCTTGGCAGCAAGTTCTCTGTTCTCAGCGTCCAGCTTTACAGCGCGGCTCTCAAAATCGCTTCTTTCTTGGAAGAGACGTTTGTTTGTGTCCTCCAATTTAAGCTTTTCATCGGTCAACGCTTTATTCGCGGTATAAAAAGTAAAAGCAAAATACCCAACAACCAAAATGATAACAAGTAGAATGATAGGAATTATCTTGGACTTATCCATACCACCTCCCTTTTTCTGTATTATAACATAGAAACTATTCTTGTAAAGATTTTTCTCTAAAAATAATCGCTGCGGCACCCAACGATGTTGCGTTCTTACCGGTCTGCGATGCCACAATCTTTAAATTGCTGCGCATTTCGCTAAAAGCAAAACTTTTAACCGTATCGGAACATTCATCTAAGAATACTTCGCCGGCTGCCTCAAGTCCACCGCCGATAACGACGACTTCGGGGTTAAGAAGATTTGTCAGAAATGCAATTTTGACGCCTAACGAAAACGCTGCTTCCTTAAGAACCTCCCGGGAAAGTTTATCCTTCTTCGCGCCTTCGGCGAAAATATCGGCCAGCGCCAAATCTCCGGTTGACGTTATTTTTTTAATTAAAGAGCTCACTCTACCCCGCGATATCAATTCCTTGGCGCGCTTGACCATACCTAAATCGACCGGCCACTGACGTAAGAATTTGAACTCACCCAAGCTTGAGCTCATCATTTTTTGCTGATTGATAAAAAGCTCCCCTGCCCCGCCGTTTTTACCCCTATACAGATGCCCGTCAACAACAATACCACAGCCAACCCCGGAGAACATATACACCAAATTTCTACTTTTAGGAAAATGACTGGTATACTCAGCCCAGGCACAGCCATTAGCATCGTTCTCAAGCGTTACGGGAAAACCAAACTTCTTTTCGAGGTAGGTTTTAAGGGGGACCGATATATAGGTATACGAGGAGTTATGTTTCTGGGGCCAATGTACTACCCCCTTTGTGTTATCGACGATACCACCGAGTGCGAGCCCTACGCCCTCAATGCACTCTTTGTACTGCTTAGCCTTGGAGACGATGCCCTCAAAGAGATCGAGTAAGACTGCGATAGTTTCGTTAGCGTTCACGTGCTCGCGCTTCTTTTCTATTTCGATAATAACCTTACGATCGTCGCGCAAAAGAATTGCGCGCGCGTCAAAAAGATTAAGCCCAATACCGATAGAATATTTATTTTTCATCCCGTGCACTCTTCATTGTCACATACGTTACCATTATTATACTTAAAAAAATTGTATCAGAGGGAAAAATTATTGCAATATCTTTCTGATAAACTTGAAATACGAATTATTCCGCAGCCAGGCGCACACGACGCATGACAAACCGCACATAAACTGATAACAGTGCCCTTGGCGGGGTGCCTATGACTCTATTTTGAATTTTGCGCGCGCTATTTTGTCCGAAGGGCGGCTTTTCCAACGCCGATGTATCCATCCCCACTGCGCAGGATATTCCCTGACCCACGTCTCGATAATACGCGTAAGCTGCGCCACATTTCGCAGAACGGTTTCATCTTTATCTTCCAGGCAAACAAGTTTTTCTTGAGGGAAAATCCTTACGCTGTGCTTTCCTTCTCCTTCCCGATAAATATAAGCGGGAACGACCGCGGCATGAGTGCGCAATCCAAGCGTTACGGGTCCTGTCGGTGTTGCGGCGAGCGTGCCGAAAAACTTTACCCATACGCCGCCCGTGCCGAAATTTTGATCCATTTGCATAATTACAATCTCATTATCGCGAAGCGCCTTGGTAATCTCAAGAACGCATTCCCGGCGCGGCTGAGAAAAAATGGTTTTGACGCCTGAGTTCGAACGCAACGTATAAAGATAATTACCCGCCTGCTCATCGCGCATGCGCGCGGTAATAAAGTTGACGGTATATCCGGCCTGGACAAGCTTAAGGCTCATAAGAGGAAAATTACCGATATGCCCGGTTACCATGATAACCCCGGAGCCTTGTGCCAGGGCTTGATCTAAATGTTCTTTTCCTTTAATTGTCACCTGGGTGAGCGCGGAAGGATTACGCAGGAAATAAAACATTTCAAGCGCCCCTTGGGCTAGAAAGATAAAAAAATCGCGGGCTATTTTTCTCTTCTGAGCGAGGCTAGCCCGGGGAAACGCGACCGCAAGACCCTCTAAGGCAACGCGGCGATGCCGACCGACGCATACATAGGCAAGCCTTCCCAAAAAGCTACCCAGGATATAGCTGAAGTGCAACGGAAGCAGCCCATTAATAAACACAAAAAGCCGCAGGGCTGAAAATCCGAGTTTTCGTTGTATGATCTTTTTTTGTTCCTTATCCATAGCGACCTGCACGAATTTATAATTTATATCCGATTTTCCTTAAAAATTCCTTCCTCCAGATAACATCCGCAGGGCCCTCAATGCCTGCGGGTGATGAGCCGTCAATAACCCCCATAATACCTTTTCCCTGGCCGGTTACGGCGACGATTACTTCAACAGGATTTGCTGTCGCGCAAAAAATCCGGCAGACTTCGGGAATATTTTTGATCTGATTAAGAATATTGATCGGGAATGCGTCTTTTATAATGAGAAAAAAGCTATGGCCGCATCCGATGGTTTGAGCATTGGAAGCCGCAAGGTGCTGAAGCTCCTGATCGTTACCGGTTACACGCACCAAACATTTGCCGGACGATTCGCAAAACGCGAAACCGAATTTCGCCGCAGGCACCGTCGTAACGATGGTCTCATGAACATCCTCAACCGTTTTAATAAAGTGAGACTGCCCGATAATAATATTGAGATTCTCGGGGTTTTTTACGGTGACCGTGAGTAGTTCAGTCTTCATGGCGGCTCCCTCCTCCACATCCGCGTTGCCGGTTTACGCCAACGCACGCACCGGTATCCTATATTTTACAAATCATCCCTCTTTTTTAGCGCGATGACTGCCGGTATTCAGCCGCGCCAGTACGATGAGCAATCCAATGCCGCACAAGAATGGAAATAATTCAGGAAATGCGGTATAGAAACTGCGTTGGCGCTTGAGCAAGATCGTAAACATCTGCGTGCCATCGATTAATATCTCTCTTCCTGATTTTTTTAAAACCTCAACCTCGCCACGGCACGTTACCCAGCCGCTTACACCGGTATTGGCGGCCCGAACAATTGGAATTCTATTTTCAATAGCGCGAAAGATCATAATACCGTAGTGCTGACGCGCCTGTGGCTGGCCGCCGAACCAGTCATCGTTGGTGATATTAACCAGAAAATCATTTCCGGATGCGAAGCGGGCGGCGAACACCGGAAGAACGTCCTCAAAACAGATAAGAACCGAAAATCGCGCGCCACGGTAGTTAAAAATTGTCTCTCTCGTTCCCCTGGTTAAATCACCTAAGGAATTTATCGCGCTGATAAAACCAAGAAACCTACGCCAGGGAATATACTCACCGAAAGGCACAAGCCTGATTTTATCATACGAGTCAAGGAGCCTGCCGCGAGCGTCAAAGAACAATGCAGTATTATAAAACGCATTGCGCCGTTTGGCAACTGCGCCAATAAGGCTGTACCGGCCGGAGGCTTGAATAAAACTTTCAAGTTCCTTAAAATTTTTTTCATCCACGACGCGCGGCCACGCTGCTTCAGGATAAATCACAAGCGACGATGCCGATGATTGCGCAGACAAGTGCCTCAGTTTCCTGATGGCCTGCGCCTGCAGACCCTCATCCCATTTATACTCCTCCGTAATATTGGGTTGGACCACGGTAACATCAAGAGGGCGAACGGTTCCCGGCGTAGCGCGCCGAAATGCCGAATACAGGCAGCAAGAAAATATAATTACGCAAACCACCGGGAGCGCGCGGCGGAATCGTATGCGCGAGCGCATACGCTCATACATGAGAACATTTGCCATAACGATAAGGAACGAAACACATTTGACGCCAAAAATATCGGCTGGCTGAACAAGCCAGAGATTCTGATACTGCGAATATCCGAGATTGGCCCAGCCAAACCCACACCAGATATTCTCCTGCAGGAACTCAAGCAAAACCCAGGCGGCAGGTACGGTAACAAGAGCAAACGGTCTTTTCAAAAAATACCGGCCCAGAATACAAAATAGTCCGCCATAAAGAGTGAGGTAGATAAAGAGTACGATGGCGCCCGGGACCGTTACGCGGGTAACCCAGAAAATTACCGCGACATGAAAAACAAACCCAAAGATCAGGCTCCCCACAAAGGAAACTTTAAAGGGCGCGGTATCAATAATCCAGAGCAATGGCACCAACGAAAACCATACAAAAAACCACCCTCCGGAAAAGTCAAAACTGAGCGCGCTGATCAGACCGGAAAAGATAGCGACGGCAAAAAAAACGCCCGCGGGCCGAGAGATAGTTACGCAACGCATATCATTGACCACAACACTTTTTGTATTTCTTACCGCTACCACAAGGACATGGTTCGTTACGACCAACTTTCTTCTCAGTATGGGTTGCGGATCCGGAAACGGGCGTGGAGGGCTTAGCAGAAGCTTCTTTTTCAAGCGGAGAGTATTGTGAATGTACTAGGTTCTGGGGTGTTTCGGAAAAAACCGTTGTGGTTGTGGGAGCGGCCAAACGAATCTTAAAAATAAGATCAACAATGCCTTCCTTGATAGAAGCAATCATCTCATTGAATGCGGTATACGTTTCTTTCTGGTATTCAACCAACGGATCAGTCTGAGCATAGCCACGCAAACCAATCCCCTCTTTGAGCGCGTCCATGACCAATAAATGCTCTTTCCAACGGCTATCCACCACCGAAAGCGCAACTGAACGCTCCATCTCGCGCATTACCGCGGAGGAAAATTCCTGCTCCCGCGTTTCATATGCCGACGCGACCTTCTGCGCGATAAGTTCTTGTGCCTGCTCAACATTGATATCGCTCAATGCATGCGAAACGATCTCAAGGTCAAACTTCTGTTTTAGCCAATGCGTAAGACCAAGAAGGTTCCGCTCATCCTCAAAATACACAGGGACATTTTTTTCGATAACTTCACTAATCATATCCAGAATTTCGTCTTTGATGCTCGGCTTCTCCAAAATATCCTGACGCTGACCATAAATAACTTCTCGCTGTTTATTCATCACGTTATCGTACTCCAAAAGCTGCTTTCTAATTTCAAAATTGTGCGCCTCCACGCGTTTTTGCGCTATCTCAAGGGAACGATTGACGATCGGATGCTCAATCACGGTATTTTCCGGGAAACCAAAACGATCCATGAGAACATAAATACGCTCTAGGCCAAAAAGACGCATTAGATCATCCTCAAGCGAAACATAGAAGCGCGATGAGCCGGGATCGCCCTGCCTTCCGGAACGTCCTCGCAACTGGTTATCGATACGCCTGGCTTCATGACGCTGAGTTCCAAGGATATGCATCCCTCCTAACTCTACAACGTGACGATGCTCCGCGTCAAATTTCTCTTTATTCGACACGTAGAGCTTTTCATATTCTTCTTTATAACCGAGATCATATGGATTGATATTGTTACGCTTCAGGAGGTCCTTAATAAAAAAATCAATATTACCCCCCAAAATAATATCGGTTCCGCGGCCGGCCATGTTCGTGGCGATAGTGATCTGGCCAAGGCGCCCCGCCTGAGCGACGATATGCGCTTCCTTCTCATGATATTTTGCATTAAGGACATTATGAGCAATACCTTTTTTCTGCAAGAGAAACGAAAGAGTTTCCGAATCTTCGATCGAGGTAGTGCCAACCAGGGTCGGTCTTTTTGCGGCCGCAAGCGACTCGATTTCCGCGATAACCGCTTCAAATTTTCCCTTCTTGGTTTTGTAAATCCGGTCAGGAAAATTCTGGCGTATGAGGGCCCGATTGGTAGGCATCGCCACAACTTCGAGATTATAAATATGTCTAAACTCATTGGCTTCGGTATACGCGGTACCGGTCATGCCGGCAAGCTTTGTGTACATACGAAAATAATTCTGCAGCGTAACCGTTGCCAGCGTCTGCGTTTCTTCCTGGATACGCAGGTTCTCTTTTGCTTCAATCGCCTGGTGTAGCCCGTCAGACCAGCGCCTGCCGGGCATCAGACGCCCCGTGAATTCATCGACAATAATAACTTTACCGTCTTTCACAATATACTCTTGCTCGGCATGGAATAAATAGTGGCCGCGTAACCCTTGTGTCAGGTAATGAGTCCATGGATTTGAAAATTTATCGGGAAGCTCTTCGAGGCTCGCGACACCCAAAAGCTTCTCGCACCGATGTTCGCCGCTATTAGTCAGATACGCATTGTGGGTCTTTTCTTCAACGACGGCATCAAAGTTCTCTTCAAGCTCCTGCGGTTGCAATCTCACTTCGCTTCCATCGGTATTTTTAACGGTAATCGTATTATCTTTATTATCGAAGCTCTGAATGACACTTTTAACTTTAAGCTGGCGTATCGCGCGGTCAGCGCGGTAATACTTATCAACTGAAACCTCGGCGGGGCCTGAGATAATGAGTGGGGTACGCGCCTCATCGACAAGAATCGAGTCAACTTCATCGACAATTGCGAAGAAATGCCCGCGCTGCACCATGGACGCTTTACTGGCAACCATATTATCGCGCAGATAATCAAAGCCAAACTCGTTGTTCGTGCCATAGGTAATATCACAGGAATACGCCTGATGACGTGCGTCTTTTTCCATATCCTGCTGAATAACACCGACGGAAAATCCCAAAAACTCATAAACGGGACCCATCCATTCACTATCACGATTGGCAAGATAATCATTAACCGTAACCACGTGCACCCCGCGACCGGCAAGGGCATTGAGAGATGCCGGGAGCGTCGCCGCCAGCGTCTTTCCTTCACCGGTAACCATCTCGGCGATCTTATTACGATTAAGCATAATACCGCCTAAAATTTGTACGTCGAAATGGCGTAGTCGTATGGTGCGCCGGGCTGCTTCCCGGACCATAGCAAAATAAAACGGCATGACGCTTGAGAGCGCGTTATTAACCACATCACGCAAATTTTCTTTTTCGACCGAAACAATCTCGGCCTGTATCTTCTTCTTAAACTCATTGGTCTTTTCCTTAAAAAAACTGTCCGGCTTCGCCTTAAGTTCATCTTCAAACCCATTAACCGCGCCCACCAGGCGCGCCAACGGAACAATCTCGCGCAGAGAGGGTGTCGGTAATTCTTTATTGAGAACAATGTTAACCGGTGGTTTGAGTACGTTGATCTTTCGCTGATAGCCGGCAAGAAAAAAGTTCTTAAACATAGTCTTATTTGTCTCCTTGGCGCTTAGGCGCCCGATGCGCGCGCTCCTGCCTCATGCCGCAGGTACGCGTACATAAAATCATCAAGCTTTCCGTCAAGTACCCCCCAGGCGTCATGCGTCTGGTATTCCGTACGATGGTCCTTAACTAAAAGATACGGGTAGAGCACATAGGAGCGGATTTGAGAACCCCATTCTATCTTCTGTTTGGTCCCGGATATCTGGACGAGCTCTTCTTTACGCTCCTTTTCTTTTAATTCATAAAGTTTTGTTTTTAAGGCTCGCAGCGCTGTCTGACGATTCTGGTGTTGTGATCGCTCATTCTGCGAGCCCACGATAATCCCGGTCGGGATATGAGTCATGCGCACGGCTGAGTCGGTTTTATTTACATGTTGGCCTCCGGCGCCGGAGGCTCGAAACGTATCGATCTTTAAATCCTCCGGTTTTATCTGAATATCAACATCTTCAATTTCGGGGCTCACATCTACCGACGCAAATGAAGTATGGCGACGCTTATTGGCGTCAAAAGGAGAAACGCGCACTAGCCGATGCACTCCGCGTTCGGCCTTCAACAACCCATACGCGCGGCGGCCTTCAACAAAAAATGTTATATTTTTAATACCCGCCTCTTCGCCTTTAACTTCAGTCACCACTCGAACGTTAAATTTTTTCTCCTCTGTCCAGCGAACGTACATCCGATACAGCATACTTGCCCAGTCGCAGGCTTCGGTCCCGCCGGCACCGGAATTAATTTCAACCAGCGCGTTTGAATTATCAAAAGAAGAACAAAAGAGCACGCGAAGCTTCAAGTTCTCAAGCGCCTGCGTTACGGCTAAAAGCTCCTTGCGCATTTCCTTTTCATACGCGGCGTCAGCGATACCGACAAGTTCACCAAGCTCATCGACCTTCGCGGACAATAAATCCCAGTCTTCGACGTCACTCTTTAAGCTCTTGAGTTCTTCGATAACCTTTGCGCTTTGACCGGAATCCTGCCAAAAATCAGGCGCAGCCATTTTCTCCTGCAACACCTTGACCCTGCTACGCTTGGCGGCAAGCCTAAGGAGCTTGTCGAGATTTTTCAATTCTTCCTGTAGGGCTTCAATAATCTTTCGTATCTCTTCCATGGTAACACCACACCGGGAATACCCGGCTCTACGAACCACAATACAGCAAGCCTTTCGATATAATGCGCTTATACTACAGTATTTGTTCCTAACAAATTATAAAATCTTTGTGTTTGCAAAGATAGTTTACGGCTCAGCACCCAATAATAGTATATTTTCAAAGTTTGTTTTAAGCGCGGTCGATTATAGGGACGCGGTCAGAGCAGCCCTTTATTGCGCAATTCCATTTCGAGTTCTTCTCTCTTATCGGCGTACTCAAGGGCGGTTTGAGGAGAAATCTTTCCCGAGCCTACCAACGAAAGCAGGCACTGGTGAAAACTGATCATGCCGTACACATCACCGGTTGAGATGTACTTTGGTATTTCCCAGGGCTTATTCTCCCGTATAAGACGTGAAACTGAGGGACTTAGAACCATAACTTCGTACGCCGGCATCAGCCCCGTCGTGTCAGAACGCGGAAGCAAGCGCTGCGATACAACACCTTTTAATAGAAATGCCAGCTGATTTAAGATAAGCGTGTGCTGGTGCGGCGGGAAAAAATTAATCATGCGTTCGATCGTTGAGACAGCATTCACGGTATGCAGGGTCGAGAAAACGAGAACGCCCATTTCAGCGGCGGTAATCGCGGCATAACAGGTTTCAGCGTCACGGATATTGCCGATATAAATAACATCGGGCGAATGCAGGGTGAATTGCCGCAACGCATCTTTATAGCTTCCTACGTCAACGCCGATTTCGCGCTGATTAATAATAGACTTCTTATCATCAAAGGTAAATTCTATAGGTTCTTCAATCGTAATCACATGCCGCTTCTGCGTCTGATTGATATACTCGATCATGCTGGCAATGGTGGTCGATTTACCGCTGCCGGTAATACCGGTAAGCAACACCATGCCTCTGCGCTCATGACAGAACTTCTCAAGCACCGCGCCGGGAAGATTCAGCTTCTCAAACGGCGGGATCTTAAGGTCAATTTTTCTGATGACCGCTGCCGGGGTGTTACGCTGGTAAAAAATGCCCACGCGAAAACGCCAGGTATCACGATACCAAATCGTGAATTCGCTCATCTTCTTTTCCGTAAGCTCATTGGGGTCGCGGCCCGCAATCAGCTCCTGTACGAAGTTCTTGACATCCCCCTCACTCAATCTCGTATCATTCAGTATCTCGACCTGAGAGGCAATGCGGCCGCGCGGACAGCTATTAGTACGGATAAATAAATCCGATATATTCTTTTCAATCATTGTCTCGAGCGCGTCATCAAGCTTCATTGGGTACCCCCTGTCTAACAAATATACTTTTTTTGATAATATTCTGAATCTTATTTATTGTATCATATCCCGTATTTTTTGTTCAAATTTTATTAAATCTTTTTTTAACGCCCCGCCAAGAGCGTACCCCCCGGTTATTCGGGATGATTTCACAACCCGGTGGCAGGGAATGAACACCACAAAAGGGTTCTTACGCAAAGCGTTTGCCACTGCCCGCCAGGCACGGGGTGAGCCACAACGCTCGGCGACCCATTTATAACTACGCACCTCACCGAGCGGGATTTTAGAAACAACCCGTAGTACTTTTTTTTCGAAATCAGTCACCGTTTACTCCGCCACACGTAACAAGTATCACGTATCAAGTCTCAAATGTACAGTCTTGGAATCAAGTTTACAGTTCTTATTATTGGTTGTAACGGGTTGCGTCTATCGGTTGCGAAGCTCGTATCGGTTACGTCAAGCGTCGATCGTCTTGATTTTTAATAGTATTTTGACGCAACCGTTTAATACGTATGACGTAACGAGCTGCGCACCAGCGCGTCCCGAAGGGGGCTGCACACCAGTCCAGCAGGACGTCCTGGTGGACAGTGCGTCCCGACGAGGGGCTGCACACCAGTGCGTCCCGCGAGGGGCTGCGCAACCGTTTAACGCATGACGAGATGATACAGCGTGAACACATCTTATCAATAATACATCTCAAAAAAACATGATACATACGACGTGATACTAATTTACTTTATAAATCTCTTCCTTCTCAATAACAAATGGTACTTTCGCGCAAAGCGGTGCGCTTCATCACGCAGCCGCTGAATAAGCTTCAGGCTCGCGTCGCGTCGCGGGATCAGGAGTGGGGCTTTTGCCTGCGGAAACCAGATCTCTTCATTACGCTTGGCAATACCGATAAGCGGAATCGTACGCGCTCCAGCTACGAGCACACCAGCGACAGCCTCAACATGGGACTTTCCTCCATCGATAATGATTAAGTCGGGAAGCGGCTTTTTCTCCGCGACCAGGCGCCGATACCGGCGACTGACAACCTCCCGCATCATCGCATAATCATCAACGCCTTTGGCTTCTTTAATGCGATAACGCCGGTAGCTATTTTTATCGGGAACACCGTCACGAAATACCACCAGCGACCCGGTAGCATGCGAGCCGCTTAAACAGGAAATATCAAACGCCTCAATGACCAGCGGCACAACGGAAAGCCCGAGCGCCTCCTTTAAGGCGATCAACTCATGGGTCAGGACATGGCCCTGATACAATGCGGCAAGTGCCAACAACTGCTCGTGCACAAATTTGGCTTCTTCGAAACGCTGTTGGCTTGAAAACTCGATCATCTTCTTTTCCAACTCCCCGGTAAGCTCGCGGCGCTCTCCGGCCAAAACCCGCGCAACGCCACCCGTTATAGCCGCATAATCGGTGATGTTGACTTTTCCGATACAAGGCGCACAGCATAATCTAAGGTGATAAAAAAGACAGGCGGTTTTAGGCATTACGCGACATGATCGATACGGAAAAATTTTACGTATCATCACCAACACCGCACGCACCTTCGTTACGTCAGGATACGGGCCAAAAAAAGTACCCACAGTTTTGCGCCGGGGCCGCGACACAAATATCCGAGGAAATAATTCAGACGTCATCTCCACGTACGGATAGCTCTTGTCGTCTCGCAATAAGACGTTATACCGGGGCTGACGCTCCTTGATAAGCGCAGCCTCTAAAATAAGCGCCTGTTCTTCGCTTGAGCACTCGATATATTCGATATCAGCGATATGATCGACTAAAAGGCCGGTTTTAATGGAAACGTTCGGAGAAAAATAGCTCGTGACACGACGACGCAACGAAGAAGCCTTGCCGACATAGAGCGTTTGGGCGACGACGTCCTTCATGATATAGACGCCGCATACAGAGGGGAGTGTTTTTATCTTTTCTTTAAGATCCATTGTTTGCAGTAGAGAATCTGCTTAAATTTGAAGAGGTAGCCTGCTGCCACAAAGAAAAATCCGTAGATTGCGGCGACACAAACAATGCGTAAATACTTATTAAACGGAAAGATAAACCAGAGGAAACGGGAAAGTGCCCCCAAAAGAACACTAACCATTAAAATCTTAATAAACTGGCTGCCGGTATCCCCCCAGTCAATCACCCCAAGCCGCCTGGTCAAAGCTCGGTATAAAAGAATACAGTTAACAATTGCGGCAAGACTTGTTCCAAGCGCCACGCCGCCGATTTTAAGCGGAAACATCAGTATGGCGCTTGCGACGCCGTTGATAATAAGCGCGATCGTAGCGGTGCGCGCGGGAGTCACCGTATCTTTAAGTGAATAAAACGTAGTAACAAAAAGCTTTATGAGACAGAAGAAAAAAAGTCCGAACGAATAGAAGAAAAGAACCGACGACGTAATCGCAAGAGATGAAACGCCAAACTCCCCGCGCTTAAAAAGGACATCAAGAATAATGTCGGGGATGCAAACGAAAACAACCGAAACAGGAACGATAAAGAAAACAATGTTTTGAAATGAAAAAACGAGAAGTTTCTTAAAATCCTGAGTGTTTCCTTCCTTATGATAGGAAGAAAAGTCAACGACGATCACCGGAGCAATCGCAAGCGCGATCAATGCAAACGGAAATTGGATGAGCCGGTTAGCATAATAAATGCCGGCAAGCGCGCCGGCGCCGGTAATGAATGTTAAGGATGCGAATACCGTATCAAGAAAAACGTTCAGATGGTAAACGACGCTTGACCAGACACGCGGCAGAAATAACTTCAGCATTCTGCGTATCGTAGGATCCCGAAACGCCGTAGCCACGCTTACGCGAATATCCCGTATTTGGCGCACGAACGTAAAAACAAATCCGTATCGCGCGAGCGCTACGCAGGGAAAAAGCAATTCAAAAAACCCTGCCACCAGCACGCATATAACAAGGATATAGGTCTTTAAAGAATTACCAAACAGAAGTATCCCCGGAATAAACACAACATTGAGAAATATAGGATTGATCGCGGGTACAAAGAATTTTTTGAGGGCATAGAGAATAGAAACCGCAATACTCGAGAGGCTGATCAACAAAAGATATATAAAGGTAATTTTCGTAAAAGAGACCGCAAGCGTAAATTTTTCTACATTTGCGGCATATCCGGGCGCAAATCCCAATACAAGGTACTTGCTAAAAACAATGCCAAGTATTGTAAAACAGGAAAGAACAATGGAAAAGATGAGCAAGAGATGATTGCCCACCTCAAAAAGCTTCTCCCGCTCATTCTGATATTCCGAAAGCACCGGTGTTGCCACCGAGTCGGTGAACCCTTCAGCAAAGATGCTGCGAAATATATTGGGTAGTCGAAACGCCACCAAAAAAGCCTCGAGAATATCCGAAGTCCCGAAAAAGCGCGCGATCAAGATATCCCGGATAAACCCCAGAACCCGTGACGCAAGCGTCCCCGCGCTGATAATAGTTGTATTTTTTATGACTTTTTTGAACATTTTTGCAAAGCCACAGGCCAGAGGGCCGTGGGTTCGTTCCATGAGCCAAAGCCACAGGCCAGAGGGCCGTGGTTTGGCAACCTTATGCCAAAGCCACAGGTTACAAATCGCAAGGTACAAGCCTCAACAGCAAACCCTTTGCTCTTTAAACCTGGGGCTTGTAGCTTGTAGAGCACAACAAACCCCTTGACACTTTTAGCTTATTCCTATAAAATTTTACTCTATTACGGTACCGTAGATACGGATTACCACTTTTCATTCGTGGGAATTCGTCTTTAATTCGTGAAAATTAGCGTTGAAAAAAGGAGATAAATATGCCCCAAAGAAAAGCAGCAAAAAAAGATTTACGTCAAAACGCAACGAGGCACAAAAGAAATCTCTCCCTTAAAGCCAATATTACCTCGGCAATCAAGAAATTCAAGAAAGCTCTGGAAGAAAAAGACTCAAAGGTAAAGGCCGAGGCGTTACGCGAAGTCTATACCATATTAGACAAAGCTGCCGCAAAGAATCTGATACACCCGAGAAAAGCGTCACGTAAGAAAAGTCGTCTCACGAAACTCCTCAATACCCAGTCTAAAGCATAACCATCAATTCAAAGCATTCACGCGTTCCTGCCTACAGGCAGGAACATTGCTAAGGTTTTATGTGTTAAGTATCTTTGTCAGGGCCACGGAAAGAACCGTCTGCGAGTCTATCCCCTTTTCCTTGATCGCCCTATCCGCTTCCCACAAATAAATCATTTTTTTTTCCTTTTTCCCGGGGTCACGTTCCTGAGCGCCTGCCGAGATTAAGAGGCCCAAAATCTGAAGCCCGAGTCGGTCATCGCGCGTCCGCTGCGAAAAAAGTGCCTGGAGCGCATAGAGTGAGCCGGGAAGGTCCCGACGAAAGAGATTTGTTTTGAAGGTTTCAAAGGTCACCTGCTCATCGAGGGCGGGCGCCGTTTTAAGAATCGTGGCCTGCGCGAAGAACAAACCAAACAGCGTATCAGTGGTAATTTTTTTTTCTTCCTGTAACCGCTTATATTCTTTCTCCACCTCAAGCGCGATACAATTTGAAAGAATTATTTTCTTTATATTCTCAAAAATAAATTGGCGGACTTCGGCTGATAAACGTAACGCGTCTCTGATAAGAATAATCCGTGCGCCCTCAAAAGAAACAGTCAGGACCTTCTCGCTAAAATCGTTAAGTTCAATATCGTCGGCGTAAAAGGTAAGAAGATTAAATGCGGAAAGATCTCTGAAGACTTTCTTTTTTATAACCTCGAGGGCTCGCTGGCGTTGCGAGAATTGGGGGCCGGTAATTAAAAAGAGTCTCTCTTGAAGCGTTACCATTCTTCAACAACTGCTTCCACGATTCTACGGGCGGCGTCATCGATAAGTTCACCCTGGGCAACCGCTTCGCTTTTGCGGTTTGGTCCGACAAGAAAGAAACTTGATTCGCCCACCACATCACGCTCTTTTATCGTCTCGCCCCGGGCATTCGATAACTTCATCAGCACATGCAGACGCAGGCGCTGCTCTCTCACGTCATCGCTGTCGGAATATCGCACCGCTTCTTTTTGATAATCGGTGATAACACATTCCAAGAGAAGTGCGTCAGCTTTATTACTCGTCACTTTTAAATGGCCGTCGCGGTTAAACCGTCCGACAAGCACACTCGTAAAACGTTTCTCAAGCAGCACGGGATAACTTTGGTACTGGGAATATTTTCTGTTTTCAGCGGTAATGCTGATTTTATCGACCGCCGGCACAACGACAATCCGATCATGTTCATACACGAACCCTTTCGTGGTGTATCCACACCCGGAAAGACTTACGACCAATACAACACCCCACAGCCACTTCGTCATTCTTCCACCTCACTGCCTTGCGGTAGTCCTGCCGCGAGCTCTGCGGAAGATACGTTTTCTGACGCTTGAGTTTTTTGCGCGGCTGCCTCGTCCACATCGACAGCCACAGGCTCGAAGTTTGTTGTCGCAGGCTCCCGCACCGATGACTTCCAAAAATTAAATATTGTCTTTTTCTTAGATTTTGTTTGTGAAGCTTTTCTTGCCACAGCCTTTTCCAGCTGTTTAAGTTCTTTTCGCTCGCGCTTTTTGCGGAGCGCGCCTTGCGCTTCTGCTTTCTTTTGCGCGGCAAGCTCCTGTTTTATTTTTTCCTTACGGGCGCGCGTTTCGAGCTTCTGCTGAGTTTGCTGCGCTTTGAGCGCTTTTTTCTTCTGGGCTGCATTCTTCTTTTTTTCCTTCTTTTCTTCTACCGTTTTCTGTTTTTCCTCTTTATTCTTTTGAATAATCGCGTGCTTACGCGCAAGGGCATCTACTCTTTTTTTCTCTCTCTGGAGGTATCGCTCGCCGGCTTTCGCTTCTTTGGCCTGCCGAATACGTTCCTGCTCTTCTTGTTTCGCCTGCTCAAGAAACTCTTTCTTAGTAAGATTTCCTTCAGCTAGCGGACTTAATTCTTTTATTTTTTCCAACGCGGGCTGATTGTAGTCAGAGTCCGGATAACGCGTGGACACCATTTTATAATAAAGAATCGCGCTCTCATATTTATCCTGGTTTTCGTAAAAACTAGCAATATCGAAGTTTTTCCTCGCTTCTTTATTGCGCAACTCTTTTAATTGCTCTTCGGCCTGCGAGGAAATCTGAGCATCCGGATGCTTTTTAATAAACTCATCCAGGCGCCTTGAAGCCTCCTGCAGCGTCGTTGAATCATACCCCACACCGGGCGAAGCTTTAGAGGTCGCGATTGCCAGTTGATATCGCGACGGCGTTGCCCATTCGCTATCAGGATAGTTATCAAGAACTTTCTGAAATGTTTCTCGCGCTTCATCAAAACGGCTCAACTTCATAAGCAACAGCCCTAATTTATATTCCGCCTGCGATGCTTGAGCCGAATAAGGGACCTTCTCAACAATCTTCTTAAAAATCTCAATCGATGGGTGCTCTACAAAATCATACAACGTAACACCCATCCATTGCTTTGACTCGCGATTCAAGAAATATTCGCCAATTTTATACTCCCGCTCTACCGCCTCATTGATGCGCTTGGAGTTTGGGTATGAGTCAATGACTTTCTGATACTCAAGAAACGCCTGATATGGCTGGCCCATCTCCTCGAGGCATCGGCCAAGATAATACTGAGATTCTGCGGCCTCCTGGGAATCAGGATAATGAATAAGAAGCTTCTTAAAGGCAGCGGATGCTTCCTTATATTCGCTGGCCTCAAAATACTTCTCACCTTCTTTAAATTGTAAAAAGGGAGTTGCCAACGGAGAATATTTTGGATTTTTCCACTTCTGGGTTTTAGGAGACCAGATCCAAAACGAATAGGCGTTTAAACAAAAAAAACATAAAAGCGAGAAGATAAAAACTTTCTTTTTCATGATAGTAATAATCACTCCTTCCCGCCTATGCGTTCGTGACGCCGTACGAGCGGGTATCAGGGGGGTAAATCTTAAAAACTATATCAAAATCGAGGCTTTTTGTCAAACCAAATAAAGAACTGTCAGATATAAGCTCCGAGCTACCGGCCAGAGGGCCGTAGTTTGACTTCTTGCCCAGAGGGGCAATGCTCGCGCAATACCTTTAAGCGCGAGGTACATAGCCAAAGCCACCGGCCAGAGGGCCGTAGTTTGACTTCTTGCCCAGAGGGGCAATGCTCGCGCAATACCTTTAAGCGCGAGGTACATAGCCAAAGCCCCCGGCCAGAGGGCCGTAGTTTGACTTCCTTAAGTCAAAGCTACAGGCCATGCTGTCGATGGCGAGGAGAACGATACCAATACCATAGAAACACAATAAGCAACACATAATATACGGTGACCAACCACAACGGAAAGGTAAAATCAATAAACGAGAACCTCAAGCCCCCGAGGCGGGCAGCGAGAATATCGAATACATATATAAGCAGCGAAAGTACCGCGCCGATAGCCTGCGCGAGAGGCGCAAAGGGAGAAAAAATCAAGAGCAGAAAATTAATGATTAAAATACCGCTGAAAAAAGGGATCAGGATCACGTTATAAAGAATCCCGGCGCAATACACCCTGCCAAAATAGTGCGAAACAAGGGGTAGGATTACAATCGAAACATAAACCGACGAAAACAAAGTATAGGCCGCACCATTGATGAACGCAAAACGCGTAGCACGAAAAGGAAAGATTTTAAATCCGGCAATCAGCGACCCAACCGAGAGGAACGACAACTGGAACCCCACGTCGTACAGCGAGGCGGGATTCAGCAATAAGCACACCAGGCCCGCAAGGCCTAATGAATTAAAAGGGTTTATCTTACGTTGCAAAAAAAACCCTGCGGTAAAAATAGAGTACATCAGCGTCGCGCGTACCGTCGGAAGATTAGCGCCGCTGATAACCGTATAGATAATGATAAAAATAAGGGACGTAATAATCGCCGGCCGGTATGGCATATAAAACATGCGCGCGATAAAAAAGAAAACAAGGCCGGTAAGCGCGATATTCGAACCGCTGATAGCAAGCAGGTGCGCGATACCTGCATCAGTAAAAATTCGGCCTCCCTCCCGAAAGAGTTCGCGCCTGCCCAAAAATACCGAGGAAAGAAAACGATACCCTTCCTCGCTTACGTTTTTCTTAAAAACATCAAGCACATAAAGCGCTGTTTTCTGGTTAAACCTATCAACCACGTTCATTGGTTGCGAAATAGGCGAAGCATTTGACTTTATCCACAACGTATAAAATGAATTCCCCTCATAGATACGCGCACGCAAGGTCGCCAAAACTTTATAGGTCGCACGAAACTCCATGGAACGGGTATAATCAACCACGCGCACCGGCCGGGCTAGACGAATACCGCAGGCAGTAGCAGTGGCGGTAAAAACATGGCGCGGGCCTTGGATTTGCGGCAAAGAAGTTACCGCGACTTCATAGGTAAGCGCGCGTTCCAATAATGCCTCCGGATCCTGATAGGACGCACTTGCAAGCGTAGCGCCGAGGCTTACAAATAAAAAAAGGATAGAAATATCGGAGGCAATGAAACGATTTTTTTTATGAAAGAAAAAAACCGCACAGACAGCTGCGAGTGCAAGAAACAGAAACACCCAAAAAAAATTCACCCATGAAGCAAGGACAATACCACAAGCAACTGCAATAAAAAGCCAGAGGTTAAGGTGACGGGGCTTAAAGATTGTTTGTAACATACTTAAGGATAAGCTTTCAGTCTCCAGCGTTTGTATCCGTCGTCATGGCTAATAGCTGTAAGCTGCTGGCCAGAGGGCCGTGGCTTGGCTTTTTCTTTTGGCCAAAACCAAGAGCTAAAAAGCAATATACTTCTCTATCGCCTTCACTTTCTTAGCGCCAATACCTTTTATCTTCGTTAGATCTGAAAGTGTTTTGAATGTGCCGTTTTGAGCGCGAAACGCAATGATACGACGGGCAAGTTCCGGTCCGATGCCGGGAATTTTTTCTAAATCTTCCGCGTGCGCGTTATTGACATTAATAAGCGTGGTGGGTGCGGCCTGCCGCTCTACGTAAGAAACTGGGGCGTTTGTTTTTGTTTTAATCCAGTAGTATCGCACAGCCGCGCCGACGATGATCACCAGTGCGATAAAAAGTAACGCCTTACGCTCGCGGGCGGTGAGGGTAAACATGACAGCACGAATTTACACGATTTATGGGGACGCGAATTACCACGAATCAAAACATTTCACATTGAAATCTAAAATTCTAGCTTTTTCAAAAAATCAATGCGGGGGAAGATTAAGCTCACGCTTTTTGTTATTAATATATTCTCCTGTAGGAAAATTAATGAGTTTTCCCGCGAAAGAAAGAACGAGCAGAAGAACGGGTAAATTCATCGCCCCGGTAAGGATAAAAATAATGAGGCCAAGAATGCCCAGGGAATCAACCATCCCTAAGGTAATAATCGTTACGATATAAATTTTCCGAAAGAATATCTCCTGCGACCCGATTGCTGCCTGCTTTTTCTGAAGATCCCAGAATATTTTTTTAAAACTACCCGCTCCAAAAAGGATTACCAAAGCCGGCACCAGCACAAAATACCATTGCGATGTACCGTGCATAGAATGTTGTATATTATTTTTGTGCAATAAAAAAACCACAGCACCATAGACCAGAGTGTCGGCCAATAGTGCAAAACTAACGATACGAAGCGTCTTTTCATTCATCTCTACCTCCTCGTGCAGATCTCGAGAACACGATCAATTGAAATCAGACCTGAATTCTTTAATGTAATTCCTCGATAAGCCACACCGCGGCTTCCTGATAAGCTTTAGCAGGCGCTATGGCGTGGCCTCCTTCAAACTCAATCCATCTGGTTTTCCAGCCAATGCGCTCCAGGAAATTACGATCAAGCTTCATCTGTTCGTACCGAAAATCAGTTGGGCTGGCTAAAAAAACTGCAATTTTGTTCCTCGGATAACCATAATGCTTACCGCCGAAATAGTATTCATTGATCATTGCGGTATTAACAACGACCGCCGATATCAAATTTGGATATGCCATGGAAAGATAATGAGCTGACATTCCTCCGCCGGAAAAACCTGTCGCGATGATCTTTTTCTCATCCACAGGATAGCGCGCGACCACCGCCCTGATGGTACTTGAGAGAGCGCTACCGATAACCTTGAAATCCATTCCGTTTTTATGTTCCCGTGAAGCAAGAATAATCCACTTATATCTTTCCGATACGTCTTTCCAAGCTCCCAGCATAGACTCAGCATGCGCATTTGGAGAAAGCGCCACCACCAAAGGATACCTGTGGTCAGCTTTCATGCCGCCTGGAACATAAAGAATATACGCGTTATTGTTTATTATTCGGGGAGCGGCAACATCGACGATAGCAGGCTCTTCTGCAAAGCAGATGAAAGGGATCATGAGAATTGAAATTATTAAACAAACACTCTTCATTCTATATCGGATGGGATAAAATATTCTCTCTTGCCCGTTTTGAGTTTTATTCTGCTTCTATTGTGTGTTCAAATTCCGGTTTATTGCTCATATCTGCCATTGTCGCCTCCTCCTTACATCACTCCAATGCTAAAAACCGGCATGCGCTGTTTTCCCGGGATTTGTAGCTTATTAATCTACACGTAATACGGCCCAATGCAGCATTCCCACGGAACGTGAAGATCAAATCCTTCGGTCGCCCATCATCCTATTTTCTCAATTTCTTTTTGGTAACCGTCTTTTTCTTTCCGGCAGGCTTTTTATTTGTGTCACTCTTTTTCTTTTCACTCGTCTGCGATTTACCGGCATAAGGTACACCAACAAGGGTTGTCCGAGCAGGAATTAATTCCTGCGGCCTTTTGTCAAAGTTTGGTTTAAACGAGGTTATGGCTTTACGGCGCGCAAAGCAGCCCTGGCAGTATATCGGACGCCCCTCAATAGGCCTGAAAGGAACTTCGCATTCTTTCTTACACTCGGCGCAAATAGCCTTATGCAGAATGCGTTCTCTCTGACGATTGTCATGACTACCGGTCTGAAAACGATTATCCTGCCTGTTTCCATTCAGAAAGTAATTGTCCTGCCTTATTCCTGCCTGAGACTGAAAGCGATTATCCGGCCGAGTGTGCGGCTGAAAACGATTATCGTGCCGTCCTACGGCTTGAGCGAACGTATTTCCCGGCTGAGGAAGAGGCTTAGAAAAAGACTGAGGGGCAGGTTTACTTTCAGCCGGTTTTGATAAAGAACGGTTGATCAAAACATCAACCTTCCTTTCCAACGAAGTGATCTGCTCTTGTAGTTTAGTAATTAACCCCGCAATATCCGGCCCAATCGGTGACTGTTTTTCCATTTGACTCCTTAATGATCCCCATTTTGCCTCCATTGATATTTTCACAATTTCCTTGCCGCCCTGCGGTGAGGAAATTGCGAAAGAAACCTATCGGGTGCAAAATGGGGAGAATTAATCCCGAGGCGCTCCGGTTACATTTCAGGGAAATGTAACCGGTATGTAGGCGCAAGGGACAATGAAACCCCTACTTTTACAAGTCTCCAAGACGCATCAAAAATTATAGTGCGAACAATGAAGCTTGCCTTTTTGCTTCTTTATAAAAAGGCTTAGCTGAATTGTCCCCGTAGGGGATTAACCCCGACGAACGTTGTGAAATTATCAAAGAGAATTTCACAACATCTTTGTGAGTCGGAGCAATGACTAAAATATTTTACTTTCAAAGACCAAAAGTGCGTTGCCGAATTAATCCTTCGCGATTCCTGTATAGCGTGAAAATTTTGTTAAAAATTTTCACGCGGAATCAGCAAAGCCTATTGGCCGAGACGCTCCCGAAAAATCTGACAGCGAAGCTGGCGTGTCCGAGCTGTTCTGGAAAAATTTTCTGATGGGCAGAATATTTTTCCAGTATACGGACAGCCGGACATCTTCGTTATCTCATTTGGTGATAGGCGCCCGGAAGCATAGTTAACAAGATTGTCACGATCCCCTTTCAGAAAATATTTCCAGTTGGTTTATTCTATACTGCTTTTCCATTAAGAGAGCAGATATTTTACGTTAGCGAAGAATACTGAGGCGCTCTTCTGTCGGACACAGTTGGATTATACCTAAAATGTGTCCCGACGCAAAAACGCGCAGGGACACATTTTAAGATCGAATCTACCTATTTATTCACAAGGGTCACGTTAATCGCGCGTGCCCCTTTGGGGCCTTTTTCAACTTCAAAAGTAACTTCTTCCCCGCCGGTCAAGGTTTCAAACGTAATCTCCACAAGATTGCTCTTGTGAAAAAACACATCGGTGCCGTCAGCGTCGGCTATAAAACCAAACCCTTTATCGAGAACCAATTTTTTAATTTTTCCTGTGTGCATTGTAAACCTCCATTTTTCTCGCTACACCTACTCGTACCTGAAACTTTTAACACGAACCCCTGTGACCATTACCCTACATTACCTATAAAGCACCTCCGTCTCTTTTTTGAAATACCTTATTACCCGTTTGAACACATATAAGGGACCCTAAAAAACGATTACTGCATCGTTACATATTGATTATACCACACCTCCACCAGTAAGAAAGACTTAAAATATCACAGGAATTACCAAGGCAAACTTATGAAAAAATCACCTCAGCACAAACAGAAGAAAACTCAATATCGCCGCGAGCGTAACGGTGATAGCGATTACTTTTGGCCTCGAGTACTTTATCCTTCCCATAAAGCCGATGGCCCGATCCAGACTCTCACCACAATAAAGACACAACGTAGCCTCGTCGTCATAAATAGGATTTTTACAATGAGGGCAAATGTATTCTGGCATATAAGTGATTAGTAAAACGTATTGAGCAAGGGGTGCCATTGAACTTATGCCACTATATTAAGCATGCGTTTTTCTACGTAGATGATCTTTTTGGGCACAGTAGCACCAAGGAAGTTTTTTACCTTATCGAGCTTAAGCGCTTTGTTCTCGATCTCGTCTTTACCCCAGCTGACATTGATCATAAGTTTCTCGCGCACTTTACCGTTTACCATGATGGCGATTTCGACTTCCTCTGTTTTTAAAAGCTCTTCTTTAAAGCTTGGCCAGGACCGACGCAAGATCGAACCGCGATTTCCCAGGGCTTCATTGACCTCTTCACAGATATGCGGAGTAAACGGAGAAAGAAGCAAAAAAACCGTTTCCACTGCTTCTTTAAAGATCTCTTTGCGTAACGTTCCTTCATTGATGCTTTTATAGATCTGATTAACCAGCTCCATGATGCGCGAGATAGCAGTGTTAAACTGAAACGCGCCTTCAAGGTCTTCGGTTACATCTTTAATCGTTGAATGGATCTTACGCACTAAATCTTTTTCGTAATTATTAAACTCTCCCTCCGCAGGCATATCGCGATAATCGCGCACCATATCCACACAGCGCAGCGCCCTCTGGATAAAGCGCCAGGCGCCCTGCAGGCCTTCGTCCTGCCACTCCGCATCTTTCTCCGGCGGGCCCATAAAAAGAATATAGAGCCGCATCACGTCAGCGCCGTATTTCTCGATAATATAGTCGGGTGCCACGGTGTTACCCTTTGACTTGGACATCTTGGCGCCGGATTTAACAATCATGCCTTGGGTAAAGAGCGCGCTAAAAGGCTCTTTAAAATCAACGTACCTTAAATCATGGATAACTTTGGTGATAAAACGTGAATATAAAAGATGCAGAATCGCATGCTCTACTCCTCCGATATATTGGTCAACCGGAAGCCATTTGTTCACCAGGCTCTTTTCAAAAGGCTGATGCGCATCGTGAGGAGAAATATAGCGCAGAAAATACCAACTTGAATCAACAAACGTATCCATGGTATCGGTCTCGCGCGTAGCAGCGCCGGCACAACGGGGACACGCGGTATTAAGAAAATCCTGACTATCATTAAGCGGAGAGCGGCCGGTAGGCTTAAAAGCAACGTTCTCAGGCAGCAGGACCGGTAAATCTTTTTCAGGAACCGGAACCTCTCCGCAGGATTTACAATAAACAATCGGGATAGGCGCGCCCCAGTAACGCTGCCGGGAAATCAACCAATCACGCAGGCGAAAATGCACCGAGCGAGCGCCGATTTTTTTTGTTTCCATCCAGTCGGCAATTTTCTCCATAGCTGCACCATTCGTCATGCCGTTAAATTGGTTAGAGTTTACCATAACACCGCTATCAACGTAGGCAGCGCTCATTGAAGCGGCATGAAGCGGTTGTTTGGGATTATCAATGACGACCTTTAGGCCAAGATTATATTTTTTGGCAAACTGAAAATCGCGCTCATCGTGAGCGGGCACTGCCATAACTGCGCCGGTGCCGTACTCCATTAAAACGTAATTGGCGATCCATAAGGGAACACGCTCGCCATTTACGGGATTTATTACGTAGTGGCCGGTAAAAATACCGTTCTTGGCAGCCTGGGCTGAGGAACGCTCGGCTTTATCCTGCACGCGGGCAGCTTCGATACATGCTAAAATCTTTTCGCGATCAGAATTATCTTTAATTAAATCGGGAATTGCCGGATGCTCCGGAGCAAGCACCATGTAGGTAACGCCAAAAATAGTATCAACGCGCGTGGTGAAACAAGTAAGTATGCTTGAACTGCCCTCGACCTTAAAATTAATGTTCACACCGGTGCTTCTACCGATCCAATTCGTCTGCATAGTTTTAACGCGCTCGGGCCAGCGAGTCAGAAGCTTGATATCATCAAGCAAGACGTGCGCGTAATCGGTGATCTTAAAAAACCACTGGGAAAGGTCGCGCTCAACAACGTTGGTATCACAGCGCTCGCAAGAGCCATTTACCACCTGCTCATTGGCAAGTACGGTCATGCAGGAAGAACACCAGTTGACGGCGGCTTTCTTTTTATAGGCAAGGCCCTTTTCGTAGAGCTTTAAAAAGATCCACTGTGTCCATTGGTAATATTCGGGAAGACAGGAAATGACCTCGCGCTCCCAGTCATAGCCAATACCCCAGGAGGCAAGTTGATTCTTCATGGTAACGATATTATTTAACGTTGAAGTTTTGGGATGGATCCCGCTTTTAATTGCGGCATTCTCCGCGGGAAGACCGAAGGCGTCAAAACCCATGGGCGCAAGCACGTCAAAGCCTTTCATACGCTTGTAGCGGCTAACCGCGTCACCAATAATGTAGTTGCGGGCATGGCCCACATGCAAGGCTGCGGACGGATAGGGAAACATTACCAGGCAATAATATTTATTGCGCGCAGTAGCCGCATCGGTGTTGAAGATGCGCTCGCGTTCCCAGAAGTCCTGCCACTTTTTGTCGATTGTTTTGTTGTATTCCATTGATTTACGCTAATTACCGCGAATTAAAAACGCGAATTACCGCTAATACGGTCCTGATCGATAAGCTCTTTAACCGCCACTATACAATTTACGTATTACACCAAGATTACGAATATCATCTTCGTCGCTATCTTTCGGTGTTTCTAAAATAAAGGCAACGTGAGAGAGTTTGGCGTGATTGACGATATAATAAAATCCTTTTTTACCGATCTGCCCCGCGCCGATATCAGCATGACGGTCCCTGCGAGAATCAAGCTTATCCTTGGTATCGTTAACATGAATCACCTTAAGCCGGTCAAGTCCCACTTCCCGGTCGATTTCAGCAACAAGCGCCTCAACGCCCTCTCGTTCATCTATTTTATAGCCGGCGGCCCAGGCATGCGCGGTATCAAGACATAAGCCCAGACGCTCTGACCATTTAAGCGCTTCAAAGATGACGCGTAGTTGCGAAAACTTATACCCCAGCCAGCGGCCGCTTCCGGCGGTGTTCTCAAGCAAAATTTGCGTTGAGGCATTTTTTTTAGTTTCTTTAAGGATTTTCTTTAAACCCTGCGAAATCTTTTCAAGGCCCTCCTCTTCGGTGCCGCCCTTATGCGAACCCGGATGTGTTACTAAAAACTGGATACCCAGCTTATGCGCCTCCAGAAGGTCCTGTATAAACTCTCTGATTGTTACTTTATGAAAGCTCTGCTTGATGGACGCAAGATTAAGCGTATACGGGATGTGGGCAATAACGGGGTTTATATGCTCTTGGGCAACGCGTTCCTTAAAGAGCGCGATGTCTTCGGGGCCGAGCGAAGACTTTCTCCATTGCCGGGGGTTACGGACAAAGATCTGCATGGTGTTGCAACCCAGCTTCTTTGCCCTCGCCACCGCCTCATAGATTTTCCCTGCACTGGAAACTTGACAACCGAGGATAAGCAAGATAGTTAAGCTTTCAGCTGTCAGTCGTCAGCTGTCAGCTTACAGCTTAAAAGCTGATGGCTGAAGACTGCGAGCTGATAGCTCAATGGACTTCTCCGGGTTTTAGCCCAGAGTCTCTGTATAATCCCTACTCGGCCATATACGGCAAAATTCTCACGCTCGCTTTGCGAGCAGGATAATTTTGCCGACCTCGCGGGACCCCTAGAAATTGCCAGCAATTTCAGGGACTTAGTCTCGGAAATTCCTACGGAATTTCTCGAGGTAATCGTCACGCTTTCATCCTCGGATTGAAACTCCGAGGATTTCTGCCTATCGATTAAATGGAGCCGGGGGGATTTGAACCCCCGACCTCTTGACTGCCAGTCAAGCGTACTCCCAACTGTACTACGGCCCCAACACCGCTTAACCCAAAAAATGCACGCTTCTCAGTCCCGTTACTCTAGAATAATATATTAAGGTGCGGGACGTCCCGAACCTTAATACTTAAATAGAGGAAACGGGACAGGCATTTTTTGCCCGAATACCCTAGCGGGTAGGCTGCGCACGGGCCGCCGCCGAAATTTCAACGGGAAATTTCGGGAAACGGCGGGGTATGCCGGAAAAATGTTGTCTCTTTTAATCCAATATGCGTTTAGCATAACTATGAACACTATTTTGATTCATAAAGTTTTCGGCTTTTCAATTGCATTTTTCCGGTTAGCACGGTATTCCCCAATAACAAAACATCAATAACCAAAGACCAAAAGCGCCAAAAAAGACAGAAAACTATATCATTTTAAAGTTACATTGTCAATTACGCATCCTTAGGCAGTTGATGGACAAAAACCTCTGATTGTTCGGGACTCTGACGTGTTTGAAAGCGATAAAAATGCCGGGGGCGGGACTTGAACCCGCACAGGGTTGCCCCTACCGGTTTTTGAGACCGGATTGTCTGCCATTCCAACACCCCGGCAAAGTAAAAAGATAATAACATCGCCCATTTTCTTTGTCAACCACGGCTTTCTGCCCCTCTTGCAAAAATGCAATACAAATAATGGCCTAACAATAAAAGTTTTGCCCGCCTGACAACCAATTTCTGGTATAATATTTTTGATTGCGCCAACTCCCAAATCTATGTAAGCGATCGAAACCATGCCTGATTTTCATCTCGACAAATTCCAGGAAGAAGCAATTCACGCCGCGGCGACCGGACATTCGGTCATTGTAAGCGCTCCCACCGGCGCGGGAAAAACGCTGATTGCCGAACGCATTATCGAAGACTGCATCAACCATAATAAAGGAATTATCTATACCGCACCGATCAAGGCGCTTTCAAACCAGAAATACCGCGACTTCTGCCGCAAATATCCGCAAAGCACCGGCATCCTCACCGGTGATGTCAGTATCAATCGCGACGCACCGATTTTAATTATGACCACCGAGATTTTTCGTAACGCAATCATGGTCAACCCCGAAGAATTTGCCCATCGCGAATGGGTGATCTTCGATGAGATCCATTATCTTGATGATATCGAACGCGGCACGGTCTGGGAAGAAGCGATTATTTTACTTCCCCCCACCATGAAAATGCTGGCGCTCTCGGCTACGCTTCCCAATATCAATGAATTTACCGATTGGTTAGAAAAAGTGCATGCCTTCCCCTTAAAAGTAATTATTGAGAAGAACCGTCCGGTGCCGCTTCATTTCATGTTCCAGTGCAATAATGAAATCTTCGCGAACTTTAATGAATTAAAAAAAGGGAACGTCCTGCGTACAGACGAACGGCATAAACTTCCTTATCATGTCTATAGCCGTATTAAATATAACCGTATGGGCACCCTCATCGACTACATAAAGAAACGAAGCGCTATCCCCTGCCTCTATTTTGCTTTTTCGCGCAGGCGCTGCGAAGAACTGGCCCAGGAAATTTCCTATCAAGATCTTTTAACCGGCGAAGAAAGAACGCGCGTCGTCGCACTCTTTGAAGATTTGGCCGCTAAATTTAATCTTTCAAGCGGGCACGCCGACTTCCTCTTTTCACTGGTTAAACGCGGTATTGCCTATCACCACGCGGGCCTGCTTCCAACTCTGAAAGAAATTATCGAACAACTTTTTGCAAGCGGGCTCATCAAGCTTATCTTCACCACCGAGACATTCGCGCTGGGTATCAATATGCCGGCAAGGACCGTAGTCTTTGACACGGTCAGCAAATTCTACGGCCGCGGACATGCCTACCTTAAAGTACGCGACCTCTACCAGATGGCCGGCCGCGCGGGCAGGCGCGGCATCGATACCGAAGGTTACGTTATCATCAAGGCAAGCGCTCAAGTCTGCGATATCGCGGCGCTACAAAATATGATGTACGGCGCGTATGAACCGATCACCAGCCAGCTCAATTCCCGCTATGCCACTATATTGAATCTCTATAAACTAATGGGAGACAAGATTTATGATATTTATCCCCGCTCATTTCACTTCCACCAGGCAACCGCGTGGGAGAAAAAAGAAGCGGTGCATCTTCTGGGCCGGAAAATGACCCTTCTTGAAAGCTTGCGCTATATCGCCGACGGCTCAATAACCTGGAAAGCGGATCTTGCCTCAAAAGTGTATAGTTTTGAATTGCAGATGGGTGAGCTTTTCGAAAACGGCTTTTGGGAAAGCCTTGACGCGCGCGCCCTCTTTATTATTATCGTCGCCATGGTATATGAACCGCGCAAAGGCGAGGGAAAACCACAGTTGTCCAAGCCCACTAAAAGATTTAAAAAGGATTTAAATAAGTTTGTCGGCGATATCCATCGCGAAGAACGCAGGATGCGTATCTTCCCATTAAGTAAAAAGTTTTATTTCTATCTATCAGAAGCAGCCGGGGCGTGGTTTGACGGCGCCGGCTTTGAACGCCTTGAGAAACTATGCGGGGTTGACGAGGGCGAAATCGTGCGGAATTTCCGTATGAGCATCCAGGTGTTGCGCGAAATGCTTACCTCCCAGATCATCAGTGAACCGCTCAAAATGAAAATTACACATTGTTTACGCCGGGTCAATCGCGACGTAGTGGACGCAGAGAAGCAGTTGAGGCAAGAGTTATAGACATAGGACGTCCGCTCGCACGGCGCAAGGAGCGCCAGACTCGTTCGGACGAGGGACGACCGCTTCGCTGGGACGAAAGACGATATGAAAAATAAAATTAAAATTTATTTACTTTGTGCGTTGATAACGCTGATTGCTTCGCATGGGAGATGTTTTGCCGAAATATATCCCTGGAGCGAAGCCGCTCAAGAAGCTGAAGTCGTTGATGAAGCCGATCGCTATATGCTCTACCAGCGACATATCCATAAAGGCAATAAGTATGTCGAAGATATTGAATTTGGGAAAGCAGAAGAAGAATTCAAGGAAGCGATCAGGTTGATGCCCGAGATGCCGGAAGGCTATCTTAATCTGGCGACAATCGCGATACAGAAAAAAAGATTCGCCGGCGCGCGCAAGCTCCTTGCGAAAGCACGCAGCCTGATCACTGATACGTACCCCAAAAAAGATATTCTCTTTTATAATATGGCTCTCTGCGCACAGAAACAAAAGAAATACGAAACAGCACTGTATTGGTATGAAAAAGCATTCGCCGCCAATTCCAATTTTGGCGAGGCTCGATATAACAGCGGATTATGCCTTAAAGAAATCAGGCGGGATGATGACGCGTATCAGGCTTTCAAAGCCGCGCGCGATATTTTTAAACAAAACAACCAGCAACCATATATTATTAAAGCCGATGAAGCGCTCATAAGCCTTGAGCAAACCTCTCGCACCGACACCAAGCGCCTGGCAAAAAAGCTACTCGAGGAAGGCTCAACACACTTTAAAGCGAATGACTTTGAGAAAGCGAAGAACTTATTTGAGGATTGTTTGAGGATCGACCCTGATTATGCTGAAGCGCACTATCGTTTAGGAACCGTGTACGCGACGAAGGGAGATTTCCAGGCAGCTCTCGATCACTTCAATACAACCATCGCGCTTGATCCACGCCATAGCAAAGCCTACATTAATCTTGGTAGCGTTTATGGTAACCTCAAAAATTACCAAGCCGCACGCGATGCCTATCTGAAGGCCCTGGAACTGGACCACAACAATCCTACCATTTACCACAACATCGGAACGGCGTATTTAGCGCTGGGGAACCGAGAAGAGGGGACCAGGTATCTCAAAAAAGCAGAAAGCGCTAATCCCGCGAATAGTACATGGTAAAAACTGCTTTATAATCCGACCGGATCGATTACGCATTATTCCGGTCATCTCTTCGGTCGCCCGCACAAAGCTACTCTTAAGCGGTATTATCCCTCTATCCCGCCTTCACAGCATACAGTGAAAATTTTCTTTGTAAATTTTCACTGATTCCGGCGGGATTAGTTCGGTTACGCATTTTTCCGGCACTCCCTTCGGTCGCTTGGAAAAAAGCTACCTCACTAAAAAAAGAAAGGTGGGCCGGGTAAAGCCCACCTTTATGTAAAGGTAACAATCTCATTCAGAGATCTATTATTCCCATTGTTCAAATACAAATTCAGGGTCCATAACGGGTTTATTATATGGGGGGATCGGAAATGAAACGATATCATAAACCCCGGTTGCGGTACGCAACACACCATAACAAATACCCTTGGCTAAGCCATAGGTAATACCGGTAATCGGCTCGCGTTCTTTTGATACAAGATAAATCTGCTTGGGAACTTCGACAATGCCGGTAAGGCCATTGACGAGGCCACGGCTCAGTTTCGTCGCCGCATTCTGATCAGCCGCATACGCAGAGAAACTAATAACAGTCATTACCAGAGCCGCTATGATAACCACGGATTTTCTCACCATGACACACCTCCCCTTTTTATGTACACACCCATCATACACCTTCTATAAATAAAGAACCCATAGCTCGCCGCTATGGGTTCTTAATAAATCCACTCTTCGGCAGCTGACTACCGTAGCCCTTGCGGGCATTAGGCTCTTGTAGCTTTGCCACAAACCATGCCCCTAAACCACACCTGTGGTTTAGGGTAAATACAGGTTCGTGGGTACGCGCCGCATCAGACGACACGCGCACCGCCCTCCGCTTTCGCGGAGTTTGCTCTTATCGGTATTAGGATTACGTTTTTTGAAAGAACCTTTTGTATCCAAGCTTAAAGATACCATCTTGCCCGCGCCTTTTCAAGACGGCCGGCGGCGTTCTTTGAAATCGTTTCCAGCCTTGATTTTATTAGTTTTTTAGCGATGGTGTAATTTATTTAATAATCGTGCGTGAGGTATATTTTTACCGTCTCAGGAGACACCATCAACCCCTGAATCGCTAAAATCGCTAAAATGGTAGATTTTACTTGACAATAATCGCTTTATAGGTATAGTTATAGTAATTTTAGGACTTCAGAAAAGGAAACACTAACAATAAGTTTCAAACGCCCAATAGTTTAGAATATTGTTAACATCCCGACTCATACACACTCTTAAAAATCTGTTCCATATTTTTAAGGTATTCGTCGGGATGCTTCGCCCCATAGGAATGGGGCTCGCTAGGTATAATTATAGTAATTTTAGAGCTTCCGAAAAACGAAAGTTAATAATCAGCTTCGGAAGTCCGTCCCGTTTTTGCCTCCATTGATTTTTTCGCAATTTCTCGAAATTGCGAGGGAAACCTATCAGGTGCAAAAACGGGATAACTCAACTAGACGTTTTTTCACGCGGGAAGCGCAAAAAAACGTACGTTTCGTTAGGAGGCTTACCCCATGAGTAGAAAATGCACAATATGCCACAAAGGTTCGATTGTTGGAAACACCATCGCCAGGCGAGGTAAAGCAAAACGGGAAGGCGGCGTCGGTAAGAAAATTACCGGAAAAACCAGACGAACATTTTCGCCGAACTTACAGAAAAGAAGGATTCTGGTTAATGGAAAGATTCAGAAGATTCTCGTATGCACCAAATGCATCAAGGCCGGTAAACTAACTTTCGCTACAAGCAAACCGCGCGTCTCTGATAACTAACTTCGGGGTATTGTGGAAGCTGTTACGCTCCAAGCTATACGCGATATCAAGCATATCAGAAAACTCGATAATCTCTAAAATATTCTTATCGTACACAATTCCTTCATAGGTAATCCCCCCTTGAGTGAACCAAACCGAATAACCTATCCCCGTTTTTTTAGGAGCGGTTTTCTTTGCCACATCAAAACTGGCAAAAAGCGGTTTAGGATTATCCTCGCCAAACGGCTCAAGGCCTTCTAACTCCCCCACCAGCGACATCGTAATATCGGAAAAATCAATGCGCAGCTCAATTGCAAGCACCGGCACAAGATCCTCAGGCGCCACAGACTCAGCAATCAGGGTATTAAGACGCTTACGAAACGGCTCAATGTCTGTTTTGGCAAGTTGCACGCCCGCGGCTTTACGATGACCTCCATACTCCTGCAGGAGTTCCGAGCACTGCGCAAGCATCTCCATAAGATGAACGCTATGAATGGAACGGCCCGAGCCGCGGCCGACAGACTCCTCGCAGGAAATTACAAAAGAAGGCCGGTAATATTTATCGGTCAAGCGACTGGCAACAATACCGAGCACCCCCGGATGCCAATGATCGTTATGTACCACGATCGCGTAATCATTGGCGAACTCCCGCTCCACCATCGCATCGGCTTCTTTTAAAATGGTGGCTTCGATATCCCGGCGCTTAACGTTGTAGCCTTTAAGTTTTTCGGCAATCCGCAGCGCCTCCTGGTGATCATCCGTTAAAAAGATATCAAGCGCTTCATGCGCGCAGGCGATCCTTCCTGACGCGTTCAGCCGGGGCCCGAGTGCGAATCCGATATGAAACGTATCAATATTCCCCTGTCGTACGCTACTGACCTGACAAAGCGCTTTTATCGAAGGGCGTGTGCTCGCGCGCAGCGCGCGAAGGCCTTCTTTGAGTAAAATTCTGTTTTCTCCTTTAAGCGGCACTACATCGCAGACAAGCGAAAGTGCGACCAAATCAAGCACCTCGACGCAGGGCTTGCCGGTTAAAGCCTGCAAGAACTTAAACGAGAGCGCGCCACTGCTTAAATCAGAGAAAGGATAGATTGAATCAGGGCGCTTGGGGTTAACCAATGCATACGGCATAACCGACTCACCATTGGCGCTTTTATGATGGTGGTGATCGACAACGATCACATCGATCCCGAGCTCCTTGGCGCGGGCGATCTCGCGATCAGCTCCTGTACCACAATCAAACGCAATGATAAGGCTTACGCCGTTTTTTTTTGCCTTCTTGATCGCTGGTTCGTTGAGACCATACCCGTCGTTGACGCGATGCGGGATATGAAATGAAAATAAATCACGGTTAAGCTTAGCGAATTCATAAAAGATAGCCAACGATGTAAGACCATCGACATCGTAATCACCGAAAACAAGAACTTTTTCTTGGCGGCGAACCGCTTCCTGAACACGGCTTGTCGCCTTTTCTATATCAGGCAAAAGCGCGGCAGCATGAAGATTAGTAAGGCTGGGGTTTAAGAAATTCTTGATATCACACGCATCAACATTTCGATTAATAAAAATCTGGGCAAGGATGGAAGAAATCCCCCATGCCTGGGCATACTCGGCGGCGGCAGGGGTTAATTCTCTAATATTCCAGTTTTTTCGCTTCATCTACATCTCTTTGGCGGGCGTAATACCTAAGATACCAAGACCACAATGCAAAATTACACGCGTCGCTTCGAGTAAATTCAAGCGGGCAGCGGTAACCTCGCGGTCATCCCCAAGCACCCGCGTATTTTCGTAAAACTTATGAAAATCTCCGGCAAGAGATTTAAGGAACTCAACGATAAAAACGGGCTCACTGGTGTAATACGCCTTATCAAGACAATTGGAAAACTGTAAGATGCTGCGCAGATAGATAATCTCTGAATCTTCCTTAAGAAACACGCTCTTTTCAACCGAAACAGCGATGTCGGTTTTCTTAAAAATACTCTCAATGCGCGCGCAGGCATATTGCACGTAATACAACGGGTTGTTGGAAGTTGCTTCCTGAGCAAGCTCAACGTCAAATTCAAGCGGTGACGAGTTGCGACGCAGCAGATAATAGAAACGTGCGGCATCTTTACCCACCTCGCTCACAAGGTCAGAAAGCAGGATCGCGGTACCCCTGCGTTTCGACATTTTTTCTTTCGTCGTCAAGGTGACTAACTGAATAATAATAACTGCCAGTTTCTCCTTCGGGTATCCTAATGCTTGCAGTGCTGCCTCGACGCGCCCGATATAACCATGATGATCCGGTCCCCATAAATTAATAAGCGCGTCGAAGTGCCGCGCAAGTTTATCCCTGTGATAGGCGATATCCGAAGCAAAATACGTCAACTCGCCGTCGCTTTTTTTAATAACCCGGTCTTTATCGTCGCCGAACTTTGTTGAAGCAAACCACAACACACCTTCCTGCTCATAAATCAAATCCTTTTCTCGAAGCTCATTGATCGCGCTTTCTACTCTTTTATCATCAATGAGCTTTTTCTGACTCTTCCAATTATCGAAATGTATCCCCAGAGCATCTAAGTCTTGACGTATCCAGGAAAGAATGTACGCAAGGCTAAACTGAAGGATACCCATTCCCTTGCCTTCCGCTAGATACGCGGCTGCCACATCTTTTAAGTATTCGCCCACATATCCGTCTTCGGGAATCCGAAACGGTTCGCCACGCGCTTCTTTAATACGCTCCTCCATGGAGGCGGCAAAAAGAACAATTTGCTTTCCTTCATCGTTAACATAATATTCCTTCTCAACGTTGTTTCCGTAAAAGCTAAGGATATTACCGATGACATCCCCCACGACGGCCTGGCGGCCATGCGCGATGGATAGGGGCCCCGTAGGATTTGCACTTGCAAATTCCAGAAGCACACGACGGCTGATATCTTTACGAAAAAATCGATCGCGCTGGGTAAGGAGTTCATTCAGGGAACTAATGAGCGCTTCATGGGAAATAAAAACGTTGATAAAGCCGGGCTTTAAAATCTCTATCGACTTCGCGTCAGAGCCAATTGCCTTCTCAAAGGCTACCTTAAGTGTTGTCGCGATCTCAATCGAATCTTTTTTAAGCCTTGAGGCAAGCTTCAGCGCAACCATAGAAGAAAGATCGCCAAAATCATGACGTTGCGGAACCTCCCAGAGTGGAGGTTCAAGAATAATGTCATAGTGTTCTTTAACCAGCTGGCTTAGAATATCGGAAAATTTTTGGTAGAAACCTTTCATGAAAAAAAGTAGTTTGTTGTTCGTAATTGGTAATGAGTTCAAAAAATTATTTAAACCATTGTGTGCATATCAGAGGCCTGCAGCCCTAAGGACTGCGTCAAGCGTAGGCTTAACAACGGCGGGGGCTTGTATGCTTTGTATAGCAATCTGTGGGTCTTTGAGGCCGTGGCCGGTAAGCGTGCAAACAATAGTAATTTCTTTCTGTTTGTGCTTTTTGAAAAATCCTTCGCGCGAGAGCTTAAAGAGCCCGGCAACCGACGCAGCTGAGGCTGGCTCGACAAATACGCCTTCCTTTTTTGCCAAAAACATATAGGCGGCAAGTATCTGCGCGTCGCTGACCATGCCGATAGCGCCGCCTGACTCATCGCGGGCGCGTGCCGCAGCAACCCAACTCGCGGGATTTCCGATCTTGATTGCGGTAGCAATGGTTTTAGGATGTTTGACCGGTTTCCCGCGCACAAGAGGGGCGGCGCCTTGGGCCTGAAAACCAAGCATCACGGGAAGCCGTTGTATTTTTTTATGTGAATAATATTCTTTATACCCTTTCCAGTAAGCGGTGATATTACCGGCGTTGCCTACAGGTAAAACATGAAAATGTGGCGCGTGCGCCAGATAATCGCATATTTCAAATGAAGCGGTTTTTTGACCTTCGATGCGATACGGATTAATCGAATTCACCAGCTCAACCTCAGAAGCGCTCGAGATCTCACGCACGATACGTAACGCATCATCGAAGTTGCCTCGAACCGCAACCACGGTTGCGCCATGCACAAGCGCCTGAGCAAGTTTACCCATCGCTATGGCTCCTTCGGGAATAATCACGATACATTTCATACCTGCCCGCGCGGCGTACGCGGCGGCAGACGCTGAGGTGTTGCCGGTTGAAGCACAGATCACCGCGCGCGCACCTTTTTCTCTTGCTTTCGAAATCGCCACGGTCATACCGCGATCCTTAAATGATCCCGTCGGATTAAGCCCTTCATACTTAAGATAAACCCTACAGTGCGGCGCGACTGCCGCCGCAATACACGGAGCAACAATAAGCGGAGTGTTTCCCTCAAGAAGCGTAATACGCGGAGTTTTCGCGGTAACCGGAAGATAACGCTGGTAACGCTCAATAAGCCCTTGATATGGCTTCATAGATTTTCAATCCTGATCAGCTGAGAGTGAGTTTTAATCGCGGGCAGCTCGTTAATCCGCTTGAACGCACGCTGCATATTATCCTCTTTTGCCTCATGGGTAATCATCACGATAGGAACAAATCTCCCTTTTACCCAGGCCTTCTGCGTAACCGACGCAATACTGATGCTGCAGGAAGCGAGGACTTTAGAGATCTGAGCCAGAACGCCCGGTTTATCTTTCGCCATGAAACGGATATAATACCGCGCTGAGATATTCCTGGTATTCTTAAGGATAATATTTTCCTCTTTTCGCAGGAACCCGCGCTCGTAGAACGAGATGCTTACGATATCAGAGATTACCGATGATGACGTAGGGCCGCCGCCGGCGCCGAGACCATAAAAAAGGAGTTTCCCTGCCGGCTCGGTATCAAGTGAGACCGCATTGTAGGCATAGGAAACTTCCGAGATAGGATGATCCATAGAGACCAGCGTCGGATGAACGCGTAAATCAAGGCTGTTCCCTTTTCTTTTAGCGATCGCCAGAAGCTTAATGCGGTAATTAAGCTCTTCCGCATAGATAATATCAAGAAGTGAGATATTCGAAATTCCTTCGCGGTGTACCTTTGCCGGATTCGGCCAAATTCCAAAACAAAGATAACTCAAAATACATAACTTATGCACCGTATCAACCCCTTCGATGTCAAGAGACGGGTTGCGTTCGGCAAAACCGCGAGCACGAGCTTCACGTAGCGCGGCGATAAAACTCATCCGCTCCTTGCCCATTCTATAAAGAATGTAGTTAGTCGTTCCGTTTAAAATCCCGTAGAGTTCCTGGACCTGGCACGCCACCAAACCGTCAGAAATACTTTCAATCAACGGTATTGCGCCGCACGCGGACGCTTCAAAGCCGATACGTTTTCTCTTTCGTTCCGCTAACGCAAAAAGCTCTTTACCACATTCAGCAAGCAGGGCCTTATTGGCGGTAACTACGTTCTTACCAGAACGCAACGCATCCATAATAAGCTGCTTGGCGGGATTAATGCCGCCGATGAGCTCGACAATGGTATCTATATCGGGATCATTAATTAAACGAGAGGGATCATTGGTAAAAGGAATTCTAAATCTGGCGGCGAGCGACCGCTTCTTTACCTTGGAGTCGCATAACGCCTTGATTTCAATTTTAAGTGAGGTCCGATTTGCGATGACGGATGAATACTTCATGAGCGACCGCACCGTAGCCTCCCCTACCGTGCCTAAACCGATAATGCCTATACGCTTAATCATAATGCCCCCACATTAATGGAATTATTGAGAGAAAGGATATGGTCTATTTTAAATGCCCCTGGACAAATTCGCCAAGCTCTCTGAAGAATTCTGTATCTAAATCACGAAAATTAATCCTTGTTTCGTAAATAAGGTCCCGCACAACTTCTCGGGAATCAACTACCTCACCGGTAACCTCGATTCGTTTGGCGACAAACGGAAAACGAATACTCATCGCAAGCAAAGTTCCCTTTTCGAATTTACGATTCGTGGTCAAGAGAATTCCCCCCTGGCTGACATTTTTCGTCTGCGAGAGATCATACCCATCGGGAACTTCCTTAACACGATAGCTCACCACAAAGTTTGCGCTAAACCGCGGAAATTTTCTTCGTTCTGAACCGCCATACTTCTCCATTATTATCCTCCGTGCCTTACGAGATATTATCCCCGATAATACCGTATAATACGTTGTGGCGTATCAATAGTCTAATCAAGAACTATGCCGCACTCTGATTCAAAGTTAAATCAGGCACTTCACTCAATAAACAAATGATCGGGGGAGAGAGATTTGAACTCTCGGCCCCTTGAACCCCATTCAAGTGCGCTAAGCCGGACTGCGCTACCCCCCGATGAAATATAGCATGGGGATTTTTGTTTAAAATGGCCAAACCCTGTATATTCAAGCTATTATAGTTGCTTTCTGAAAGGCTGTAAAGGGAGATTTTCGACTAAAGAGCTAAAAAGCTAGGGATATGTATTCTATGCCGCCACCTTTTTCATTACATACATACACGTACCGATGCGATAACCGCCGCGCACACAAAACCAATGAGAAAGAGCCCCAAGGCCCGGGTATTACGTAACTCTTCTTCCATCGAGAGTGGCTCTATCCTTCAGTTTATTTTCGCGTAAAATCTCCGCTGCAATTCGATGGCGTACGCAGGATATCGAACAAGCAATAACCCTATCGTGGCACTCGCCAAAGCAATTATGAAGGAGATTACAACATGATGCATGTTACGAAAAGAATCGGCTACGCAGGCAAGACTTTATTGATTACGGTAAAAAGCTCTTCTGCTGTCGTGGGCTTTGCCAAGACATATCGCTTACCGCTTGTCTTGATTTTAGAACCTTCGCCCTTAGAGAGTACGCCGGTAAGAAAAATAATAGGGATGTGGGCAGTAGCGGGATCGCGAGAAAGCTCAAAAGCCACATCTCCGCCGTCCATATCGCCCAAGACAATATCAAGGATTATAACGTCCGGGGAGAAACTTCGGGCGAGCGTCAAAGCTTCTTTGCCGCTTGAAGCAGAAAGCGTATCGTATTGGGCGCGGCGCAGGATATTAGTAAGCATCAATACGGTATCTTTCTCATCGTCAACCACCAGTATTTTCTTTTTAGTTTCATTCATCAGGGTACCCTACCATGGATAATACACTCCGTCAAGAGCAGCCACAAAGGGGCTGGTGTCGAGCCTAATTCTCATCATGAGAGCTACGCGCTGCCCTGATCGGGTTCTTTTTTCTCTATCTCGGCAAGAAACCGGTCAAGATACGTATCGGTCTCCTCCATAGTCGCAAAAAGGTACTCAGGGATCGCTCTTATGACTTCGAAAACCTTAGTTATCTGTGGTTGAAGATTGGTAAGAAGTAACGCGCCTTTATTTTTTTCAAGCGCCTCTTTTGTTCTGAAAATAACACTTAAACCAAGACTGCTGATATAAGAAACTGCGGTCATATCAAGCACGACCGCTTTTGTGGGGGACACAAGCAACGGTTTAAGTGTACTCTCAAGTACACCGCACGTCTGAGCATCAATGACGCCATCAGGAACGACAACATAGACCCCTGCTTCTTTTGAATGCACTGAAACTGTAAGACTCATACTATCTCCTTGGCTGCGGCACGGCGTAGCCGAAAACAAATTACACTCCCTGCATTACCGCGATAACCTTTTGGCTCACTCCTTGCTGTTCAAGAGACGTGACATCAGTCGGCGAGAGCGCAAATTTTGAATTCGAAAGCCGGATCCTATCAACAATAACATCCTCATGAACACCCTGTTTACTTAGATCTATGACTTGCTGAACACTCATTTGATTAGGATTAGCTGCCGATGCTCCTTGGGACTGTTCTGATTGGGGCTTATCGATCTGACTTCCCACGAACGCTCCCGTAAGCGCTCCAGCGGCAGCGCCAATAGCCGCGCCTTCCCCGCCGTGGTGACCACCGTGACCTATACCATATCCTGCGCCGGCTCCAAGAATACCGCCAATAACCGCACCTTCAACGGCGCGTGTCTTGGTGTTCTGACACCCTGTGATCGAAAAAAACCAAATCAAACAAACCAAAAAACTCGATACTCTCTTCATAAGAACCTCCTTGCGCGAGAAACGCGCATACCCGCTCAATTCTCGCCCAGAAGGGCGATACTGGCGCCATTCCATTGAGCGCCAGGTATATAGCCCAGAGGGGCGACGCCGACACCATTCCATTAAGTGCCGGGTGCTTAGCGCGGGGTATAAAATCAACAAGCGCACACCACCCTATTTAAAAAAGATCTCATTCCGCCTTCAAGGGGCGAGCCATTAAATCTTTTACCGCTTTCTGAGGCGTTTTTTTGTTATAGAGAACCGCGTATATTTCTCTGGTAATGGGCATATCAATACTATATTTTTTGCTTAAACGGTATACCGCTTTTGTCGTACCGACACCCTCAGCGACCGTTTTCATGCTGCCTAAGACTTCGGCAAGTGCCGCGCCGCGGCCGATTGCTTCTCCCAGTGAACGATTGCGCGAAGCGGAAGAAAAACATGTTGTGCATAAATCGCCGATACCGCTAATACCCAGGAACGCGGGAGGCTTGATCTTAAAGGCGGAGGCAAACCGTATCATTTCCTTCAAGCCTCTGCATATAAGCGCTGACTTAGTATTGGTTCCGAATCCTAATCCGTCGGAGATGCCGCAGGCAATGGCAATAATATTCTTAAGCGCTCCTGCAGTCTCAATGCCGACAACATCATTGTGAGTATACACGCGAAGCGTTGTGCCGGAGAACAATTTCTGAATACGGGCGGCATACGCCGTAACGTGCGACGCGACTGTTGCAACCGAGGGGATACCGGAAGCAACTTCCTTAGCGATAGTGGGGCCGGAAAGTACTGCAATTTGTTTTAAAGAAATTCCCAGCTCCCCAGCTAGAATTTGGCTGGGACGAACTAAATTTTTAATTTCGATACCCTTAATAACGCTTACAAAAATTTTTCCCTTAACAGAAACGTGCACGCGCTTTATTTTCTGGAGTGTCTGACGCAAATATTCGACAGGAATTGCAACGATGAGAACAGGCACAACCAATGCAGCCGGCAGATCGGCGGTTACACTCAGGGAAGGCGGAATGTCTACTCCGGGAAGAAAAATCTTGTTTTGACGATCCCTTTTAATTTCATCAACGTGATCCTTAAACGGTGACCACAGGGTGACATCCAAGTCTTTTTTTTGCGCTAAAACAACCGCAAGCGTCGTCCCCCAACCGCCTGCACCTAAGATAGATACTTTTTCTTTCATTGTTAACACGAATTGACCCCGTTTTTGCCTCCATTGATCTTTTCGCAATTTCAAGAAATTGCGAGGGAATCTATCGGGTGCAAAAACGGGGATAATTCGACTATGTGATTTTTCTTCACCTACGGCTTAAAAAATCACAGTCTCATTATAAGCGGGCGATCGGGATCGAACCGACATATCCAGCTTGGAAGGCTAGTGTTCTGCCATTGAACTACGCCCGCAAGTCAAAAAAATGTCAGCTCTCAGCTATCAGTCTTCAGCTATCAGCATAAATAAATTTATCCTTTAAGCTGAGGGCTGAAAGCTGTGAGCTGATAGCTCTTCAAATTTATCAAAAAACATGGGCAGGGAAGGATTTTCAATGAGACTTATGTTTTTTTAAGCCAAGGGTGAAGAAAAAACATGTAGTCGAATTGATCCCGCCGAACGCCTAAAATTTTCAGAGAAAATTTTAGGCGTTGTTGTGAGGCGGGAGAACCTTCACTACCTTAAGAATAATAAACATGGGCAGGGAAGGATTTGAACCCTCGAAGCGCAAGCGCAACAGATTTCAAGTGTCCCTTAAGTTACCTTAAGGCTTGGACTATCTCATCACCATAGCCATTAATAACCTGGCGTTAGGCGGCGGGCGCTTCGCTCCAGAATAACTGAAGCTACTTCCTTACGGAATAGTCTCTGCACCTTCTCTGGCGTTATGCCAAAGCTTGGCTCAGGATTACCCAGCACTAATTTTACTAACCTAATTCAAAGTTTTAAATTAGTGCTGGGCTTCCCTGAATTCACCCGCTTTTACATCCTGTTTTTCAACAGGGCGCTGCGTTAATTACACAGTCTGTCCCTTTTGACCACTCAGGAACCTGCCCTTCTATATACTCAGCTATCCAATCCTTAATCAGATTTAATAAACGTTTATCATTATAACGAATATGCACTAAGCCATAAAGCATTTTTCTTTGACTTAAATTCAAATTACCTTCCCTGATGTATGGTTTAGTAAATTGACTCAAAGAAATATTTGTTACTTTACCCCAATAGCGTTTCAACGTTTCGATACTTTGATAAGAATACGCGTACAGATAGACCCTTAAGCGTTCCTCTTTTATCCCGCATATTGCTCTTAAGAATTTTAGGAATATCCTTACCATGTCCGGATTACTATTCACAAAGTCAACCGAGTTTCCTTTTAAAGTTCCTTCAGCCCAATACATCATAATACCGGCTATTTTAAGTTTTTCTTCTGTAATGCTAAGATCGTCTCTGATTGCAAATTGTGGTTTATCTCGATTAGCAATATAATTAGCCTCTGTCAAAGAACGCCTCGGGATTCCATTTCTATTCATAAAATTATATAATGCCCAAACAGAAATGCCTAATTTCTCTGCAACCTCCTCCACGCTATGTTTTTTCTCCCAATATAAATCTCTAATTTCTTGAGGATTCAGTTTTGCCGTTAAATTCATCTTTTTGGCTTACCTATGGAATTCTTATAATATCTTTTTATTTTGACCTTTAGCCAAATATTTACAAAGCAAGATTACGCACTTAATAACAATATACGGTAAATATAGCATCAAAACAATGGGCAAGATACTGGAAAATCCTCTCACAAATTGCTCTGATGGAAATTTAATTACAGCAAGAAAAACAAGGATCACCATTAGTATTAAATATATTCCTACCCAAACACCAAATATTTTTAGCTCATTCAACAAAGCTTTTTTCATTCTTCTTTTTATGTGTTATGCAGCATCTCCAATAAACCTCATAAATCAAAATTAGCACGCGCGAACAGACCAAAATAGAAAATATATAGTTATGGTTTAAGTTAATTTTCTCTTGATTTGTTAACCAAATTCTTAAAGAAGTCTAAAACAGTATTGTCACTTTTTAAAACTTCCGAATAGTTTTTAAATGGGTGCTCTACTCCATATTTACTTACAACAATATCTATTACTTGGTTAATATCTTTCATCTCAGACAAAGTAAGAATCCCCGCTGCAAGCAAAACGTCGGGGTATTGATATACATCATAATTATGTTGTCGCAAAAGATTAACGTAATTCTGCGCAATCAAGACTATCTTTTCTTTATTTTTATTAAATTTTCCTCTTTGCACGCCAGCAAAATAAGTAATGGGAATGAGCGCTATTTCGAATAATTTCTTTAAGATTTCCATTTCATTATTCCGTGAGATAGACGTATTGAAAATAAAAACGACCCCGTAGCGGCCAGCAAACGAACGTCCCACGTCCCAATGAACGTATGTGGATGAGCGTCCTTCGTTTTTGAAATTAAGCTGGCGAGAGGAATCGAACCCCCAACCTGAGGTTTACAAAACCTCTGCTCTGCCAACTGAGCTACGCCAGCGTCGTCGCTTCGCTCCTCCCCAAGAGGGGCTCCGCCCCTTATGGCACTCGCCTGTAAGCACAACCAGTGATGTCAAACGCGGCTCGTTGTCACCCCGGAGAGAAACTAACGAAGTAAAAAAAAGACAAAGAACAATACCGCCGGCTCACTCATTCGCCAGCGTCGTCGCTAAAGCTCCTCCTCAACTCGCGAATTACCGCGAATTTAGAGCGCTAATTTCCGCGAATATATCAATGAAAATTCTAATAATCTTCCTATGAGCTTATGAGCTATCAGCTATGAACTTTTATCCTACGCTCTACTAGCTTTCTTTATGGCCTTTGGTAAATAATCTATTATATCTGAAGCAATTAAACAAATTTCGGTTTTCTCGCGGCTGGCCAGATCGCTTGCTAAGCCATGCAGGTATACTCCGATCTGGGCCGCGCAAAAAGGTATAAGCCCTTGACCGAGAAGCCCCGCAATCATACCGGTTAATACGTCCCCTGTTCCGGCCGTTGCCATTCCGGGGTTTCCGGTCGTATTTTCAAAGAGCTTTCTCCCATCACTAACCAGCGTCCGGTGGCCCTTAAGAACGAGGGTTAGATTATACCGAAGAGCGAAATCTTTGACAAGTGCTTTTCTATTCTTCTTTATATCCTCGATACTATACCCTGAAATCCGGGAAAACTCAAGAGCATGAGGGGTAAGGATGAGATTTTTTGTTGTACGGGCCTCTAAAATACACGTATCAGAAGACAGAGCATTAAGACCATCTGCATCAACTACAATAGGCTTATCGACTTCTTTGATAACTTTAAGCATTAAGACCCGGGCAGCTTCATTGGAAGAAGCGCCGCAACCAAGCGCGATAGCATCGACACGAGAAAGCATCTGCTCTATTGTACCGAACGCATCCGGACACAGATATCCCGGGTGCATTTCAGGAAGCAACAATGTCATAACTTCGGTAAGTTTTGTCGCAACAATGCCGGTAAGCGAGCCCGGTACTGCCGCGCGCACAAGACCGGCACCCATCCGTAGGGCGGCACTAGCACATAAGCACACCGCGCCGGTTAATCCCGGTGAACCGCCGATAACCAAAACATAGCCATAATCCCCTTTATGGGTATCAGGCTTACGTTTAAATAAGTGCGTAGGTAACTTCATTTTTTATCTGCGTTCATCTGCGTCTTCCCTCTGCGCTAATCTGCGTTTCTCTCTGGGCCACCGCGCAGGCAGACGCGTAATCTTCAAGATGCGTAATCGAAAGGAAAATCTCAATATTCATTTTTTTCTTGAACTTACAATACGGAGCGCCGTTTGGTTTATTTAAAATAACGATGTCTTTGAGAGCGAGCGGCTTTTCTTTCGAAATCGCTTTTATGACCGCTTCTTTAGCGGCGAAACGCGCTGCCAGACGCTGGTAATACATTTTACCTTTGGCGATAGGCGCCAGTTCTTCTTTGTTAAAAACGCGGTCCAGGAAAGCCTCACCCAAACGCTCAATGGCGCTTTGGATTTTTTCGATTTTGACCATGTCGATGCCGATGCCGATTATCATCTTAATTATAAACCTTTTGATTACAGGGATTATGAAATGATTACAGTGATTTTAATATTCTTAATCGCTGGAATCTATATTTAATCTGTGTAATCAGAGAACTTTATATATTTTTAGATTTCTTTAAAGTTCTCAATTATTTAAACTACTCCGTCACTCTGTGACGGATAAAGATTGTTCATTCACTATGAACTCTCTTTTATGAACCACTGGTTTTGTATCCCCACTATACGTTACCGTTGTCAAAAATTTGGCACTCCTCCCATCAAACCACACTAAATTTAAGCTCTCTCTATAATAGCTTTCGTTATTTGAGTATCTGCATGAACTATAGAGTAATTGTGACTCACCATTACTCTTAAAAACAACTGGATTTCCCGAGATTCTCTCGCTATAGCTAAAAGAAGCAGTATCGTCTAATGAAATTAATAATTCCTGATTTTTAATTTTTATCTCCTTAACGCATCGTAAACTCTCAGGCAATTTTCCAGAAATAATTAAATCGACTTGTTGTTTATCCCCTTCTTTTTGTTTCTCAATATAGTCATAAATACTTATTTGAATAAATACACCAATAAGCACAAAAATAAGAAGTAAGGCAAAACCCAGACTAATTGCTTTTTTCTTCTCCATCGTTCACCTCCCTTTGCTTGTAGCGTGTGGCGTGGCACCTGTGACTTTGTGATTCGGTGGCCTTCTACCTCTGTAGCAACGATAGCATCTCCTCTACCGCAGCAACCATCCCCACAAATACTGCCCTGCAAATTATAGAGTGACCGATGTTCAACTCCCCGATCTCTTTAATTTTCAAGATCGCTTTTACATTCTCATAATCAATACCGTGGCCGGCCGCGACAAAGAATCCAAGCTTCTTGGCCAGACCCGCCGCATCTTTTATCTTCTTTAATTCTTTTCTAACAGCGGGCGGCGTGTGCGCTTCAGAATATTTTCCGGTATTAAGCTCAAGTAAATCTGCGCCGATTTCCTTTGCCTTTTTAATTTGGCGAGGGTCAGGATCAATAAATAAACTTACCTGTATCCCGGCGGCCTTAAGGCGGCTAGCGGCACTCGCTACTTTTCTATAATGGATGATAAGATCAATGCCTCCTTCGGTCGTTAACTCCTGCCTGCGCTCAGGGACCAGCGTCGCCTGCGCCGGCTTGACCGCAACCGCAATGTCCACGATATTTTTATTAACCGACATTTCAAGATTAATCGGAACCGTGAGAGCGCGCGCAAGCATCATGACATCACGATCCTGGATATGCCGGCGATCCTCACGCAAATGGACCACAACAGAATCGCAACCCGCATGCTCACAGAGCATGGCAGCTACAACCGGATCAGGGTAGAGCGTTCCACGTGACTGACGCAGCGTCGCGACATGATCAACGTTTACACCGAGCTTCATAGGTCTATACCCCTTGAGATTTGACCGCTGCCCAAAGCATTCCTGTTTCAACAATGGTCTTCCACGCCACCAAAGGGCCTACTGTTTGCATTAATTACTGCGCATTTGTTATCGCCGAAAAGATTCGAGTCGCCTGTACCGTCTCGTGGACATCATGCACGCGTACAATGCGCGCGCCGGCCGCAACGGCGAGCACCGTTGCTGCCAATGCCCCTGAAAGACGTTCGCTGACGGGGATGCCGAGAATATTTCCGATAAATGACTTACGCGATATACCAATGAAAATGGGCCTCCCGAACTTTTTAAACGCACTCAATTCATTAATAAGCCGAAGATTATCCTCCACGCGTTTCCCAAAACCTATACCGGGATCAAGAATAAGTTGCTCGCTACGGATCCCTGAATTCTCACAAAACGCGATTCGCTCGGTAAAAAAATCAGCAACGTCGGCGATAACATCCTTATACCGCGGAGCGCGCTGCATCGAACGAGGCCGGCCTTTCATATGCATCAGAACACAGCCGGTCTTATAGCGGCTGATGAGCTTGGCTATACCCGGCGCATGCCGCAGGCCGGTAATATCATTGATAATGTCCACGCCCTCCTCAATCGCCGCTCGCGCGACCGTATATTTATAGGTATCCACCGAAATAAGAACTTTTTTAAATTCCCGGCGCAGGAGTCGCAATATCGGCAGGAGCCGAGCGCGTTCTTCTTTCTCGGGCACCGGCAACGAACCCGGACGGCTCGATTCCGCTCCAATATCAAGCATCGTTGCTCCCTGCTCCACCATTTCCCGGGCCTGGGTGAGCGCCTCATCCTGAACGGAAACGCCGGTCAGATCCTTCAATAAACCGTCCCCTGAAAAAGAGTCCGACGTCAAGTTGATAATCCCACAGATAATCGGTTTTTTTATTGTGAGCGTTGTCCCGCGAATGCTCAGCGTTACTCGATCACGTAAACAATTATCCAAACAAACCGTAAGCTGGGCGGCGATCTTTTTAAGATTAAACGGTTGATCGTGCAGCTTCTGGCACAACCGGCGCAATTGTGTCAGACTACCAAAAATAACAATAGAAGTTTTTATCTTTTTGATAAGGGCATCACGAGCGATAGCGCAATCGCTGCCCAAAGAAAGTAAATGCTGTTTAATGACATTTGCTTCCCATGAGCTTATATCCTCGATGCTAAACACCAGATGAATACTCTTGGGGACAAGGATACCGACACCTACTTGGCTTGCGCTGATCCGTGAAAAAAAATGAACTGCGTTAGCGGAGTTACGAATTTCGAGAGGAATTATTCTCATGTGGTATAGAATAGCGTGGGGGCACACACCGGGCGCAGGGCGCCTTCAAGCTGCTGCGGTGCCGGGAGCAACATTATTCGGTGCGTTTAATCCGATAATTTCTTTTACCCGTTCGGCATCAAGCACTTCTTTTTCAATCAACGCATCCGCCAACAGTTTCAGCTTACCCGCATTATCATGAATAAGCTGGCGCGCGCGGGAAAGACAGGCGTCAATGATCTGCTTTACCTCTTCGTCAATAATGCGAGCGGTTTCGTTACTATAATCTTTTTCCTCAACTAAATCACGGCCTAAAAAAAGCGGGCCGTGAGATTTACCGAGAGTCCTTGCTCCGAGGCGCTCGCTCATACCATAATCACAAACCATCTGGCGCGCTATATGCGTGACTTCTTCAAGGTCTTTGGTCGCGCCGGTCGTAATATCTCCAAAGGTAAATTCTTCGGCAACTCTCCCCCCAAGCACCATGGTAATATCGCCTAACAACTCTTTCCGGGAACGATAGTGCCGGTCTTCCTGCGGCGGCGCAAACGTATACCCTCCGGCCATACCGCGGGGAATAATCGAAACCTTTGTCATCGGATTTATTTCAGGAATAAGAAGCGAAAGGAGTGCGTGACCGGATTCATGGTACGCGGTCAGTTTCTTTTCATGCGCAGACATGACACGACTCTTTTTTTCGGGGCCCATCATCACGCGTTCGATTGAAGAAGCAAGTTGCGGTTGCTCCACCGCTTCTTTATTAAGACGCGCAGCCGTCAGCGCCGCTTCATTACAAAGATTCTCTAAATCGGCTCCGGAGAAACCCGGTGTTTGCTTGGCAATCGCCGCAAGATCGACTTCTTTGGCCAACTTTATCTTACGGGTGTGAACCTTCAAGATCTCTTCCCTTCCCTTAATATCGGGCGGATAAATAACAATATGCCGGTCAAATCTGCCCGGTCGCAGCAGCGCCGGATCAAGCACGTCGGGCCTGTTAGTCGCAGCGCATACGATCACTGCTTCATCGCTATGAAAACCGTCCATTTCCACAAGAAGTTGATTAAGCGTTTGCTCCCGCTCATCATGGCCGCCGCCGATACCGGAAAAGCGCTGACGGCCGACCGCATCGATCTCATCGATAAAAACAATACACCCTTTGCCGCCTGTTTTCGAAGCTTTTTTCGCCTGCTCAAAAAGATCACGCACCCGCGAAGCACCCACACCAACAAACATCTCCACAAAATCAGAACCGCTGATGCTAAAAAAAGGTACTTCCGCCTCCCCGGCAACAGCTTTCGCAAGAAGCGTTTTTCCGCAACCCGGAGGACCAACCAAGAGAACCCCTTTCGGAATTCTTCCGCCGAGACGCTGGAATCTTTTCGGATCACGTAAGAAATCAATAATTTCCTTCAATTCATCCTTTGCCTCTTCAATACCGGCAACATCCTTAAACGTTACTTTCGTCGACTTTTCTTTCTCGATAATCTGCGCGCGCGTCCGGCCAAAACTCCACACCTTTGAGCCCAGCTGATTCCCCCGATAATAGGAAAAAAATACTAAGGCAAGGATAAAAAGCATTGGCAGTGAATAGATAAGATTTGCCCAAAAGGTACGTGGCGGCTCGACCTCAAACTGTGCGACGTTTTTCCGCAAGAGCGCCACCGTATCCTTGTCATCGTCAGGAATATATACCTTGAAGGCCTGGTAACGCCCTTCACCGATCTTGGTGGCACCCTGAGTGCTAAATTCACCCTCAATGAGATTTTCGACCTTTTTGGCCGACTGCAGGTATCCGTTCTGAGTATTGGTTTCCAGGAGACGATAAAAATCTCCATACTCAAGGGTTTTAACATTAAGTTTTACCGAAAAGATAGCGCTGAGCCACATAAGGCCAAGCAAAAACAGGAAAAAGATAGAAACCCCCCTTAAAAAATTGGAGTTCGAAGGGATTTTCTTATTTTGTTTATCTTTTTTCATGTTCATCTAAAGGAGTTTGACAATATATCGGTGGATTGAAAAAGCAAACCTATCGAGCCATGATACGTATACGCAAGTAGAAGGTATTATAATCAAATATGTTAAAAAAGCAAGGACTTGATAACAAGCCAATGCTCTTCTTTTTTTACCTCTAAATCAGGTAAATCGACGATGCTATAGTTGGGTCTATGCCGGATTAAATCCATAATTTCTTCAAGATGCCGCAATTCGAGCTTACGTGTATCCCCCTTAAGCTCCTCGATGGCAAACCGCATGATATTAAGCAGCATAGCCTCGGGCTCAGAGGCCAATTGCGCCAAAGAAAGTTTAATATAGTGGCGGCCTTTTTGTTTTTTGAGACGCTCATATTTTTCTTTGGTGAAACGACGAATACACTCATAATCAAGCGCAGCCAGACGCGCCAAGTTAAAAAGAGCTCCGCTAATGTTGGGGTTAAACTGCGTAAGCTGGGGAAGCAGGTTAAGCCTGATTTTATTTCTGAAAAACTTATCTTCGAGGTTACTGTCATCAAGCATATACGGTACCTTATGAATTTCAAGCCACTGGAGTATCTCGTCTTTACGGATAGCAAGAAGGGGTCTGATTACCGCAAGGCCACGTATCTTTGTTACAGGTAGAATCCCGCGAAGCCCCCGAAGCGCGGTACCCCGAATAATACGCATCAGAGTTGTTTCGACCACATCGTCTTTATGATGTGCGAGCGCAAGCTTTTTTGCCTTATGCTCGTGAGCAACACGCACAAAAAAATCAAAACGTAAATTCCTCGCTGACTGTTCTAATGAATCGCCTCGATAAAGCTTCTGCACATCTTTTTTCTCGCTGGTAAACGTAACTCCGAGTTCCTTGCAGAGCTCTTTGACAAACGCTTCCTCCGCATCAGCTTGGGGCCTTAAACTATGATTAAAATGCGCGCACACCAGGGCACATTTATATTCACCCTTTATGCGCACGAACTGCTTGAGCATGCACACAGAGTCAGGCCCCCCTGAGACACCAAGGATAACTCGATCCTTACGCGCAAGCATGTGGTGATCACGAATTGTCTTATCGAAAAGTTCTTCTACCATATGAATAGCGTAGAGTGTTGAGTCCCCTCCGGGGAGGCTTCGCACCGTATAGCGGTTAGTTAAAAAATTGAAAAATTACACATTCTTTACTATTCGCTATTCGCTAACCGCTATCCGCTTTTTTATTATACCACATCTGCTATAATGATTTAGTGAATATACTCGCCATAAACCCCTGGATATACGACTTTGCCGCCTATGATTTTTGGCTGAAACCCTACGGTTTTTTAGTGATTCTTGAGTATTTAAAGAACCAGGGCATCCATGTTGATTATATTGACTGTCTCGATAAAAAGACCAGCGCCGGCGACTTCGGCAGAGGCAAATACGCTTGCGTGATTGTAGAAAAGCCTGGAATCTTTAAGACAATCCCCCGCCATTATAAACGATACGGCATCAATCGTGATGTTTTTAAGGCTGCCCTTGAGGGCAAAAACCCCGACTATATTCTTATTACCTCATCGATGACCTATTGGTATCCCGGCATCATTGAAGCGGCACGGCTGGTAAAAGAAAAATTTCCGGCGGCAAAAATACTTTTGGGCGGCACCTACGCAACGCTCTGCAATGACCACGCGGCGCATAACACCTTATATGACCGTGTTTTTGCGAACAACCAGATAGAAGAATTCTTCACGTACCTGGGAATTACCTGTCAACCACGGGACCTCTACACAACACTACCCCGCTATGAAGAATTTTACCAGACACTTGACTATGTGGTCTTAAGAACTTCCTGGGGGTGTCCATTTAATTGCAGCTTCTGCGCAATAAGAAAACTTTTCCCGGGCACCTTTTTGCAAATGCCGCAGGCCTCAATAATCGATTATATCAGCGGCTATTGCAGAAAAGGGGTGCGTGACTATGTGCTCTACGATGACGCATTTCTCTATGAATCTGATTACGCGAAATCCTTATTGCGAAACATCACCGCGGCAAAGCTTGGCATTCGCTTCCATACGCCGAATGCTCTCCATATGCGCTTTCTCGACGATGAGATAGCCTCCCTCTTAAAAACATCAGGTTTTACCAATCCTCATTTTGGCCTTGAGACACTTGACCCAGAGTTACAAAAACTTTGGGGAGACAAAATAGATCATCATGACGTAATAAAAGGCGCAGCTCACCTAAAACAAGGTGGCTTTAAAAACGGAGAGGCAAGTGTATATTTACTTTTAGGTTATCCCGGACAAGATCTGGTCCGGTTAAAAGAAGATGTGCTCTTCCTGATCGCGCTGGGCTTGAAGGTATCCCTGGCAGAATTCTCACCCGTTCCGGATACGCCGCTCTTTGAACATTACGGCAAGGAGTTCAACGAACCGCTTCTTCATAACAATTCTATCTTCGGCTCTTTCCAGCAACATACATTTAAAGAATTCTGGGAAATAAAGAATTTTGTGAGGGAACTCAATAAGAAGCTGTAGGCTCTAGGGTAAAGGTTTTAGGCTAGATAAAAGATACAAAAGGTAGAGTATTTTTAATCCTGTGGATCGGCACCGATAGCCTACAGCATCTACAGAACTTCCCAACTTCTCAAAGAATCTTCATTAAAGTATAGTTTGAGTTTGCGCTCGCGATATTCCCAGCAATCATAACCGTCTATATTTTTACTCATTACATCAGGAAGTCCAAGCTTTGCTTGAACCGCTTTCTTGGTATCATTGACAATAAGTACTACATCGCCATCGGTTACCAGATAATTCTTTTTATCGGCCCCGACTCCAAACCTTTGTTTTATGCCGCCGGTCACATAGCCATGCCGCACGCCGACGTAATCTCCCATTTGGACACACCCTCCCCCCACGAACAAAAACACAGCCAATAATAAAAATCTTATACGCGTAAACATATTTTAAACGTATAGTCCCCTTCGGGGATCCCCTGACGGGGAGGTTTTGCACGGCTTCGCACCGTATAGCGTTTGGGGGAAAGTCCACGGTCCATAGTCCACAGTCCACCGACAATAAAGCAAATACTTGGTTGCATGGTCCTTCTAGTGATGATTAGCGTCTTCCAAAGATGGCGGTTCCTACCCGCACGATGTTAGCACCTTCTTCGATAGCGATCTTGTAGCTATCGCTCATACCCATGGAAAGATATTTCCACTCCTCATTCGAGGGATAATCTGCGCGTATCGCGTCAAAAATTTCTTTGGTTTTTTTAAAAAATGGCCGCATTACTTCTGGCTCATCCATTAATGGCCCCATGGTCATAAGACCCATCACTTTTATATTCCCAAAACAAGCCACCCCGCACAACAAGTCTTGCACGCGATCAGGAAGAACCCCTGCTTTCTGTGGTTCGCAGGCAGAATTAACCTCAATCAATACCGGCATAATCTTGTTTATTTTCTTACATTCTTTATTTAGAGCGCCGGCAAGCTCGACTGAATCAAGCGTCTCGATCATATCAAAAACCTTAACCGCAAACTTTGCTTTATTTTTCTGCAAATGTCCGATTAAGTGCCACTTCACTTTATTACCGATTACGCTAAACTTTTCTTGCGCCTCCTGCACATAATTTTCTCCTATCGCAGCTACCCCTGCGGCAATCGCTTCCTCTATTTCGGCTACAACGCGCGTTTTGGTCGCGGCAACCAGCGACACACCGCTAGGAAGCTGGCTTACTATTTTTTTTGTAGTATCAAAAATAAAAGACATACGGTTTTACCATCAAGAGCATACAGTAAAATAGCCTTTCCCGCGTAATACAGTTTGCGTTATCTTTTTATCACAAGTAAGCTCGCCTAAGGCACGCCGCGCCTCCTGCAGTCCGATCCCCAAGGCTGCGCATAAATCCTTAAGGTTTGCCGGCCGGCGCGTAAGAAAATTAAGGATAGCTTCTTTGCTGTTACCGGAAAAATATTTCTGCCGGCGCTTAGCGAAGCTTCCGGTAATTTCTGCCTTTGGCCCCAGTATTTTTTTTATCATAGCTACACGATTGGCGGAAGAAAGCTCAATGGCTGCGCCGGATGGCCGCACCGGGATATTAAGGTGGGCTTTGTCCGGTTTTATTTTTGCGATTAAAGCCTTAAACTGTTGCGCTTCCTTCAATGAATCATTGATGCCGCCAACCAGCATTATCTCAAGCCAAATCTTTCCTTGAAATTCTCTGCGCAACGCAATAAGTCCCTTGATGATTTTTTTAAGTGTTATCCCGTAGAGCGGCCGATCTATTTTATAAAAGGTACGCTCGCAGGCCGCATCGAGCGAAGGTATGATGAGATCTGCCTGAGCCAATTCCTTACGCACTGCTTTCTTACACAACAAAAATGAATTCGTGATCACGCATACCGGATACTGGTTTCTGGTCACCTTTTTAATGAGTGCAATAATACCGTCAAGATTTCTGTGTAGCGTCGGCTCTCCTGATCCAGATACTGTAATGTAGTCAATGTGTAGTTTGCGGTTCACGATAGCGGTAAGTTGCCGCTTAAATTCTTCCAAATCAATATAACTGCGGCGTTGTCTCACTTTTTTGGTGCCCACTCCCAACTGGCAATAGACACAATCAAATGAACAGATTTTCTTGGGGAATAAATCAACCCCCAAAGAAAATCCAAGCCTGCGGGAAGGAACGGGACCGTAAAAATAGTTCATATATACCTAGCGTTTAGCGAATAGCGTATAGCGATTAGTGAAAACATTTGCGAAAATTAGCGTTCCTCAAATTCGTGGTAATTCACGTCAGGGATATTATAAACAGAAAGCTATATAGAACAAGCTATTTTAATACTTGACATCAAAGAAGGGGGAAATTGCGCTTTTCCGAAAAGAATGATATATTGAAAATATTAGAAAAGGTAAGGCACCATGGTCCCCTGGGATCGGGTCAAATCGTGATTTTGATGTTAGCGGTGCTATAAAGCGAACGGGCACATGATAAAAATAGTTATTTTCCTTTTTCTTCTCACTTTCTCCTTTCCTCTTTTTGCTGAAATGATCACCCTGAAATCCGGTGAGGTTATTGAAGGAAAAGGGTACGCTATAGCCGGCATAGCATTAGGAACTATATCATTATTATTTTTTCTATAGTAATTATATTCCCTAGGTTTAAAGTAATAAACTTTATTCTACTTATGTATTTTTTATTTTTACACAAAGATATGCTGCGGTTGCGAATCAAGCCGGTGTTAGACAGACAATAAAAAAGGGTTTATGCGAAAAAAAATTTTGCGAGCTTTACTTGTCCTCTGCTTCCTTTTTACCGCCCAGGGCGCCTACAATACCTATGGGGATGTATCGAACAAAGATGATGCCACATGGGAAATGACACTTGAAGGCATCGAGCCTATGTACGGGACTTCAAAAATGGGACGAAGCCAAAGAGAAATGGATAAAGAGGTAATGAAGCTTCTCATTGAAGAAGCAGGTAGCATAAAAGCAGCCGTTGCTCAGAATCTTAAAGGAGCCTGGAACTATTATCGTCGTGGCTTCCCCCGGATTGCTCTCAGAAAGTTTAACCAGGCATGGTCGCTTGATAATAACAACGCGGAAGTGTATTTTGGTTTCGGCACCATCTTAAGCCAGGAGAAAAAAACCGATAAAGCTATAGTGATGTACGATAAAGCTATCAAGCTTGACCCTGCCTATTTTAAAGCCTACGCTAACCGGGGGCTCGATTATGCCAACGGGGGCAACTACGAGAACGCTATCCTTGATTTCACCAAAGCGATAACGCTAGAGCCCAAAGAAGCTCAGACATATAATGACCGCGCGGTCGCCTATTTTTTCACAGAACAATACGATAAATGCCGCGATGATATCCGCCAGGCCCAACAATTAGGCTACGCGGTACATCCTGATTTTCTTGCTGAGTTGGAACGACTATCGGAAAAACATTAGAAGGTTGCTCGCTAAGCGCTGCTCATATGGATTTACATAAGCACGTAATACGCCCAATGCTCACGAGTCAATACGCGTAGCGGACATCCTTAAGCACCCAGTCGCATTATCTTAAGTGCTGGTTTCAAATCATCGAGTTGGTTACGGTGAGTCAGAAGCAGATATTTATCCGTATCGACGCAAATAATCCCTTCCAAACCTAAGATAAGCGCTTTTTTCTTCGCGTCACCCAGGTATATAAGATTATTTTCTCCGTTATGAAAAAAAATATCGCCCTTCTTCACGTTGCCGCTTTTATCCTTCGGCAAAACCTCATAAATCGCGTGCCATGAACCGAAATCCTTCCAGAAAAAATCGCCCTTAACGAGTTTTGCCCTATTGGTCTTCTCCATGATTGCTTTATCAAAGGGGGTGTCGTCGACCTTTTTATAGAGCGCTTTGATATTTTTATCACGGTTTCTGCCTGTTGCGGAGAATGCATGAACGAATTCCGGGTAATACGTGTAATATTTTTTGTATTCCCTATCAAGAGTGGCGCAGGAAGTAATAAACATACCGCTGTTATAAAAAGAATTGCCTTTACGAATAAGTTCCGCTGCCATCATACGGTTTGGTTTTTCAATAAAGCGTTCGATGGTGTAGGCGCCAGATACTTTTTCACTGCCGACCTGGATATAACCGAAATTAGGCGTAGGCAGCGTGGGCTTGATCCCCAGCGTACAGATAGCGCCTGATCGAGCAACCGCAATAGCGCTCTCAAGGCACCGGTAAAATTGTTTTTCTTCTTTAATAAGGTGATCAACCGGTGAAATAATGATCATCTTCTCACACGCCGCTGCTTTTTTTAAACAAAACAAAGAAAGTAAAATTGCCGCGGCAGTGTTTTTACTTTCCGGCTCAAGAAATATATTCTCCTTTTTAACGAGCTTGAGGCGCCGCAGCGCTTCTTTTTCTTTATAATTGGCAACTAAAAAGATATTTTCGGCAGGGGTAACCTTTAAGAAACGCTTGATGGTAAATTCAAGCGGCGAAAACCCGAAAATATCCATAAAGTTTTTACTCTTATACTCTGAAAGCGGCCACAAGCGCAAGGATCTCCCCCCGCACATAATTAAAACGACTGGTTTGTTATTCTTCATTGAGTTCCTCCGTTCGCTTTGAGAAAAATCCTCCGGTGTAGCCGTCAAGCATTGCTGTCAGCTCCTTCAACCGTAACTCGGTTTGAAATAATTCGTCCTGGCTTAAATCAGCCTGCGTCAACGCGCGCCGGGTGCGCAGGCGCTCAAAGTACACTCTATTGATTTCATCGAGAATGTCAAGGCGCAATTGCGTATTAAGACGTGAACGCGTATCTACATCATCCTGATAAGAGTTCCAAATTATATTCCCCATATCCCAACCAAATGATAACCCCCAATCGCGGGGCCCCGTCGCGAATGAACCGCTTGAAGAACCATAGACAGTCTTATCATAACTCCAATTCACCGTAGGCAGAAGCGCCCGGTATTTAAGGGCGCTACGCCACCTGCGAATCTTCTCGGGATGCACTTCATTATACCGTATGGCAGCCTCCTGGATCTCCCCAATGGCAGGCTCATCAATGAGTAATTTCTCAACACTTGATGTTTGCGATTGCGTAAAATAAACGTTTTGAAACAATCCCGCCGCCGTAGCAAGATACATATCTCCCTGGGCGCCGAACTCTATCCACAGCACGGTTAATGACTCCAGGCCTTCGAAAAGTTGGCGTGATGTTTTTGCGGGTATGTTAATTTTAAAAAGGCCTTTCTCGGTGGCCGCGTAGATCGTTTCCCGCTCAAGCGGAGATTGCACCAGGGCGTTAATAGAAACATTCTTGACGCTGTCAGCATAGAATTTCTTCCAGGTTTGACCGGCGTCATAAGAGACATGCATGCCCTTATTGGTACCGAGCCACAGACGCTGGGCGTCAAAAATATCAACCCGGAGCGTACGGGGTACGATACCGCTCTCCTCTTCCCCTGTTTGCTCCTTTTCCCGTATTACAAAAACGCGCGTAACCGTATCTTTATCTTTACAATAATAAACTCCGCGGCCGGTGGCAAGCCAAATGCCGCTTGAGGCAGGCTCGATCCAATAAATCGCCGTGTCATCACCGACACGCTTAAGGCTTTCCCATTTTAAAACATCCTGCACGGCAACAGCAAGGCCATTCGTTGTGCCGACATACAATTCCCCCTCATGCTGTGCCGCGGTAAGAATGATGCTTTCCTCTGGACAGGTATACAGTTGCTCAGTAGCATCGGTGATCTTGTAAAGATGACGGGTGGTTGCACAATATAAAACATTAGCCGTGGATGAATCAAAAAAGATATGCTGGATCTCTTCACCCTTAAAGACAGCAACTTTGGTAAAGGCTTTCCCATCGAGCGTTTTATAAAGCGAATTGCGGGAAGCGACATAAAAAAGATTTTTATCGAATGAAGAAATTACGACGCGCTTAAGGTACGCGTCCTCGATATCGGAAATGCGATTAAATAACGCGGATGCACTCTGGAAGGAAAATGTTACGAGGAAGAAAAAAACTACCGCTTTCTTCATACCCTCCTTATGTTTCGTGAATCTTATTATAGCGCACAGAAAAAATTTATTCAATATGCTTAAAAGCGTAACCTAGCGAATACGAACGGCCACAAAAGCAGAATTTTCGGCAACAACGGAGAATCTATCTTTGTTGAGATCATCAAAGATTTTACGTTCGAAAAGAAAGTAGCTATTTTTTTTGCTGCGTAGCTTGATAAATTCCGTATCACCAATGTTGGTTTGGATATCCGAGCAGTAAAAATATAATGCTGGATCAAATATGTTATAGCTATAAATCTTGGTATGCTTTGGCAGCGCATTACGGATATCGCGCGCAATGGCCTTAGTGTCATGAGTATAATCAAGATTAAATATTTCTTTATCCGCCGCAAGATATATAAACGCAGCCGTGGTAAGCGCGATGACAACAGGAACGGTGAATTTTCTAAAAAGTTTGCTGAAAGCTCCGGCAATCAGTATCGAGGAAGCAGGGTACAGCGCCACGATATACCAGTGCAATTTTGTTTTTACCGCAGTTGCGACTGCAAAAACGCCAAGCAACCAAATAAGCGGCAGAAGATGTTCTTTTTCTTTGCGCGCTAAAACTTGCCAGAGCGCAAACGGAACCGCTAAAAATGCAAACGCTCCCCAAGGCCTGCCTTTATTCGGCAATACTCTAAAATACGTAAACACATCACCCACATGTCCTTCAATCGCTGTTGTAGTACGTATAAAAAGATTCTTGTCGATATACCCTTTAACAAAATCGTTACCGTAATGAGAAAACACACAATAATGCCACCAGCCGAAAACCACCAAAGCAACAACAGAGCCCACCATAAAACTGCGGCAACCTAACAATTTTAACTGTTTTGTACATATAAGATAGGCAGTGATAATGAAGATAACGAGCAAGGCACCTACGCCTTTAGTAAGAAACGCCGCGCCAAAGGCAACGGGCAGAAAAGCCAGATATATATTTTTTTGCTCACCCAGTTTCAAAAATAATAAGGATAGCCCGATAAAAAGACTGAATGCCGAATCAAGCATCCCGACACGGCTTGACCAAAAGAAATGCCAGGTGGAAAGTAAAAGAAGGCCGGCGCAAAAGGCGGCACGGCGCGAATAAAGCCGTACACACAAGAGGTACACAACAAGAATGTTACCGATCCCGCAAACGGCTGAAAAAAAACGCACACTGAATTCATTCACCCCGAAAATCTTATAGGCAATAACCGTTGCCCACATATAGAGCGGCGGCTTATCGCTCCAGGGAGCTCCCCTCAAGGTTAAATCAACCCAATTACCGGAAGCAAGAATTTCTTTAGAAACCTGGGCATAAAGAGCCTCATCCCAAGAGGTAAGGCTACCGGTGCCCAAACCCCAGAAAAGAAGCGTGCTTGAGAGAATAAGAAGGATTGGGAGGCTTGACTTTTTAGCTCGCTGCATTATGCTTTTTGCAGAATAAGAACGTAGAAACGACGCTTCAAATAGAAAGACTCCTCTTTCCCCTTAATCATATCGCATACCCTCATGGTAAAGCCTGCGGTAAACAGAGCCTTAATCTCATTAATGGTAAATGAATAAGGATGCGGGCGTTCTTTGAAGATATAAGATTTTTCGGCAAGGGTGCGAATATTTTTTAAAATTGCGCTATGCGTATAAATACCTACCAAAAGATAGCCTCCCGACTTAAGCACACGTTTAATCTCATTAATGATAGCCGGGGGATTAAACGTATGATCAAGCATATTATAGCAAAGCGCCGCATCAAAACTACTATCAGCCAATGGAAGCTTCTCTGCCCTTGAGCTAACAAAATTACTTTCCTGTGCAAACGGAAGTTTATCCTTGTAATAGTCGCGATAAAAATCCATTAACGGGTCAACGTAGGTTTTATGAGGGGTTTTAAAAAAACGGCCTAGACAAGTCGGGCCGCTACCCACATCAATAATGGCAGCATTCGGATTTGCCAGTAAACCTTCAATTCTTATGATATAGGGGGCAACGATTTTACCGGCAGAAGTAAGCCGTCGGTCAAGAATATTGATGTCTTTCTTGCGGATATGAGAGGTTCGCTCTGCTTCTTGCGCGATTTTGTAGCGGTTTTGGGTAATCATAGATTGGTAGCTTCGGACTGCGGACCCTCCGTCCTTTCGCTCCTACTAAACAGGCAAGGGTGCATTGGTGACCCGCGACTCGTAAGATATGGATAAATTCTCTTCGATAATTTCTCCATACTCGTCGGGGTATCCTGCCTATAATTAATTGGCTAGGGGCAGGATAAAAACAAAAGTGCCGAGGGAGGGAGTTGAGCCCCCGACGCGCGGATTTTCAGTCCGCCGCTCTACCACCTGAGCTACCTCGGCACTATGCCTCATGCCTTTCGGCAATCGGCGGTGAAGACTAAATTATCAATAAATACAACGTGTTTAGGAAATGTTAGAGAATTATAGCATAGAAGCGGGATGGCGCAAGGGAAAAGTT
>JBDRAN010000055.1:0-28974 GCA_043823745.1 Candidatus Omnitrophota bacterium | reverse complement strand
ACGATGGCCTGGTTAACATACGGCATGATCGCGTTGAATGCCGCGGTCGTATGCGTGGTGATGGCGGCAGCGGCTTGGGGCGCGATCGCCGGGTACAGATATGCGGCGGCGATGACGGCGGCGGCAAGGACACCAGTAAGTATAATAGTTATGGTAATTGCTTTGAGGGCTTTATAGGCAGGACGAGTATTTGCTGTTGAAGAGGCCTTGCTCGGAGGCGACACGCCGGAAGTGCTATACAATAAAAGTTTATCGCGCAGGAGACCCTCTTCTCCGGATGAAAGCAGATTTCTATCTGATAAGCTCGAAGATGCTGTTTGCGTTATTACAGCTGGCGATGATGTAGAGCCGGAAGATGCTGAAGAAGTGCTGCTTCCGGTTGCACTTGAAGTTGTTGTGCCATATTTTAATCGAACCACGGTTAAAACCAATGCTGCCAACGAAACAAGGGCCAGCTCGGTTAAAATCATCAACACCGGCTTCCAGGCAATTACCCCAAACCATGCTAAGATAGCTATAGCCGCTAAAATAGATAATAAAGCACTCGTTGAGATTATGTCTTTTGCATTGCTGTTGTTGCGCACAAGATAACTTAATAACCCTATAACAATAGCCAGGCCGACAAAAACGCCTACAACGGGTGCTATTTGCCATCCGATTAAATTCCCCATGGCAACCAGTACCGATGACAATAAGAACCCTACACCAACCGTAAACGACATTACTTCATGTGCCCTGTTACCTTGTATATAGGTAGCCTGGGCCTTCAAAAACAGGACCGTTACAATTTCCATTGCGCCTAAACCACTCATGAACACTCCGGTCCACAATAAAGAAGACATATTCACGTAATGGGCTACGATCTGAAGGGCGCCGCCGCCGATTAATAATATACCTGCCACGATAAAAATAATGCCCATAGCTTTATTGCCTGCTTTTGAAAGGCGTACGCCGTTATAGAGCGATATTGCGCCTAATAAAACGCCAAGAAGTTTCATGGGCACATATCCGTCTCCGGTAAAAACATTTATTATAAAGGTAGCCACGGTATCAAGCCATGCCCATCCGTACAACGTATGCACCCATATACCCGCTAATTCCAACCCACCCAAAATACCTAAAGTCATAAAAACTATGCCGGCAGTTTTATGATTGTGTCTGTATTTATAAACTCCCAGAAGGAATGATAACGCTGAAATAATCGAGATGGCTGTTTGCGGATATGCTGCTACGTAACCCCAAACCTTTATTGCAAAATTGGCTATCGCAGCCCAGACCGCGGAAACATCTATTGCGGCCAGCCAACCCCATCCAAAATAAACATCTGCATATACTGCTCCTAAAATCAGAAGTCCTACAGTGCCTATCACAATAAGTGCAACGCCTAAATCCTTATTACCAAAGAATTGGTAAACGACGATTCCTGCAAGTATCGAAATCACCGAAATACCGATAAAGCTTGCTAACGCATGCGCAAAGGCCCAAGCCTTAACGCCGGCGATTAACGTCCCTAATGCGGCGATATTCAACGCCTCTAGCCAGGCCCATCCGAAATAAAGCTCTACCAAGTAAACGCCTGCTATTATCAGAAGGCCGATGACACCGATAGTCATAAGCGCTCTACCAAAAGCTCTGTGACCGCCATACATATATGCGATAACTCCTAAAATCAATGAAAATGCTGATACGCTGACGAAGATTTTAAGTGCATTATTTATGATTTGTGCCCATGCAAGATACCCTGCGGCAAAAGTGGTTGCGATGGCGCCGATAGCGCCAAGTACCATCAAGACTACACCGATAGTTCTGAGCTCACGGTACAACAACATGATTGCTCCCATTGCGAAGGCTATCGCTGAAAGCGCATAACCAATGACGGCGATCGGATTGACCTTTGCAAGCGCGATAAGCTTAGCGATCAAACCCCATCCAAAATAAAGATCAGTTGTTGCAACAAAACCCACAATACCCGCTAACATCAATGCCACGCCTAAGATTTTAAGGCCGGTGGATGCTCGTGTGGTCAGATAATATCCTAACAAAGCGGTGAGTATGGAAGCAAGCCAACCTAACAGAAAGGTAGTCAGCGGATACGCTTTAACAAATGCTACCACGTCTGCCCATGCAAGATACCCGGTTATAAAGGCGGTTGCGGCAAGACCGGCGATACCAGCCAGGATGAACATAACGCCTTGCAGCTTGTGGCCTGTCCGGAATCGATATATACCAAACGCGATGGAAACTATGGAGACTGCATAACTTAAGAACTTGAGCCAGTATGCGTTATTGGCCATCAAGGTTTCATGGATAACCTCAGCCCAGGCAACCACCTGCGCTAAGGTAAGATGTCCTGCGGCAAAGGCGGTGCCCAGAGCTCCGGCAATACCAAGACCTATCAAAATCAGACCCCATTTTCTGTGGTTCTTTACGATAAGCACTCCGATGAAAGCAGATATAGCAGAAACGACATACCCTAAGATACTCATCCATCCCGGATGCTGCATCACGAATGCGCGGACAGCCTCAGCCCAGGCAACGATTTTTCCTACCGTCAACACGCCTGTCAAGAAACCCGTCGCGGCCGCAGAAACCAAACTAATTGCAAATAACGCCAGAGCGACATCTTTTTGGCCCCGCATCCAGAACCAAAAACTTCCCGCGAGTGTTACTAAAGATGTAACTCCTGTTACCACGCTCCATGCCACCAGGCCCCATATTGCCAGGGTGATAAGCGCTGATAATCCTAAAATCGCAAGCAACACAACAAAATCTTCGTTATTGCGCAATCCCGCTGATTTTCTGATGCTATACAGTAACGGCCACATCAGTAATATCGCCACAACCGCCAATATAACTGCCTGCACACCGGCCGTAACCAAAGAAAGAAGACCTAACTTTGCGAGAACACCTAAAATATCAAATACCACAGTAGCTACCAAGCCAAGATAAACCAGATTAATCCCAATTCGTGAAGGACTGGTGCTAGGGCCAAAGGATGCTGCAGAGCTTGCTTGCGTTACGGCAGTTGACGAAGCCTGGTGCGCTAAAAATCTTGATATATTATTTCTGGTAAGGACACGCTGCACCAGATGCGGCAAATCATTGCCTAAAACTTTTGCTCCAATGCCTATTAGGTTAGGATTATTTGACTTATGTGCGTCTAACGTTGTTGCCAGGCCTTTCGGTAAAAGCTCAAAATTGGCATTCTGCGGAATTCTTAAAATTCCTTCCCGGCTAACTGCTGAACTTGTATTCATTCTGCTGGTGACATGGTGACTTTGTAGTCTGGTGACTTCTGATGCTGTCGAACTTGCTCTTGCTGTTACAGGGATTAGTTGTGCTCGTGGCTGCTCATTCAATAAGGATCTGCTATCAACAAACAAAGACAATACAAATAATGCGCCAACAACGAAAAGACCGGCTGCCATAACTGCGTGCACTTGTGCAGTGCTAACCGCAGTTGCGGTTGCGACCGCAGGTAACAGCGCAAAATACGCACCGGTATAGACAAGCACTGCGCCAACAAACAATATTGCCCCTGCAGTCAATATACGCGTTGCTTGTGCCGTATCGCTCAATTGAGCCGCTGTTGAACTTGCCCTCTCCCCCCTTGTGACTTGTGACTGGTGACCGATGACTAATATGCTCCTGCCACGGACCCTCTGTTCTGCAGCTTGCAGCGTATCGAAAACATCAACAACCGAAGAAGAACCTTCGTGGACATTCCGGAATTGTTTAGAATTTATTTTCTGCCGATAGCCCTGCAAGAATCCGTCTGATTCACTGATGCGGCGGTTAAATTCTTCGGCATTCAAGGCGGCTTTCATCCAGGCTTTACCTTCCTGCGGGAAGTTCTCGTTCTGCAGTCTAGACAGAATCTGCTGGCCAATATTTCCATTTAAGTGACGTAAGTCTTCTATGGTTCTTGTATGTGCAACAATTTCATTTTCAACGAACTTATCGTCTAAAAGTTCGCTTGTATGTTTTTCATCATAGTCAACATGGCCAAAAAGCTCATGTTCCATTGTTGCGAAAAACGATGCCGGCATTGCAAAGTCTCTTTCATCGATAATGACCACATAGACCACAGCCCCCGCTTCGTTAATGCCTGTTAGAGTGATACCCCGGGCACTTTGGTCAGCTCCCGGCAACCCTTCGATGATGCCTGCTCTTTGCAGAAGAAGAAAAAGCTTTTTGCTATTTTGCGCTTTGACTTTGCGTATTTGTAATCTCTTAGCGCTGTAAAGATTAATAATCCTTTGGAATGTATCCTGACCGAGTGCATCGTTAAGCATTTTCAACAGGAGTATACTTCCGGTGACTGCGATCTTATCTTGTGCATTAAGTTGTGGTTCGAGTAATGTATACACGTCACGCATTGCATCTTCTTTTGCGATAGGTTTATCTTGACGCACGGTAGGGCTTTGGCTATTGTTCCCGATATTGTTTACGGCAACTACTGCCGCTACCAGGGCAGCTGCGGCGCCAACTAAAAGATTTCGACGAGACAATAACCCTGATTTGTTTACGGTAGCGTATTTCGCCGGTTGTTTAATCCTTCTCGCTTGTCTACGATTTCTTCTGTTATGAGCTGCGCTCGACGCCACTTCATTGCTCAACTGGTAACTTGCTACCTTGGTGTCCTGGTGACCCTTTTCTCCACGGACCCCCTCTGCATTCTGCAACCCATGAGCTATGAGCTGTGAGCTATGAGCTAAACCTGTCCTGCCACGGACCCTCTCTCTTTGACGTGTGACGTGTGACGTGTGACGTGTGACGCTTGATGCTCTGCCACGGACTCTCTCTAAATGGGCTAATGAACTTGCTTGCCTGCGATTCTGTGCATGGGAATTGGCGATAGAAGGAGAAGAGCTCTGGGGACCATTTGACTTATAGATCTTCTGGGCTTCGGCTCTGAAAGCCTCCACAAGCTTCACTGCTTCTCGTCTGAAGCGCCCATTAGCAGCCACTGGCATATCTCCCATTCTACGTTTTAAAGAATTGAGATTAATAATACCATTCTTTCCGGCAACAATAGAAAGATACGGCCTATGGAGCAGCTTGACTAACTCGGGAAGACTCGTTTGAGTATGGACTGACCCGTCATCAACGAGAAGGAATTGCCCGGTTGCCTCTTCATACCGTATATTTCCAGGATTAAAATCTGCGGGAATATCTCCTTCCAATAAAATATAAATCAACAAGATTGGAAAGATTGCCATTCGTGCATAGTCTTTTCTCTTCTTTGCATCACCCACCTTACTAATAAATACATCGAAATCCCTACCATTGACATATTCTTCTGACATAATATGAACAATGATATCTGTCTGCGGTATCGCTACCTCCATTAAACGACCAACCTTAGGAGCAACTCTAACAGCGTTATTACCTCTTTCACTTATACCAAGATCAGCCATTCTCTGGTGAATCCGAGACATCCCTTCGTATTCCGCCTTCAAGGTATCTGCCAGTAACTTCGGCACCTTAATAACAAATTCATATTCTTGTCGCTCTGCTTTTTGCACTCGTTTGGGATCAACTTTTACCCTTACCCCATAAACCAACCGAGACGTACCTCTTGTTCCTCCCTCTACCTCAAACAATTCTATCTCTCTCATATCCACTACATTGATGACCTTTCCGTAAAGGACTTGAACAGAATCAACCAAGAAGCTCGCAATCTTAGGCATATTTCGAGGATTCCCTAACCATGCACTCATCGCGGGGAGCCGCTTTAAGTATTGATCTGCCAACAACTTCCTGACAAATCTCCCAACAGGGGTAGCGGGAGAAGAAGCAGATGACGAAGTCTTGGGTCTGCGCTCGTTGAGAAACTTTTCTAACTCTTCCTTAGCCTGAACAGCTAAATGTTCAATACCTCTCTTTGTGATCTCTCCTCTTTTCCTCTCTGCCTGCAGAGCTCTCTGTAACCATCTCAATAAATCCTGTTGATTTCTTTTTGCATAGGTGAATGCCCCATGCAGAAATTGATGCGCGGCTTCGTATCCCAAAACTTCTTCTATAGTAGAATAAAGTATTTCCTTGTTCTGATCATAGTTTTTTGTGCCGTAATAAAACAATGTCAACGCAACAATCTTTGCCTGGTCTTTATCCTTACTTAATACGAGACGTTTATCCCCAATGTCAACCATTACCGCAACATTACGCCCATCGCGTATCACAAAGTTCTTTCTATGAAGATCTTGAGGCGCTTCTTCTAAGATACGGCTTATTTCAAAATATGCCCTCACTATATCTTTGCGTAAAGAATCGTTCAATTCATCAAGTTCCCACAATTCGTAAGCAGTAAATCCGGGAATAAATTCTTCAATAAAATAAACCCGTCCGTCTTTACTCGGAAGCACGGTGCCAAAGACGGGAACCCTTTCTGTTTTTGTCTTATTCAGCTTCCGTAAACCTTTTATCTCTTTCTCTGAAATATCACCCTCGTGGTTGCCGCCTTTGAGCGCAAACATAACAAATTCAACCGGTTCAGCATCTTCTAAGAATATCTTAACGGTAAATACCCATTTATGACTCGCGTCGGCATAATATTTGAGTGACGCCCGCTTTGTCAACCTCTCCACAGTAATATCTTTTCGTTTTGTCACTTGTCGTAACAACGCTACCACTTGCTCATCGGAAGCATCTCTTAATGCGTTAAGCAATACCTGAAGGGCACGCAACTGTTGCTCAATAACAAGACTTACCTGAATATCTGATGAAAACGTCTGTTCTTCTACGGTAATCTGCCACGCATCGCTGGATGCGGCGGAAGAAGCTTGCCCAAACGTTCTGCGTTGCTGCTTTAAATTAGCTTTTGCCTGAGCGATAATTGTTAAAAGAGGCTTTCCTTCCTCAATCACAGCATTAACTTCTTTTGTGATACGCCTCGCCGCCGCCTGTAACCGCCCATCCCCTTCAATTTTTGGCAATAACCGGGAAACTTCAAGGCGTGCATGGCGTAGATCAGTTAAACTATCGTTAACATTATCATTTAATATTTTCAATTCCTGCCATGAAGCCTTCGTTGTGGACAAGTCTGCGAGTGTAGAAATAGCCTCTGGCGTAAAACGTGCTTCAAGGTCCCCTCGGACAGAGGCAAGCACGCTACGCATCGCACCAACATCATTGCCTGCCATACTTATTTTCTTATCCATCGCAGAAGAACTTGCAACGTGCTCTTGAACGGCTCTGCCACGAACCCCCTCTCTTTGACGTGTGACGTGTGACGTGTCACGTGTCACGCTTGATGCCCTGCCACGGACCCTCGCGTTGTTACGATTGACTGTAGTCGAAGCGCGCGATGCGATACGTGGGGATAAGGTCTTGATACTGCTTGACCCTAAGCCTGACGTATTCCGCCCATTCTCCATTGACCTCGGCGAAGCGGGTGTCAACCTGCTCAAGGACTGAGCCGGTGCGGGTGTTGACGAAGAAGTTGTAAACTTTGTTGGCGATGTCGCGCGCTGATGCAAAGATTGTCCCTTCTGCGTCAATGACAAGATGCTGGAACTCGAGAGTCTGCTTCTTAACCATGGTAACCTCCTTTCTCTTCCTGCCACGGAAAGGAAGGAGTCATTAGAACGGTTTGTATTAGATGAGCCCTTAAAGACAGAAACCGCTCCAGAGTTTTCACCAGCCACAGTGAAGGTGACTCTGCCAAGCGGCGTGGAAGCAATGGGCGGTGTTACATTAGAAGAGATTTCGTTATTTATGGTTCTGCCCGATACAGCAGACGGATCCCTGGAAACATTATGTTCGACCGGTTCTGTTACTGGGATAGAATCGATATTCTTTCTTGCTTTTCGTGCGCGGTCTTTTTCGCGCTGGGCTGATTGAGCGGCAAAAATTCTGGAAATTTCATCTTCGTAATTTCCTCTTCGGGTCAGACCTAATTCTTGAGGATCGCCTGAGAATTCCGGATCAACCATAGAGTGGTAATAAGCTAAAGCGGAAGGTAATTTGCGACTGGTTGAGGAAGCAACTGAGAATTGCGTTGCTAAGTCGCCTCTTGCGGCAAATTGATCTGATGTGTTTTGAGCGGACGGAGGACCTCTTGTGGTTTCTAAGCCGGCAATGGCTTCAAGACGTGTTTCAATGGCACGATTGGAATGAAAACGATTCGCGTCTAAAATAACCGGTGTAATCTTATCTGGTAAATTACCGGCATTCTTTCCGCTACCATTGCCTGTTACTGCCGTACCCGGAGCCTTTGCGGTTGCGTTTCGTCCTTCGTCACCTTCGGAGAGACTCAGTTTTGCTATGCTCTCCTTCGCCCTTCGTCCTTCGTAAACTATGGACCGTGGACTATGGACTGTGGGCTCAATGCTCTGTCTTCTATTATAAACATCACCTTCTCTCATTCCCTGACCAGCTTTGCCGTTTGAAGGCGTAACGGCGCTGGCCGCGGTAACGCCGCTGGCAAAGATACCTGCTGAACGTGTTACATCATGCAAACGATCCGTTCTTGCTGCGCGAACATCAGCAAACGAAGCAAAGGCTTTGCTTCTTCCCATAACACTGATGTCGGCAGGTGAACTCATTTGAGCACGTAAAGCACTCAAGAAATTTTGTGACGCTGAAGTGTTCGGACTATTACCGCCAAGTGGTAAAGCCTGCGGTATAGTAGGCATGGGCATCGATGCCGGAGGTAAAGCTCTGTCAAAAGGCTTTCGTGCATCTCGCGGCGTCGGCGAAGATGTTTGATCATTATGATAAGGTTTAGATACTTGCCCGGTGGTAACCTTTAAGCCCGTGCTTAATGTGTTCAACCTCGTCGCTGTGGACACGAGCAAAGCGGGGGAAAAGCCCTTGTTCAAAGACGTGCCCCATCGCGGTAACAAAGTAGCTGAGGAGCCTGTTACCATTCTTTGCGGTAACAAAGATGGTCCCGTCGTCACCGAGAACGATTGAGGAGATTGTAAAGCTTCTTGACCTATCCATTGTAAACCTCCTTTATTTTCGGGTAATAAAACATTCAAGGGCTCAGTTGCCTTAAGGGGTGTAAGGGGAACAACGACAACTGGACTTGAGCCCTTGAAAATAGAATGCACTGTTGGTGTAGTAGATAACTGTATGGGTGCCCTTACACTCACCGCGCTTGCGGCTGCAGCCTGCGGCGCCGGAGAAAGAGTTTTAACGAACGGGATCAAGTCTGCATCTTTACCATAAAGCTCTTCCTTTCTCGCATCGGCTCTTGTGTAACCCAATTTTTCAATTATTTTTCCGGTTGGGCCGACGTCGCGGGCAGTTCCTGTTTTTGAGCCGGAAGCATCACCGATAGCTATTTCCTTAATCGAGCTTGCGAACTGTTCGCTTAGATATTTATCTCCCCTGGTGACTAATTGGGTACCGATGCCTCTACCGGTATTTGACACCGCCAAATCCCAAATTCTTCCTTGCCCTGCTAAAATATCAAAATCAGCTAAAACCGCGCCTATTATTTTGCTTCCCTCTCGAGCAACAAAATAAACTTGCCCACTTTCCATGCGCGCCTTAACATCCTTAATTGTTCTTCTCTCTGACGGGCGTCCCTCGAGAGGACCAAATCGGCTGAATAACAGCTTTCCTATCTCTTCGGCATCTTTACCGGTAGCCGGCTCTACTAAATACTCACTTCCGGCTTTATCGGTATGCTTTTCTGCTTCTCCCGCTCTACTCTTAATAAACTTTTCTAACTCCCTGGCAGCTTTTTTCTCTATCTCATCAGCCTCAGCCAAAGACGGGTCTTTATCCACCCAATTATCCATGTATGCATTAAATTCATCTGGTGTGAGCGTACTGAAAAAACCGATAAGATTAACAGGCGGTAATTGTCCCTGATGACGCCGCATATACGCCTGGGCAAATAAACTATATACCGGATCATTCAAAGAAAATGTTAATCGACCTATCCCTTGAACATCCCCCATGATCCCACGCAACCCGGCGGCAAACGCCTTTTTCTCGCTATCAGCCATTTCTCCGAGCTCAATATCATCCTTATATTTTCTCAAAATATGTTCAGGTTCATGATACGCTAAGTCATGTATCGCGGTGGTATTGGGTTTAAGGTCTATTGTTCCATCGTCAGCAATAGTAACCTGTAAAATTTTATAAGGCTCGGTTTGGATTCTTATACCTTTTCGAGAAGCAGTCCCTTTCTTATCATGTATGGTCACTTCGCCTGTTTGTGAAGGCGGGTGCGCAACTACTTTTCCGTGCACCCTTTTATCTAAACTATCCGGTACCGGTAAGACCTCAAGTAATACAAAGTCGTCTTGGATACCTTTCGCATCTAAATCATCAACCGTATATTCTCTGGAATCAATTACGTCCGGTTCTTTCTTTGTCAGGTCTTCTGCGAATACAAGCCTTGACTGGCCATGCTCAGGGGTAATATGCCGTATGCCGCGATTTGACATCAGTTCTCTTGGGATATCTTTCAAAACCGGAGCGAGCACGGTAAATACCCCTTCTCCATCAAAACGTGCTACGCTTTTAAGTTGTTTACGGGCAGCCTGCACATCGCCTTCCGTGATCGTGCCTGCATTCACTAATGCTATTATGCGTCTTGCTAAAGGTGATTGTGCCTGCGCCGGGGTCTTTAAGTTAGAAAGCACCTCACCAAGAAGCGTTCTTGCGTGGTCCCTTGATAACCCTTGTCCGGATAGTTCCATGGTTAATCTTCGGAAATACCATTCCAATTCAATCTCTTTAAGCTTGAACTGACCTCGTTTTTTTGCCTCAAGTCTCTGTATTTCTTTATTGCCTTCTTTGATGCCCGCGGCGGCTTGTCTTCTGCTGATATTCTGCTCTCTTAAATAAACTGGGTTCTGTAATTGCGAAACTTGTCTCGCCAGCTCTTGTATCTGCTCGTCAATCTGCTTCTGGTACCCGGGGCTTGCGACAAATTTTCTTGCCTGCCGGGCGACGCCAAGCCTGCCTTCATTGGCATATGCTTCTCTTACGGCTATCTTCTTAATTGCGGCTTGCGCTTCTTTTCTGCGCTCTTTGACAGGATTTATCTTGCCGCTCTTATCATCAAGAACTTGGTGGTGTTTATCGCGCGCATACGCAAGATATGCCAAGGGGCTGGCGCGGAAATAAGTAGCTAAAGAATCATAATACTTATTGATTTTTGCATTTACCCCTGATAAGGCTCTTGCTATCTTTGGCACCACAAGGCTTCGTGTCAAAGCCTGACCCGGCATGGCTTCCAGAGAAAGAATCTTTGACGGCCCAAAGGTTATCGGTGATTGTCCGGGGAAAGGAAGAGGGTCGATTCGTAAACTCTTCGGTAACGCTCTTACCTGTCTACTCAGGGCATTGCCAAAAGCCCTGTCAAAGGTCATGCGGTCATGAATGGTCGCTAACGGGATCGAAACTCTCGGGTTGCCATCTCCCGTTATCGGCACGACAATTGCGCTTGGGCTGGTAAACGGATCAGCGGCAATGTGGCGCATCGATTTTAATGCTCTGGCAACCGCAGCCATATCGTCGCCTCGTTGCGGATCTAGTTGACGTACCAATGTACGTGCAGCGGCTTTATGCATCATGCTGTCTGCGGGTGTACCTGCCATCACATTTCCTAATTGACTGAGACGCTCTACTTGTTGTGTTTCAGTTAATCCCTGAAGGCCGGCTTCAAAGTTTCTTCCTTGCGCGATGACGTCAAGGGTATCGCCAAAATGAGTTCGCGCGATGCCTAATACAGGGAGTAGCTCTCTTGGGTCTAACGTCGGAAAATGTAGGTTTATATTCATTAGCTTTGAAGCGGCTCTCTTCTGCTCTTTCTCAAAGGTTTTTCTAGTGCTTCGCCTCTGCCATATTTTCTGCCATACTCCATCATTCCACCAAGCGTGTCTTAAATCTTGGGCAGCTTTTACAACCTTGCTTGGGGTGGCATGCTTTTTCGAAGGAGAAGGAAGACCAATCCAATCTCTTAATGCCTTAGCGCGTTCTGGATGCAGACCTTCCAAATTGTTTAATACTAAATCCTCAATAGCAAATGGCTGAGTCAAAACATCACGCTGTGCTTGTTTAAAGGCGGCGGGGTCAACAGTAATGCTAAGGGCTCCACTTTCTTCAATAGAAACCGGAAGCACCAATCCTAAATTTATTACTGAATCTAAATTTTCGTGATATGTTACAGGATTAACTATGCCTCTATCAACCGCGCTCTGCAATGCAGTAAACGCCTGGTTTTCTGCTAGATGTTCGCCGGTTTGTGGCAACGTTACAGGAGAACCGAACACAGTTAAACTGTTGGATACTGCTCTTAATGCCGCCGGGGATTCCATCAAGGTAGTAAAATCAGGCAGGAAAGTTGAATCAAGGTATAATGCGCCTGATTGGTCAGCATAACCATGGTCTTGCAACCATTGCGCTTGTGCTTGTGGGTTAGCAATACCTTTCTTCTCAAGAAAACTCCGGGCAAGAATAGGTTCATATCCGCCAAGAACTAATTCATTACGTGCTTTAGCTGCGGCTGCCGCAGGCACCATGCCGGCTTCAATGTAACGTTGAGTGCGCTCCGGGAATTGATCCCTTCCGCCAAAGCGGTCAAAGCCCATTCTAAGCTCTCCGACACTTTCTGCATAAGCCAAAGGAACATCACGACGGGTACTATCCACTTCTTCTCGAACAATTCTATCCATAAGACGTCTGGCAGGGGTATCACCTTTTTTAACTAACCTCTTCAATTGTTCAACCCGCTGTCTTAAATAATCAGCTGTTCTTTCTATGGTGCGTTGAGCGGAATCGTAACCATGTTCAGCATGTCCTTGTAATTCAATATTCCGATATTCAGAATCCTCTGTTTCTCTCTGCACAAGCCATGACTCTATTAGTTTTTTTGTTTTTGAACTTACACCTTTAGCAGAGACAATGCTTCTTAAAGCATCATGTTGGAATCTCATGGCGTTATTTATGACGGTTTCATGATTCTCTTGACGCTCTAAACTTCTCTGATTGTCCATAAATTCTCTTGCCGTAGCTGGCCGTTCTCCGACTACAATAACTTCTACACCATTTCTTACGTGTTGTTGTAAATCCCAGTTTCGTACTAATCTACCGTCTTTAACCGTTCTACCGTCTTTAACCGTAGCAACCGTACGTAAACGCTTAGGGGCTTGGTCTACAGCCTCACTGTTAGATAATGCATCGGCTATTACTTTTACATCTGTTCCTTCATTAGCATAAAAACTTTTGCTCTTAGAACTGCCAAGGGCAACGATAAGAATAATATCTTTACTTCCTTCTCTGGAAAGCTCCAAGCTAATTTGCTTATCACCCATTGGCCTTTCTGCAACAACTTTACCCTCTGGGGTGCCATCTGCGACGAGTTTCATTTCTTTTACTCTTCCGGCAGGATCGCTTAACACAACCCTCTTTCCAGTCTTCTGAGCTGTCTGGAGCGCTTGCTGTACAATTTTATCAAGGTCAGCGCCGCGGGCTACCGTAGCCAACATCCTGTTATGGCCTGCTGCTTCCTCTATTTGCGTGGTTACCTCCATTAAAGGATCAACTGCGCCTCTTCTAATAGGAAGCTCCGGTTTTCCTTTCTTTTCCCCTTCCTTATGTACCCTGGTTAAGTTCAATTCCGGCACATCTTCTCTTGTTCCATCCGGTAAAAGATTCATCTTTGAACCATAAGTTATTTCTAATCTTTTTGCTTCTTCAGGCGTAAGCGTACCCTTGGCGCGTAGAACCGACGAAGGATTATGCGCTGCTATCATTTGCTCTTCAATCGTTTTCCTTGTTTTTTGCTGCGATACGATATCTTTACGGCCCAAAACAGGAACATCTTTTCTTCCTGCTTCTCGTACCCTTTCTCCTAAAACACGTGTTGCTGCGGCAGATTCCGCCCCAGAAGCATGATGCACCGGATGTTCTACTCCTTGCCTATCCAAAGGAACACCCTGGCCATCATTACCAATAGTCTCGTCAACACCTAACTTAGCTGTACGCATCTGGGCATCCGCTCTTATGGCAGCTAAGCCTCTGCGGCCTTCGGCGGTGGCTGCAGCGGCTTCAAGGCTTTTTGCGTCTGTTACAACCGGCACAACAGCATCTATTAATGGCTGGTTTAAGCTTACCACATTATCCGCATCCCTGTTTACTCTTCCTTCTCCTTTACCTACGCCTGTTTTCGAACCAAGCTCATCAGCCATTACCTTACCGGCTTTTTTATCGGCAGCAAAAGCTTTCGGAGAAATACTTCCTTCTGCATCATCGCCTACCATAGTACCTGGCCGGGCTTCCGACTCTGGAAAAGCCAGATAACGGCGGCCGCCACCTGGAACTTTCATATACTTTTCAATAAGCGCTTTGCCACTTTTTGTTGCACTTAATACGTCACCATCAGTGGTAGCCTCTATGACGAAACGTGCTTTTTTGGCTGCTTCTATTGAACTAGGATCATGAGCGGAAATTATTTTAACATCGCTGGCTTTCAGCCCAAGTTCTGCAATTTCCGGCTGAGCAATAATACTTCTAACTTCTTCTGCCGTTGATTGCGCCTGCTCTGCGTGTCTCACCACCACGACTACCCTTCCTTTTGAAGGATCCCCTAATCTTTCCTTTAATAAACTATCCCTGACCATACCGCCGGAATCTTTACCGCTTCCTTGGCTGGCCAACCATAAATGGTCCGGGATAAATCCTGTTGGGCTAGAAGAAGGAAATGCTAATTCCTGGTTTATTTGCGCGTCCCTACGAAAAGCCTCGGTTTGCTCTTTATCTTTGGGCCTTGCTGTGCCTTCTTCTTTCTCGCCGCCGGCTCTGCGCCATGCGGTAAAAACACGCGCGTCTATATCCCTGACTGCCTTATCAACCTCTGGCCGCAGGCCCCAACCTTCGGTATAATCTTTGTCTGTCGGCGTTGGTTGAATCTTACGAGCGTTTGCGTCAATAACCTGCCTGGCCGCATCAACCTGCGCTTTGCTTGCCCCGTCTCCAAGGTTTGCCACCGGAACTCTTGCTAATGCAGCTTCCGGCAAAGTTGCCGGGCGCTCAAGTGTAGGTTTCCCCCAATCAAACTGACTAATTTGCCTGCCGTTATCTAAGGCTCTACCCATATGATCAACATCAATTCCCGGACGCATACTGCGGCCTTCAATGGTTGCCCTGTCCATTCCGGAAACTGCTTCTGTTGCTTTGATCGCTCGTAAATGCGCGTCTTGGGCGCCCAACCGTGCCGCTAAGGCATTCACCGCTTTTTGGTATTTTGCCGGTGTTTCAAACCCTTTATCTCCTAAATAAATACCTGCTCTGGCGGCATCAATATAACGCTGGCCTACTTCTGCTAATTCATGGGAAACAATGGGGCCGGATTCTCTTCCAAACCGATGCATACCGGTATCATATTTTGCATCGACATATATCCTGGTCGGACTTTCCGGCAAAACAATACCTTTTAATCCCGGTTTCCCGTCTAATGTTGTTGCTCTTTCTAATCCGGGAACAGGAATGATTTTCGGAGCAAAAGGCGAACGGGAGACTGGCTGAACAAGCTCAACGGTGTGAGGATTGCCTATCTGGTGGCCATCATATTCGCTGCGGGGTACCTCAAAACCCTTCACCCCTTCGGTTTTAGCCCTGCTGCTTGCTATAGCCGGTGCGGTTTGTCTTTGTGAAGGAAGCGGCTCGAATTTAACCTCACGAGGATTACCTATCGGGTGGCTGTCGAACTCGCTGCGGGGTACCTCAATCGAACGGGCAGTAGGTTCAGCTTTAGCTCCACTCTTGGTTGCCGCAGGTGCGGGTTGTTTCTGTAAAGGAAGCGGCTCAGCTCTGACATCACGAGGAGTGCCTATCTCGTGACTATCAAGCTTGCTGCGCGGAATCTCAAAACTTCTTGCGCCTTCGGTTTTAGCTCCGCTGCTTGCCACAGCCGGCGCGGTTTGTCTCTGTGAAGGAAGCGGCTCAAATTTAACACCGTGCGGATCACCGATCTTGTGGCCATCAACATCGCTTCTTACCCCCTGCTCTGCTATGTGCTGACGGGCAACTTCTACTGCTCTTGGTTCAACTCTTCCGGCGCTTGCCACCGGAGGTGTTTGCGCAATATCCGGGGTCTTTAAACCACTGTTGGCGGGCTTCGCTCCAGGAGCATCCGCTGGTCTAGATTGTGGCAAGTTAGCTCTTGCTTCATTCCCTGTGGGGTTCTGTAGACCTACTTTTTTGGCAGTCCATTCCCGAGCATAAGAAGGCGTTACAGCCACTGCAGCTTTCTTGAAAGCTTCTCCTGAACCTTTTGCGAGAATATTAAATGGTAATTTGACTGCTTCAGTCATCAGGTGAACCGGTGTAAGAAAAGTAGTTGTTATGGCCTCGGATCCCTTCACGAGAGCAGCATCAGCTTTTGCGATAACAGATTCTCCGCGGCCTTCCTCGCCTTTTTTTCCACCAAGCATGCCAATCATGGCAATACCATACCATATATCTTGATTAGCTCTGCTGGTAGCCATAATATTTGGTTCTCTACCGTCAGGATTTACCACCTTGGCAAAGGCAGGAAACATCTCTTCAATGCTGCCAGTAATAGGTCTATCTGTTTTAAAAGGAATGTCCTCGGGGTGATTGCCAAAATTTGAGGCTAAAGGAGCTATTATCGACACTGGGATAGATTCAAAAAAGCCGGCCATTTTCCAACCCTGCTCGGCAAATCCTTTTAAGCCTCCGACCGTACCATTCCATAATCCGGCATTGGAATCAAAACTGCCGCCGTTGTCTTTTGCTCTATCAATAAGAGTAACTACTGTGTCGTGAGGAAATGTAGAAAATCCCTGCATGCCCTGGAATATGTGGCCGCTGGTCGATAACGGTCCGCCGATATAGGGTACTTCCTTAAGTCCTTGAATGATATTGTTACCAGCGGTTCCTGCCTCTATCTGAGCGCCGCCAAAAATTGCCCTTGCCCTGTCAGCCTGTCCTTGCGTCCACTCTCCAAAGCCGTTATTACCTGCGCCTGCTTGCATGTACATCGCGTCGATAAACCGCGTACCGAGCGTACCGATTCCATGAGTTGTTTGAAAACCGGCATACTCAACAGCTGCGCCCATCTCTATAAAAGTATTAGCCATGGCATAGAACGGGTTACCGCCCTGGTAATAGGATTTGCCATTAGCATAAACGTCTCTGAGATAAGCGTCTCCGCCGGTCAATCTGTCTGCCTCATACAAGCCTACTCCGGCTAAGGTTCCATATCCTATTAATCTAGGGACAACATAAACCGTAGCGGCTCTTCCTGGTAAAGTGACCGGAAGAAGGGCATATCTGCCTGCCGTAACGCCAGCCCTGCCGGTGTTCGTTATTAGACTCCCGGCTCTAGTACTTACTGCACCCGCACCTGGCAAAACCACTGAAGCGAAAGCCGCGGAATCCAATCCTGCCTGTAAATCAAAATAGTAACCATTGCCCCAATGCCTGTTGGGATCACTTCCCCATCCGGATTCATGACCGTAGCTAGCGATATTTTTTCCCCAATTGGAAGTAGCGGTCACAGCCGTATCGCCACCCCAACCTTCAGGAGTAATAGCGCTATAACCCCAGGTAGGAGCCTCAACGAAAGCAAAATGCAGAACAGAAGTAACGTTTCTTCCGCCTCTTACTACCGGTTTAACGATCAATACATTTATAGGCTCGAAACGGGAAGGTAATTCTCCTGATCTTGAATGCTCAATATCTCCTCTTGACTTGACATCGATACGCTCTATCTCCGCTTGTAACTCTTTTTGAGGTAATCCAAGTCTTGCGGCATGATTGGTGGCAGCGATTTGAAGGTCTTGGACCATTGACGCTACCGTAGCCGCTTCCTGCAGATTTGCTTTCGTATAGGCGTTGGCTGTTTCTTTAAGCGACCACCAGGTGGTATGGATATTGGGATCGAAATTTTCATCCATTAGATGTTTACCCACCAAAACTGCCGAGCGTACTGCGTCGGATAAAGTATCAATATCCAATGAGCTTGGGTCTTTGTCAGCCAATTTTTTGGCAAGTGCTCCAGCTATTGTATTGTTATATTCTCCATTAACGTATTTGGCTAGTGCGCCGCAAAATGCTTCCACGCGCTCGGGAAAATCCTTCGCTGCAAATAGAGAAATTTTTAAATGGCGGCCGTTATTTTCGTGAGTTTTAGCGTCTTTCTGGGCTTCCTCTAAGTATGCTCTTTCTAAACTTGCGAATTTTTGCCATTGCTTGGCCATATCCGGTAATGTTTCTCTGAGTATTTTTTCAGCCTCAGCCTTATTCCCTTGTTTGATTTGCTCTAAAGCCTTATTCAGTTGCTTCTCCAAGCTGGCCCTTGAAAAGCTCACCCTTTGGTCTTCGCCATCCACAGGGAAGGTAAAACCAGTAAATTTTTGAAAATCTTCTAAGCTAAAATGCGCGCTCTTGACCAACTCCAACATAGTGTTTACGAGTGTTGCCCCTTGTATCTGCCATGGTGCCACGCTCTTTGGATCCAATCCATATTTTGTTGCCAAGGGAGTGATGCGCGCTATCCAGGCTTCTTGCGCCTCTTTTATCTTAGCGTTGGCTCTCTCGATAAGATCATTGTATTTTTGGTTGGTAAGGCTGTCTCTGTTTATTTTTTCTCCCAATACGCCCTCCACCTGATTAAGTGTCCTTTGTATTTCCGGGTTGGCCCTTAAGAATTGATTGCTGAAAGACGTTGTCGCGCTGAGATTGCCCGCCTCAAAAACCGGCATGGCAGTTATCTTTCCAGTTTGAGTATCAAAATGGTGTTTTACCAAAAGGTTATCCACGTTGAAGACCGACAGAGTTTTATTTTCACTTAAAATTTCTCTATTCAGGCTCATGGGTGTGTCCAGCTTAAGATTAGAAGCCTGGGATTCTTTGTTCCCTTTGTCTGCGCCCATCACAACGTCATGATATAGACTAAGCGGTACTGCCTGATTTACTGTCTTTCCGTCCTGCACAATGGCTTCATGCGCCACTTTTTGTCCGGCCATGTATTTGACTTGTCCTTCGCCCTGAGGATGTTCTTTTGTTGATTCCATGGACCAGCTTTGGGCCAGTTTTCCGGAAAACTTAATTTCAATAGGCTCAGTACCCTTGAAAACTGTCACGTCATGCAGGGTGGACCATCCAGGAATGTAGGCCTGAGGTTGGGCTGCTTCTTTGTTATCTATGCGTATGGAATCCAAGAAAGTAATTCCCTCACCGCCTGCCTGGCCTTCCTTTGCAAGCACAGCTGCGGCAGATGAGGCAGCCGTATAGTAATAGTGCTGCGTGTAAACAAGCTTTGCGTCTGTATTAGCCGCAGGGTCTTTATCGAAATATTTTATTGAAAAGATATCAGGTACTGCTTCGCCGACTCCTCTGGTAGGCAGCGGGTTACCCTCTTCACCGACCCAGCGAGCGCCGAATTGCACAGAAGCATGCATAAAAAGTGGTTCAGGAATTACCCATTCGCCGTTTTCTGCACGTACAGGCACCGCTGAAAGAAAACGACCGCTTGAGAATGTGACTGAATTCTTCTCCGGGTTTTTGGCGTCAAAAACCGAAGAATGAACTGTCAGTACGTTACTATCGCTAGCTTTTGTCAAACCCTGGGAGGCGTTTTCTTTTTGCACTGCCCTCTCTATAAAATGCCGGTCAACGGTAAAGATTTTATTAACTGATTTCGTATTGTCAAAGGTGAGCGTCCAATAGCTCATGTTTTTTTCACTAACTTCTTTAACTTCGCCGCCGCTGATTTTGAATACCGCCTTGTCGGAATTGCGCATCAATGTACCGGCATAGGCTGCATCTACCCAGTTTTTATTAGCTATATTATTCCAGGCTTTGCTATCGCCGGCTGTGGGCATTTCGGCCTTGGTAATCATGGCATAGGCTTCTTGGACTCTGTAGTTAGTTGTTGCAACGCCTTCAAATTGATCTTTTGCCTGGCGGTTAATAGCAGCATCATGGACGACCACCAGCGGACTACCGAAATCCTTGGCAGCAAAAGCCAGAGGTGAATCCTGTAGATTGCCTACAATCGTTAATTGCGCCGGCTCGCCTTGGAGGCTGCTGCGCGCTTCACCGATGCTCATGGTAGAAGTTACCTTAATTCCTCCGAAATACGGCATTATCTCGCCTGTTGCAGAGTCTTTGTCAGAATAAAATACAGCGGAATTTTCGGGATTTCTGCTCAAAGTCCAGTGTGCTCCGGGAGCAAAAATTGAACTGTTAGCATCGATAGTAGTACTCGGAGTTGGGTTATAGATACCCGGCGCAAGTATTGCTACCTTGAAATTACCTTCGTTGACTAAATTTACGTTGCTTCCGCGCGAAACAGGGCCAAGTGTTACATTAGCAGGATCTTTACCCCAATCGATCGCCGGTCCGGCTATCCCATTACCTTTTGGCTGATCCAGATACGGAGAACGCACGAAATGCCCACCAAGATACTGAGTTTTACCGTCTTCTCCGACCTTGTTCTCGATTTTAAATTGCAGAATAGGCACGCCTCCGGCAGATAGTGAAATGCTGTCCTTCGCAGAATCCCAGAAAGAATATCTGGTCTGACTGTTGTAAGTTGATAATAAATATGCTTTGCCGGTGTAGCTATCCTCATGCCAGCCGGTGGATTTATTACCAACATTGATACCTGAGAAATCCTTGAAGTGAGCCTCATGAGTTATTCCTTCCGGAAGCGTAACCTTCAAAGGTTTGCCATTGATTTGGAAGTCCCAACGCTGATAGACGTTAGTGTTTTCATATGGGACCATGCCCATAGGGGTCACTTTTACGGCGCTCAGCTCGTTATTTCTCGTGGAATAAAAATCGTGCTGCCCCAATTGCACGTCAGAAAAAGTTTTTTGGCCCTTCACCTCGGTAACCATCGGATCTTTCACATAAAAGACGGTTCCGGTATCAAATCTGGCAGGCGCTGTCAGCTCGCCGTTCTGAGCGAAGTTGATACTGCCGAGATTAAGCTGAAGATTTTTACTGGTAAGATCAACGGTGTGAGCTCCGTTGCTATCTGTATAAGAATAAGATGAAGGCGTGCTTATTTTTGTTACTCCGGCGACGCCTGATCGTTCAGCCAAAAGTGCTGTGTGAGAGAAAATTGCTCCTTGAGCGGATGCTTCTTTGGCGACAGCAACAACACCAACACCCTGCTGACCGATATCCTGCGCCTGCACATAACCATAGAATTGCGGATGAGATATCGCAAATTCTCCGCTGTCTTTATCATACGTTACTGCTCCTTTAAGTGTAAGTGTGCCTTGCTCAAAATAGCTGTCTCGGGCGCTAAATTGACTCGCTATGTTAGCATTGGAAAACCTCATTTCTGTCGGCGTCTCTACCACTGTACGATACCAGACTATCGGCGCGCCGCCTCTGCCTTGTAAAACAGCGGCTGCGCTATCACCTTTTTGTGACTGATCTAATATTGGCCTGTGATTTGCATCCACAGGTAAAAGCTTATCTATTTTAATAGGCGCTTTTATCACTGAGCCGCTGAATTCCCAGGCAGTTTGTTTGCTTGCCGGATTGGTGTAACCAGCAAGGCCGATTGCGCCATTTGGGCCAACCTGCAGTATCACGTTCGAATAGGCAGAACCATTGTTTAAGCCCCACGGTAAAGAATTGGCCCCGGCTTTTATGAGTGCATCAGGCTTGTAACCTGACAGGCTTTCCACTGTATAAGATTTGCCTGTATCCGACATGTAAAATCTGCTTCCCAGGCCTAAGGACGGCAACGCCCAGGACTCGGGTTTCGAATCAGGTCCATTATTGACGTCTACTTGCAGGACTATCGCCATCTGGCCCTTGCCTCCGGGGATATTGCTATCCATGGTATGATAGAATGCAGGAATATTTTGAGTCTGAGTTCTGTTATTTGGCTGGGGAGCTGGCTGAGGCACCTGTAAAGTGTGCACCGCGCCTACGGTAGGCGGCTGATATCCTGAAAAACTGTGCATCATCTGGGAATAATTTTTCGGCAACTCGCCGAAAATTAATTCACCCTTCTTTGATACAGCCCAGCCGTCAATCGCGTTTTTACCGATAGCAAGAGTCAATGTCGCTTCATGAGCTGCGACCTCAGTCTTAGGCAAGGCCAGAGTGGCGTTTGGCCCGCAGTTGCCGGTAGGGCATACTTTCGTGATGGAATTGTTGATGATAGCAGGAAGCTCTGTGTTTATTCCGCCTCTTTCGGCAGTACCTATATAATTAGGCACTCCCTTGAAATTGCCGGTGCCGTCATTAAGCCACATCACATAGGTATTCTTTCCCAGGGTCGCGGTAAGGGTTGTTTTTAAAACTTCTCCGGTCGTTCCGCCCAATTTGTAACCGGTAGGTAAAATCAAAGCCTGTGCTGCTATGTTGTCGCCTGACCTAAATACAATCTTATTCAGTCCGTTTCCTGCCAACACCAAGGAAGCTGTGCCGAATTGGGCTGTGGGAACAAGATAATTCTGGCCGTTTAAGCTGCCTTTGCCCTGTAAAGTTAAAATAGCATTCGGGGTTTCGAAGCCTTTATTCAAACCTCCTGGGCCAAACTGATAAGAGTCGCCGGCGGGCGTACGCAAATCCGTCAAATCGATTTTTGCGTTGTATTTGAAAGTAGCGCTTTGTGAAGGCGCCAATCCATAGTTGACAGTTATAACGTTATTTGTACCGTCTGTGTAATTTAAATTGAATACATGGGTTTTGTCGCCTTCAGACCTGAATTCACCAAAGGGAGTGACGCCTTGAGCTGCTATTAATCCTCGGCTTAGTGCTGAAGTGGCTACCTTCGAGAAAAGCTCATCGTTGCCGCCCAAGATAGGCCAGGCATCATGAAGTCCGCTGTTCTGCGGCCCATAGATCACTTTGCCGTCAGGCATGCTTACTAAACCAAACTCACCAGCTTGTGTCGGTGTGATTTTCGGCAAAGCGTAACTGTGATAGGAGGGATCGATAGGATTGGGGATATTTTCAGCCGGCGAATATGCCACAATGATTATGCTTTTGTATGATTCCTTAGGGCTGAATTGAGGGATGCCGGCCCTATCCGCTGCCATTATCCCGACTGCCAATGCCGGGTTAGCTTGACCTTGTAAGCCTTGTTCACCGAAGGCTGCGTTAGCATCGGTAAAATACTTCCCCTGCCTCATCTGGTTATTGACTTGTTGCCATTGAGCCTGAGACATATTATTCAGGCCTTCAGGCAAATGGGTTCTTAAGTATTGCGCAATTTCTTTAGGGTCATTTAACATCTGCACATCCTGTATTGCCCTTGCCATTTCAGGCTTTAAGCCGGGATTCAGCGCAAGTGCATCAGATGCAAAGCTTTCAGAGCTTGGGTCAACTCCGTAAGTGTTGCGGATAGCTTCCTGGGCTGCGCGCGTTCCGGCAAACGCCTTTTGTGCGTCCCGCATGGAAATATGCATGGCTTTGCCGTCAGGGCCATATCCGGCGAAGAAACTTTGAGGTGTAGTAGAAACTGGAGCTGGCGCTGAAACAGGAGCGGAGTTCTGTCCTGCCTGCAGCACACTGCCGACGCCTTGATAAGCAAGGAGGTTGGGATTAATAGTCTGGCTCTCCGCTGAGCCGCCAGGAACCATGCCTCCCAAGATGTCATAGAACTGCTGCTTGGGAGCTCCCATTGAAAATGATGGAGTTGTTTCTGAATGCGTGGCTGGCGCCCTATAAAAAGCCTGCATGAGAACCATTGCTTCCGGAGTCGCCAATGTACTGTCCAAGTTTTTCATACCTATAGAAAATCCCGCGACTGCTTGACCATAAGTTTCAGCACTTGCGAGACGCCCGGCTGGTACATTGTCGTAATTTCTGTAATTTTGAAGAGCCGGGCCCATATGTTGATTCGCGATAGCTAAGAGCTCTTGGCGGCTATTGGCCATAGAGGCATTCCACATGGCTTCGCCGATTGCAACAGGGATCTTGCCGCCGCTATTTACATGAAGATCTGATCCATAACTTAAAGCATCCGGATACATCCCGGGAACCGGTAAACCTTGTTTATCCAAATGATTGAGGAAATCCTGTTCCGAGTCAAAATTATGAGGGGCGCCTGTTCCGAGCGATTGGGGGAGGCATCTTCCGTCGGCACAGCCGGTTCCCTGGGGCACCATTTTGAATTGAGTAGAAAATGCAGCGCCCACTTCCGGTGTTTTATCGGTCATCCAGCGAGGAAGTTGACTGCTCCCGGAATCCCCCTGGATGCCCCTGGCGTCTTGAGGTGATACCCTCATGTATGTTGGAGAACCTACTTTAAGAGCTTCAATTGCGTGCCTGTCCACTTCAATCACAATCGGCTGTTTCTGTCCATTGATATCAATAACCGCCGTTGTTACCGGGCGATCAGGAATTTTACTTGGATCAATACTCTCGATATATTTTAGTGCCGCGGCGTTAATCGCAGCTTTATTGGCAGGTGAATCTATGGCTTGGCCAAAGGCTTTCTTGGCAGCCTCCTCAGACAATCCCTTAAGGGAAGCCGGCACTTCACCATCAGGAAGGCCAAGCTTAATGGGTATGCTGGGATTTGAAGCTTGCCCTCTCGTTGCTTGATCTCCATTCAGGCTCGCTGCGCCTGCGCCAAACCGCGGGCCAAAAATAGAAGCAGGAGCTGTTCCTGCAAAGCCGGAATCTTCTTTTAAAGTTTTCTGGGCTTCGGTCACCAGTTGTTCTCTCTGTGCTAAAAGTTCAGCTCCTTTTTCGTTTGTCGTTCTAAATCCGCCCGGGCAAGTACTGCAGCTTTCCAACCCGCCTGATTTTCTAAGCTCTTCATCAATTCCATTGATTTTGTTTTGTATCTGTCCAAGTTTCTCTATGCTTTGTGTTGCCAGAATACGGCCGCCTTCGAGCGAAAATGTCCCCGAATTGCCAAGGCCGGTAGGATTAAATCCGGAAACCTTATTCCAAGGACTGGCAATCCAAGGCCCTGCGGCTCCATTTAAAACAAGTGGTTCATAACGAATAACTCTTTCCAGAAGCCCTGCACCCGCTGGATTACTGTGATATTGTTTATGCTCATCAAGATAATTAGCAAGTTTCCCTGCGTGCGGGCCTCTATTCCAGGTAGAGCTGCCGATATAGAAATTCCAATTTCCCTGGCCATTAACACGCAATAGTGCCTGCTTCGTGCTATCACCGGAGGAAGCCACACCAGCGTCTATCATTCCATCATATGAAGGATTTGAAAAACTTAACCTTGCGAGATTGCCCTGCGCATCGTAGATATGGACAACAGCAACATTTTGACGTTTCCAATAACCGGCTTCATTTGGATTTAAATATCTTTGTGTTTTATCATCGTAGGCATGAAAATTGTTAAGATAAATTGTCATTGTTTTACCATCTTGCGATTTAAGAAATTCTGTTTCGAAGTGGCCAATTTGACCATATGCTGTATGTTCAAACCGCTCTCCGGTTTCCCGTTCAAACATATATTGAGGATTGATTTGCCGGCCATTGTTTTTCCCTGGAGTTAACGTGTATATACCGCTTTCGTTCCTGGCACGGCTATATCCTAAAAGAACACGGTTTGGATTATTGGGGTCGCGTGACGCGTTCTTGTCTACACCGGTTAAATTTTCTCCCCAAACCGGCACAGGAACCCAATTGTCATTGGATGTGCCTTTCTCCGAAGTGAATCTATATTGGTTAAGCCGATTATCCTTAAAGTCGGGCTTACCTGTGGCTGGAGTTGATGTTGTATCTGCCACCGGTACGCCAAGCCTTATGCCAAGCTTGCCATCGCTATTTGTGAAACCACTCGATACAACTTCCTGGCCAAGCGGAGAATCAGCTAATGTTTTCTTACCGCCCTCTGTTGCGCGATAATATGTTGCGGCTGTTTGCACGAAAGGATCGTTAATTCCTAATGGATTGACCGATTTTCGCATCTGTTGACCACCTTCATTTCCAGCAACAAGGCCTTCTTCTTTTCCTAATGGGAATACATTATCCCCCTTTAAATCTCTACCGCTATAGAATCCAACATTTGGGCCTCTCGTCCATGAGGTATCGTGAAGTATTCCTAATGGAGTACCTTCTTCTTTTTCTTTACTGATTAACTCTCCGCCTCTTTTGGCGTCTGCATAATCTTTGTTACCTACCCACACTTGATATTTCATAGCCTCGCCATACTGCTGCCACTCGCTTGGATCCGCATTAAAATCTGGTGCGCTCATTGCATAGAAACCGGTTGGTCGAATAGCCACTTCAGTAGCAGCCTGAAGCCCGCTTATTTTATCCGGATCAAGCGTTTCATTTGGCCTTGGCATTGAACGGCCGGAAACATAATTATCAATTGTTTCTTGGAGCCCCGCTTGATAAGCTGGGTCGTTTTGCTGGACTCTTCGTGCATTCTCTTCTGCTCTCCACTGCTCAATCATCTCCTTAGGAGCCCCCCAGTGAGCAGGAAACATTCTTGCAACCTCTTCATCAGTAACAGCCGTGTTAGGCGTTCCGTTCTGCCTATTTTCAGGAGAAGGTGTTGTTGGTTTTTGCGCTGCCGACGGTACTATTGCCGGTTTTTCCGCTGGAATCTTATCACTCGGCGATTCTGATGGGGTTTGTAATGCCGGGCGCTGGTTCGTTGCTGCTTGAGGCGTAGTCGGATTAAGTGTTGGTTGCTGAGCTGGTTGAGCCACCGGCTGCTGCGTTACTGCAGGTTTCAGTTGAGCCGCTGGTTGCTGTACAGGTTGAGCTTCTTCTGTTGGAGTCTCGCCAGAACCTATAGATGTTGAAGCTGGCATTCCTGCTGTTGGCTGTGAAGGCACTTGTAGCTGTGACGCGTCAAGACTACGTACCGCAAGACCACGACCAAAGGTATTTTCTTCTCCTGCCTCGGCTGATTTGTAAATTCCTAATTTTGTGCCTTCATCAGTTATAACCCCCCCAACCCAGCTACGTGCCTCCTGTTTCAATCCAGGGTCAAGATACAATGGGGTGAATTTTTCAGTACCATTCTTGCTAAGTTCGTCTGGGTTATAATAATAAACACTCTTGACGCCTCCCTCTTCAAAGGTCATTTGCCTAACTGGCGTATCCGAGCTTGGTGCTGAGGCTGGTTTATCATACCCGGGATCGTATCCTGGCTCCTTGGGCGAAGATAAAGGAGAAACAATAGCTTCTGTTTTAGGCGACGCTGATGGAGACTGTAATGCCGGCCGTTGGGTCGTTGCCGCTTGAGGCGTAGTCGGATTAAGCGTTGAAGCGGGGTATGTCTGATTAAATTTCGTAATGGTCTCTTGAGCGGTAGCCTGGTCTATTGCTCCATATTTATAGGCATTCAGGGTTGCGGTGACTTCCTGAGCGTGTTCCGGTTTCACATTGTTGGCAGGATCTGCGGCAAACCTCTCATAACGCTCTAAAGTGCGCCGTCCTGGCGGGACACCATCTACTGTATCAGCCGGCTTAACGGCCGGCATAGCGGCTGGAGTTTCTACTTTAGGTGTTGTTGCCGGTTTTTCCTGTTCAAGCGACGCTGATGGAGTTTGTCCTGAAGATTGGGGCGTATGAGTGGGTAATGAGGCTTGCGATTCGCGCGGCGGCTGTAACAGGGAGCTCTCTGAATTCTGTTCTGGTGACTTGGTATCTGACGGAATTTCCTTTGACGATAAAGTTGAAGATCCGTCCTTCGGCGTCCCTTGCGGAGCCAAACGTGGTGCCATCATTTCCTGTGACAAAATGTTGGAAGGTGAGGGTTCCGTGCTGGTTGTCCATGGCGTACCTCCTTCTTTTTGGGCTTGTTCTTGAGCGTATTTTATACCATTTTCCGTATGCGACAAAACAGCTTGCTGAACTTCAGCAAGCTGGCGTTGATAAGACTCTTCTGATTGGGATTGCTTTTGATCTGCTGCTGGATTGGTTTGTGGATTTGCTGGGGAAGAAGATGGCGCTGGTACCTCTGGTGAAGTTACGCCACCCACTGGAGAACCAACTAAAGCAGCGAGCGCTGCTTCGGCTTCTTGCCGTGTATTGTAAGTTTTGTCTGCCACCGCATATACAGTGGCATTTGCTTCGACCTTTACGTTGCTGGCTCCTTGCTTCGATAACCCCGAAGCAAAGTCAGCCATTTGCTCGATATCGTTATCGCCTACAAAATCTTTCTGATGAGATTTTCCTTGGTTATCTGTCCAGATTACCCGGGCAACTGTTTTCTCTTTAATATCGAGACCGAGTCCGCCATCATCGTTTTGAAGATCGTTGGTTTCACTTTTTACGGACGCTGTCTCTGACGCTACGGTTCCTGTAGTCGAAGAAGCAACGGTACTTTCCTGCGCGCTTTCCGAAGAAGTAGTTGAACTCTTACCTATATAAGATGGCGCAGCACTCTCACTCTCTGTTACGGTAGCCGAACCTTCTGACGTTGCAGAGCTTGAACCCTTGGAACTAGAACCAGGTTCATTTGTAGTTTGGGCTGCATCCGGGGGGCCATGGCTTGGATGTGCTACTATATTTGCACCAATTAACGGAACTGAATTATCAGGTAATCGCCCTGCTGAAACGCCAGTATCTGGCGGTAATGTCGTTACGACAGGTACATCCGCTGCCGGAGGATACGGATGACCATTATTTCCACTACTCCCCTGTCCTGCATTAGGCGCCGCGGGAGTTGGCGGAACCGGCCCTGTTGGAGCCGGCGCAGCAGGGGCTTGTACGGGTACCGGGGGCATGGTCTTATCTGGAACTGGATTCTGATCATTATCCTTACCCTTGGTATCAACCGCAGGTAATGCGGATTGCCCTTCGGGTAATGATTGCTCCTTGCCCGATAATGTCGGTGTTTCGGGAGTTCGGGATGCTAACGAAGAGGTTGGTTGAACAGCCTGCGGTTTTAATTCTTCCGTCCGAGAGAAAGCTTCATCCTTCTTGGGCTGAATGTTTATCTGGGCAGAAAAGGTATTTTTAAACGGTGAGAGCATATTCGCCTGGCTTAAGACGTTGACAGGCTTGTAGATCTCAGGTTTGTAGTTGAACTGAGTAGAGATCGTGTTCTTAAAGGGTGAGAGCATG
>JBDRAN010000054.1:0-20789 GCA_043823745.1 Candidatus Omnitrophota bacterium | reverse complement strand
TCTACCACCTGAGCTACCTCGGCACTATGCCTCATGCCTTTCGGCAATCGGCGGTGAAGACTAAATTATCAATAAATACAACGTGTTTAGGAAATGTTAGAGAATTATAGCATAGAAGCGGGATGGCGCAAGGGAAAAGTTTCAGGGTACTGGCTTCAAGCCACAGGCTACATGCTCCAGGGTGTAGGCTCTAGGCTACAGGCTATAAATGGATACTTTGTGACCTGGTCCCCTTCGGGGATGCCCTGACGGGGAGGCTTTGCACGGCTTCGCACTGACATTGCGATCTGGAAACCTTTGTCCCCATTTACCCTTCAACGCCCTCGCCGCCCAATCGTGCCAACTTAGTGGTGGGGTGTTTTTATTTATCTTTTTCCCTTACTATCAAATTTAAGCAAATACTATGACACGCGAGTCCGAGCTTTAACTTAAAATCTTTTTTTACTTCTGTATAAAATGTCTCCTTAGCCTGTTTTGGACTTATGGTTTTGTGGCAAAGGAAGCATATCCTTGGGCACTTTTCCAGAAACTCAACGGTTTTGTCCTTATTTCTTTTCTGCATCACGACCTCCTTTCATTTTTTCCTCAACACCCTCACTGCCCAGATGATGAATCTAGCTTCTCTTTATATTTCTGAAGTTCTTGAGAAAAAAGATTAAATGGCTCGGTAATGTCAAAATATAATACTATCTTTTCCTTTGAAGGCAGTACTATAATTTCTCTCCTATCAGCCCATTAAACATGCTCATCACCAACTAACCACTGGTTGCCATACTCCCAACCACAACCACGTTCGCCGAACCTCTTATTTACATAATCAAGCCACTGCTCAATATTCTTTCGATATTCTTTTATAACCTCATCTCTGGTTGTGCATTTACTATAGTTACTTATGTTTTTAAGAACAATTGCGTTTTCAAGACTACTGCCTTCGCTTTCAGCAAAAACTATATGTGCCGCAAAACCCATTAATAGAATAAAAAATAAAGCTTTCTTCATCCATGCCCCTCCTTATTTACCAACCCCTTTTTCGCTATGATTCTTTTAGTTTGAGGTTTCATTTAAATTGCTCCTTTACTTTGAGGGCGAATGATGTTTATACGTTACTAATTTAGTTTTATAACGCAATAGCAATAAAGAAATAGAGAAAAAAATAACCACAATAGCTGATCCCATATACATTTTACCAATTTTGTAATGTTCTAAAATAAAAAATGTCACCAATAAACTCGGGATAAGTATAAAAGCAAACAATAAGTTACTTTTCATAGTCAAACAAAGTTTTTTCTTGCAATGATGACAGGTGAATATTTGTTTTTTTAAAAACAGGCAGGCCAACTGATACAAAACAGATAATTCATTACCACAGGATGGACATTTTGCCATAATACCTCCTTACTCCCCAAACCACTCTTCTGCTGCATTCTTCCCGCCTTATTCTTTCCCTGCAAGAATATCCGCTCTTAACCATGAATGTTATTGCATCGCGGCGTCACCGTGCCATCTCCCCCCTGACCGGCGCGTCTTCGATGCGCAGGTATTTTTCAATTTCCTGCTCGAAGAATAAGGCTTGTTCACTGGTAGGAAGATTATCGAGCAGCTTGATGTTTTCGCTGCCTTGAATGATCACATACAACGAATAGGTGACCGAATGGCCATTCTTATGATAGTGGTGGTCTTCTTTGGTGTATAATTGTTTAATATCGCTTTTGGTAAGCGTAAATTGTTTTGCGGCCGGAAAAGGTTTATGGGTTATGATAAGTAGATTTTGTTTTATGGTAATATAGGTTTTATTAAACCAGCCGGCCAATGTACCGTATAACATTCCTAAGCCAATAATTCCGTGGATTGAGCCAAATGCGGCCATAATATAAATCTTTTTGGTAAAAGCGATCGTAAACCACGCTACCATAAAACCATTCCAAAAAAGGCAAAATATGGTCAGGGCAATGACTTGCGCGGAAAACCATGAACGCACAATGGTAAGACCGTCAATGCCGCGAGTGATACTACAGCCCTTGGGCTGGATAGCAAGCCGCGGCCTTTCCACAGTAGCGACGCTTGGGGGAACTTGACTAGAAAAATTAAACACATTATTACAGCCGGTACATTTGGCAATACTGGTTGTAATATTCATTTCCGTTGCGTTCACTTCTTTGTTGCACGATGGACAATATACCTTCATATGCACTCCCTCCTCCCTAATAAACGAAATCATGTTTTGTTAGCGTGCATACCACTTTCTCTATTCATAAATCCATAAAAATTATACCGTTTGCCGAATGACACGAACAAAACATCATAATGCCTTTTGCTCAAACTTTTTACGCTCTACCTCGAGACGTGCTAATATTTTCTGAAATTCTTTACGCTGGCGCCGAGTTAATCCTTTAACGAATGGTAATTGCGCATCACGAAATCCATGCAATCCTTTTACTCGAATAGTACCGTCATACGCTATCTTTGTGATGATAAGGTGCGGGTATGTGGGGTGAGCATGGCCCACCCGTAGCGTCAGACCGCTGTGGGGAGTATACTGCTTCATTCCCGATCTTAGGTAGCGGACGAATTCTTCGTCGCTAACAACATAGAGCAGAAGAGCGCCCACAATAACAAGCGAGACAAGAAGACGGGCTAAGGGTTCTTTCTCAAAGACTTGTCTATGCTCAAGATAAATTAAATGTAGATTTTCTTGCTCATATTCTTTTTTAAGTACGGTGCTGCCCCCTTCGCTATAGACATGATACCGCTCGAAACCTGATGCAAGGATAACAACAATAGCCGCGATACCGGTAAGGCCAATGATGATCAAGCTTTTCGTTTTCACGAAACATTGCTCCGGATTGCTCTCGGGTCCGATGCCCCGCGTACCACAAAAGGAACTGCTTTCGTTACAGAAGTTTCAAGAATTTTTTTGCGTCTAGAAGGAAAATAATTCCTAGATTCTTCGGCAATGCGCCGATTTCTCAAGAATTTAATTTCTATCTTTACTTACTACCAACCCTCGTGTTGATTTGCTTAAGCACATCTTTAATTTCATCAATGTCTTTACGCGCTTTTTTGCTATTGATATGCAAATCAATTAGAATACCGATTACGCCAAAAGTAACGATCATCAACATTACCGCTATAAAATTCACGCCCATCATCCACCTCCTCTTTTAGAAACGATACCTGCCACGATAAAACCACTTTATCGCATCCTATCGTCAAAAAATATGCGAAATACAAACGATTGATTTTTTTTATTACTCAAAAAAACATGCAACCTGTAGCTCCTAGACCGGAAACTCCTCACTACCGCTGCTTCCCCGACAAAGCCGCTAGCAGGGCATTAAATTGCTGCATCGCCGAAGCCGCAGTATTAGTGGCATTTGCAGCGTAATTTTGAGTGCGCACGAACGCGCTTTGCGCCTTATTAGCAGTTGCACAGGCGCATAAGACTATACACAGCAGCGCCATGAAAGAAACTTTTCCCACTGCTCTCATTACGTACCGTCACCTTTATATTCAGGTATGTGGTCTTCTTTTATTCTCGCGCACTCAAGCTGTTCGTTCTCCGCGAGTATGCTCTTTTCTCTGGCCTTATCAATAATATAGAGCATCTGGCGATTCTGAGGATCGCTTAAGCGCTCGCTCTCGCGTGAGCTCTGCGCCGCAGCCACTGCTTTTTGATAATATTCTAAGGCACTCCGGTACTCGTTCTGCGCCCTGTCAATTAACCATGAACTTCCAACCTTGCTTCGAAGGGGCTTGGAGGTATAGCTGATTTTTCTCTCTTGCGCATAATACATATGGCTTTCCGCTGTATTAAAGTAATTTTGTGCATCATTGTAATACTTAAAGGCTAAGTCAAATTGACCGCCGTAACCTCCTCGGGATTGGCTTCTCTTTTGAGAACCTGTTAGGTTCTTACGAGTTGCAGCCCCGTCGGGCATGATTGTAGCCGTAACAATTTCCTTTGTCACAATGTCCCCCACCCGATATACGGCGTCCCCGTTTTCCGTTTTGAGCGTTACCTTATCGGGCTCAATCTTAGTAATCGTATAATTGCCAATTGCATCGTTACTATGATAATTATTACCACCGATAATCGCGATAGGGTCTGTCTCGGAATAAATAACACCTTCGAGCCTACTCTCAACAACCATTTTCTTCTCAGGAGAGGAAGGCTTTGAGGGGGCCGGCTGCGTGCATCCGGCCGACATCGCGATGGCGGCGCTCGTAATAATTAACTGCAGTAACTGCGTACGTAAAATCATATCACCGCTCCTTACCAACAATGAAACGCGTGTTAGTCAAGATAACGCTTAATGTATCGCAACAGCTCCTGCCAATCGCAGGGTTTAATAAAATAATCGGTCGCGCCGGAGGTTTGACTCTCCATAACAGACGTACTTTCGCTTTTCGCTGTGAGCATGATTACGGGAACTATTGACGTGTGCGAGGATGCGCGCAACTGGGCCAAAACCGCAAATCCATCAAGTTTAGGCATAATAATATCAAGGAGAATCAAATCGGGCATCTGGGCGCGGGCAAGCGCCAATCCCTCAAACCCATCGTTGGCGATAAATACCTTATAACCGTGTGCGCCCAAACGCGTTTTAGCAATTTCCAGGATTTCGGCATCATCATCTATAATTAGTATTTTCTTCCTAAACAAAGCATCAGCCATTAATCACTTCCTGCTTTATGGCATTCTTTCCTTCGCGCTTGACCGCGTACATAAGATCATCTACTTTCTTCATGATTTCATCGACCCCAGCAGGAGCGCGATGATACGTAGCGACACCAATACTAAAAGTCGCCGGCCAATTATGTTCATTCATGGACGCAAGCAGTCGCTCACGCAGACGGGGAACCATTATTTCCAAAGCCTCCGTACCGGTCTCGGTAAGAAGGATCGTAAACTCATCGCCGCCGACACGCGCGGCGATATCAGTTACGCGAATATTTTCCTTAATAACCGCACCCACACTGCGAAGCAACGAATCGCCTGCCTGATGACCGGAAGAATCGTTAATATACTTTAAATTATCGACGTCAAGGAGCACTACGGTGAAAGGGTGACCGTACCTGCGGAATTTACTTATCTCGACGTCAGCCAATTCGTAAAATACCCGCCTGTTAGCGATACCGGTTAAATAATCGGTGCGGGACAACATTTGTTCGCGGTCAAGTGCCTGCAAAAGCAAATGTTTTGATTTTTCAAGCTCGTCAATACTTTTTTCAAGGCGTTGCGCCAACGTATTAAAGGAACTTGTCATCGCGACGATTTCGTTGTCCCCTCGAAGCTCAATCGCAACAACCCCGGGTACTGAAGCGGTGGCGGCAGACTTAAAATGCTGCGATGTACGATTAAGATAAAAAAGGCTTTGACGCATATACATAAAGCCAATAAAAGTAAAAAGAGCGGTCACAAAAAGCGCTTTGGACAGGAATGCAATATTGCTTGAATTTGAAGTATAATAAGGGAAAAAATATAGGAGCGTCAGAATAACCAACGGCAATACCGAGGTGAGCGTAAAAAGCACGGAAAACTTTCTCATAATCGAAGCATTCTCAAGTGATTTAAGCTCAATATTACTCATAGTACCTCCTTGTACAGGCAATAAAAAAAGCAACCCCGTGCGGAAAGTTGCCCTCGCTTATAAACCATATTTTTTCGGTATCGTCATGAACAGTCGGAATTCTTCATATTAACGGTATTGAAACGGTCATATGTATGATACTACCGAGCGAGATATTGGTCAAGATTTTAGCGATAATGGCGGTGTCTTGAGGAGGAGGCGCAGAAAGAACAAGGCATATGTTATTTTAAGGAAAATTTATTGTATTTTATTTTTGGTAAAAGCTTTTCTGCAAGTGGTTCATCAAGCTGCGTTAAAATATTATACTGCTCAAGAGCTGCCATCTGCGCATCCGTTTTGACGTAGGCAAGGCCGAGCGCGTAATGGCCGGGGGCATCGTACGGGTCACGCTCTACGGCTCGTTTCCCGTAATCGATAACGTTGTTATAGTCTTCGAGCGCAAGGTAGCACTGGGCAAGTCCACTTGCAGCAAGCGCATTATCCCTATCAATAGCAAGCACTTTTTCAAAATACCCAATAGCGATCTTTATCTTTCCTCTTTCCCGGTAGACCGTACCCAAAGAAACCCATGGCCGCACATCATTTGGATTCATACGGTTTGCTTTTTTTAAGTACCCGATTGCTTTTGTATCGCCCCCCTTCTCCCAATAGGCTTTCGCAACCAGAAACGCGGCATCAAACGATGTGCGATCCTCACGCAACGCGCGCTTTCCATAAACAATCGCAGCATCGTAATCCTTGCGCCGATAAGCCTCGTAGGAAGATTGAAAATAATCAATCTTGGGCTTAGCCGGACGTTTTCCCCAAGCCGACGCGCACGGAGCCACCAATACCGCACTCGATAGCAACACCGCAAAAAATATATAAACTCTTCTCATAATAATTGTTATGATTGTATCATGGGCGCATCGGTTGCGCAACCAGAATCCATACCAATCAAAAAACCGTACATAAAAATACCCCTGCCTGATACGCCGGGGCATGAACAAGAACGGGTACAATTTTAATATTTATAGTACGTCGCCGGGATGGTTTGGGCGATATATTTTACCGCCTCGATAATACAGACACGGATCGCCTTTTCCATCGGCGTATTAGAGTATGCGCCAAGGCCTGCTCCAAGCCCCCAGCTTCCGAAAAATCCCGCCATAAAACCACCGGCAACATCGGAAGCGGATCCTTGCACCCTGGTTGCAGCAATGACCTCTGACGTTGAAGCGTCAACAATACGCAAATCAAGTGCCATGTGCGACTTGTTCATGGAAGCGCCAAGCAGGCCCCCGATAACCCCACTCCTAATGCTTCCTCCTCCGCCAATGCCACCGCCCACGCCGGAAGCATTAGGCTCAAATTCAGTGACCGCTGCGGTTACGATTAAATCGGCAGTTTTAATCTGTCCGCGGCTCGGGCCCCCGGCCTGAGCAGCCCCTGAAATAGCAAGCTGTTGTTCCTGCATCACCGCATTGAGAACCTGGCGCTCCAGAACACTAAACCGGCTGCTATTGATGAGCGCAGTAATAAGCATCTCACGAAGACCGGAGCCTATTTCATAGGTAGCCTTGGCTGCCTTTACGTCAAAATCAGCTACTGCAATGCGTGCCTTTGGTCCCGAATAGGGCGGCAAAGCTTGAGTGCCGGCGTTATTATCAACCTTCGCGGATATTCGCTCTGCATGAATCGCGTATGGACTAAACGAAACAATACTCACCAAGATAGCTACCACCATAATACCTTTACGCATATTAATTTCCTCCTTGTTTGTCGCGATTAAGTGCCTCTACAATTTTCTGCGCGAGCGCCTCACTCGCTTTTGCAAGCGCCTCACGACCTCCGGTAATCACATCCATATGTATCGAACTACCCGACGCGTCTACATACTGCACTATTTTCCTATCGCTCACCCGAATAACCTTCGCGGTAATATTGGCAAAACAGGAAACCATTTCTGATTGAGGGACGTTACCGCCGGCGGTAGCGACAGCTTTTCCCGCAATAACATATTGGGTACCGGAGGCAACGCCCAGGTCGAAAGATACTTCATCAGATACCTCGACCACCTGAAAGGCCGGTTTTTGCTTAATAACCGTTGAAAGTACCGAAGCATCAAGAACCTCATACCCCTGCTCGATCAGTCGTCTTGTGATAGTAGCCTCGCTGGTCGACAGGTCAATCTGGCTTGCCCACCAGGCACGCTGAGGCCCTTCGATATTCTGTTCCGAGATAAGCAAAATTACTTTGGTTGGCGCCGAGACTGGAGCGGGTTGCGCGGGAGCATTTGGCGCGGTAATCGGTTCCTCTGCGGCGAAAGCACATCCAAACAACAGAAAAGATAAAAGGAAAAAAGAAATAAACTTTTTCATCAAGCCTCCTTCAATGTCCGCCATTTGCCAAAAGCAAATGGCGAGATCTCGCTCGCCTCGCTCGACGCGAGTCGAAGCGGGCCAAGATTGTCGTCTTGGCGGAAGCACGTGATTTTTGAAACGCTCGTGCGCAAAAATCACTGTGCGAATTGCTCCATAATTTCCTTCATTCGTGATTTGCCAATTTCGCAGAAATTGAGCAGGGTCATTTATGGGTTGAAATTATGGAACTAACCTAACTACCCAACAGGGTGTCCTGTTGGGCTATCCACCAGGATGCCCTGTTGGGCTATCCACCAGGATGCCCTGTTGGGCTATCCACCAGGATGCCCTGTTGGGCTACGCGATTTTTCTGCACTCGCCCATTTTTAGCACTTTTACCGCGTATTGCGCGGATAATGGCTGTTATTCGACAGGAATTAAAATCTTTTTGCCCACTTTAAGCTTGTTAGGATTTTTGATTGTCTCCTTATTCAGCTCATAGATATACTTCCACCGGTAACCCTTTCCAAGCTGGCGTTCGGCAATAATCCAAAGGGTATCCCCTTTTTTAATAGTATATTCTTTTGTTGAAGCCTTTATCGGCGTTTCCACAAGCTCTTTGCTTTCCTCGATATATTTGCCCTCTTCTATTTTCTGAACATTTTCGCTGACAGTTTCGGGAGTGGCTGCTCCGCCATAAGGTATCATTACCTCTTCAACTTCCGCGATCATAAATTGCGCGTTACGCTCTTTTTGCATACCAACCAGATCGCTTACCGGCGCAACCGCGTCTAATTTACCGCGGCTTACGATCCTGACGCGTTCTTCGGGAATTCCGTTTTCAAGCATAAAACGCTTCACGGCCTCGCTGCGGCGCTTACCCAGCTTCAAATTGTACGCTTCAGGGCCACGAACATCACAGTTACCGGTAACAAGTATGTCCGCGTCGGGATTCTTCTTTAAGGTCTTAACCGCTTTTTCTAATACCGCGGTGGCGTCTGTTCGCAGCGACGCGCTGTCATAGTCAAAGTAGATTTTCACGTTACGCAAGATTTTCTTGATGAGTAACGACGCGCGCATCTCTTGTGGTTTCGGAGGAGGCAATTCTTCCTCTTTGTAATCAAAAATGATCTTATGAACATACACATACCCACGATTACCCCACGGCCGGCTTGAACCCGGCGATGAGGGCCACCACCAGTACCCCCCGCGGCCTTCATCCTTGACCGGAGCCGGTTTTGCATCAGTAGGCCACCACTCAAACTTCTGCTGAAGCGCATCAATATCCTGCTTGCGCCTTTCTTCATTCCCCGCAGCAAATACGCTCACATAATTCATTACCATCCCGACCAGAAAAATCAAGGCGACAATAATACTTTTTATACTTTTCATCAATACAACCTATTTTTTATTTCTATTCTAAATATTTTTTGAGTTTCGCCCATGTCTGCGGCCCAACCTTACCGTCCGCCTTCAACCCGTTTGCTTTTTGGAATTCTTCGATAGCCTCTTTTGTCTTTTTGCCGATTTTCCCATCAACCGCGCCATTATAAAAGCCGGCGGCCCGAAGCGCTACTTGAATGTTCCTACTGGTGGGCTTACTATTCTCTACAAGGGGGTTGTCGGCTGTTCTCGTTTCACCCCGTACCCGGGACAGCTCATCTTCAAGATTACGAATCTCGCTCTCTCTCTGGTCTAGCTGAGATTCCATTTCACTGATGCGCGCCTGCAACTCTACGCATTGATCGGTTTTTGTCTTACCTGTCGTAGCGCAACCAGCGAGACCTGCTACAAAAATAATGCATAATAACAATCGCCCCCACATATGTACACCTCCTCGCATAGATACTATTATATACGCCAACTCTGGCAAATCTGTAGTAACCCTTTACGCATCATCATGATTGCAATCGCCGCGAGCAGAAGACTCGTCACCTTTGAGAGGGCTTTTGACCCCGCGTCGCCGATCACTTTTATCAGAAGACCGGATAATGAAAAAATTATTCCCGCAAGAAGCACATTAACGAACACGGAAACCATCGTATAATAGACACCGAATTCCCCCACGACCACAAGAGACGTTGTCAAAACCGCCGGGCCGACAATTAACGGTGTTCCCAGCGGCACTGCGCCAAGCTCGACACCGGGAATACGCCGTTTTTTTTCTGAATTAACGATATCGATAATCGCAATGCAAAAGAGTATCGCCCCACCGGCAATCATAAAATCGCCGATCGTGATCCCTAAGAATTTAAAAATCAAGCTGCCCAGAAATATAAATCCTGCCGCAAGACAAACGGCAGTCACCACCGACTGCAGGATAATACGATTCTTTTCTTTTGTGGTGAACCCTTCGGTGATCGAGACAAAGATCGGCAACACCCCCAACGCGTCAACCGCAACAAAAATAGGGATAAATGCCAGGAAAAAATTTCGTATCATTGGTGAACCCATCATAAGGTAACCGCATCAAAAAGACAAGAACAAATACTATCGCGCGCTACTGACGCATCGGGCCGGCCTGTACAAAGAGCGGTCGACAGAAGATAGTCTAGGTGTCAATAATACCTGCGAAACTCAAACTATGCGGTTCTTACCCTGGGGTTCTCTTATCAGCGCGCAGGAGAAACCTCTGATTCCTGAGCTGCCGGCGTCGCCAGGTACTGTTTCAGCTTCTCCCAGGTTTTAGGGCCGACCTTACCGTCAACGGTCAAATCATTCTTTGCCTGAAATTCCTCTATTGCTTTCTTACTTTTTGCGCCAATCGTGCCATCGATCTTTCCCTCATAAAGTCCGACATTTTTAAGCGCTTTCTGGATATCCGCGCTCGTTGGTTTCTCGGGTATTATCGCATCTTGAAGTGACATCGCCAGGGGAGAAGCTTGATCGGCGACCATAGCGGAACTCTCTGTTGCCGGCGCAACAGCAGAGATCTCTAATGTGGCCTCATTAAGCATTTCCTGCGCAGGCTCAATCGGTGTTTCAACTCTTTCTGAATTTTTTGTGCACCCGCTGAAAAAAAACGCAAGGAAAATAATTGAAAATACAAGGTTACCCATTGTAATCTCCTCCTTATCTAAGCTGCCGCTGCCTCCTCTGCGCTACCCACATACCCGATCCTACACGCACCCCCACCGGAAAAACACCACACCTCCTTCGGCCAAAATCTACTATTCGCAAAACCGGAGATTTTGAGGAAATTATACGAAAAATTGAGGTTATGTCAACATCTTTCAAAAAGCCTGAATGCTTTTAATATACGCACGATAATTCCTCTTTATTTCAGAAAGCGTATCGCAACCAAACTTCTCTAAAAACGCTTCGGTCAGGATAATCGCGCACATGTTTTCGGCGATAACGCCGAATGCCGCGATCGCACAGGTATCCGTTCGCTCAACGATCGCTTTCTCTTTACGCTTGGTGATTAGATTCACCGAATCAAGGGGCCGGGTGAGCGTTGCGATGGGTTTCATCGCAAGCCGCACGATAATCGGGGCTCCGGTCGACATTCCGCCCTCGATGCCGCCAGAATTATTCGTGGTATGGAAAAATCCTTTTTTGGGATTATAACAAATACAATCGTGAGAATGTGCTCCGCGTCCTGCGGCGTAGTCAAACCCGAGACCAACCTCTACTCCTTTGGCCGCGGGAACACTCATGAGTGCCGCTGCAAGCCGGCCATCGAGCCTCTTATCATAATGCATAACACTCCCCAGGCCAGGACAAACCCCTTCAATTAAAATCTCCGCCACTCCACCAAGACTATCGTGCTTGTGTTGAGCGCGCTCTATTTCCTTGATCATTCTTTCTTCTCGTATGCGATCGATGCAATTAAGCTTCGAGGTGCGTGTGCGCCCGACAACGTCAAAAACTCCTTTTGGCTTCTGGGAACTTACGATGGAGCCGACGCGCACGGTATAACTTGCAAGCGCGATGCCGAAAATCCCGAGAAACTGTTTGCATGCAGCGCCAACGCACACTCTCATCACGGTTTCGCGGGCAGAAGCGCGTTCTAAAATGTTACGCACGTCATGCTCATGATATTTAAGCGCGCCGGAAAGATCTGCGTGCGCCGGACGCGGAACAGAAAGCATAGCCTGGCCGTCGGCTTTATCGGTAAAGATACGCGTATCACGGTTACGAACCAACATTGCGATAGGAGACCCAAGCGTAACCTTGTTACGCAGACCTGAGACAATATGAATACGATCGGCCTCGATCTCCATACGCTTGCCCCTACCAAACCCCGACCTGCGCCGGCTCAACTCCCCGTTAATCAACTCCTGACGGATTGTCACGCCTTTAGGAAAACCTTCGATAATAGCAGTTAGATATTCGCCATGTGATTCTCCCGCAGTCAATATTCGCATAATGCACTCCTTTTTATAAATCGTAAAACGCGACACAGCGCGTCAATGCGCTGCGCAACTATTGTATTACCGAAATAAAAACGCTAAAATTTTATCTTGCCAAAAAAAAGCGGTTAATGCCCCCAAGGACAAATACGGTAAATAAGGGATCAGGTGAGAACGTTTAAAGACAAATGCGACAACGGAATACCCGATCGCAAAAAAAGGAGCGAGAAAGAATGTCAGCACGGTAGCTTTAATACCAAGAAACACGCCTACCATGCCCATAAAGTCAACATCGCCTAAACCGAGGGACTCCTTTTCTCCTTCAATAGATTCTTTCTTGCGTAAGGCAAGATATAAGCTGATAAAGATGTCCCCGCAAAATTTAAAAAGATAGGTAAAACCAAACCCGAAGATAAGCCCTCGAAACGAACGCACCAGGGGAAGCTGTCCCAGATTAAAAAAAGTCGTCTTTGTATATACTACGGTTTGCCAAACACTAAACCCGAGGCCGACCGCGATTCCGATAAAACACAGATACGCGGGGATGGCGTGATAATCGATATCAATACATGAAACCACCAACAGTAATAAAAAGAAAAAGAGATATTGAGCGAAAACAAGGGTGGCGCCGAAACGCGCATACAAGACTCCAAAAAGAACGGCGCTGATAATCTCAACCAACGGGTAGCGCACAGATATAGACGCGCGGCAGGAGCGGCACTTCCCCCGCAATAAAAGAAAACTTAAAACCGGAATATTATCGTGCCAGAGCACTGCGCCCTTGCAGTGCGGACAAAAAGAGCCGGGCTTTACAAGCGAAAGCTCTTTCGGCAGACGGTAGATACATACATTAAGAAAACTCCCCACGCATAAACCAAGAATTACAGCCAGAGCCGTTTCAAATATCATTTTGCTAACTCCTCTTTTAAGACGCGTGCCATCAGGTCAACCGGAGCGCGCTGTCCTGTCCATATCTCAAAGGCATAAACTCCCTGATACAAAAGCATCCCCAGGCCCCCTGCTGCGGGAACCCCGAGCGCGTTCGCAGCGCTGATCAGTTGTGTCTTTCTATTATACACCACATCATACACTGCCAAATTTTTATGAAGCAATGTGGTGCTAACCGAAGAACCATCCCCCTCTTCCATGCCTACCGGTGATGCGTTCACTAAAAGATGACACTTAGGAATAACATTCGCCAACTCCCCGTCCCCAATAAATTTAATTTTATCTTTTATATACGGGTAACGCTCCTGGCAGGCGCAAAAATGTTCCTTTGCCGATGTTGACGCGGTAAATGCTTTTTCGTATACATAGAGAGTATGCACGGTATCGCTTAGCGCAGCGATCACCGCTCTGCCTGCTCCGCCGGCGCCGATGATGCAAACATTTGTCTGCGGGGAAGGATTAAAACGCAAATCTTTTTCAAGTGAAGTTAAAAAACCCGGCACATCGGTATTCCAATATATACACTCCTTATCGCTCCTTTTAACGGTATTAGTTGCTCCCGCAAGCTCAACTGCCGCGCTATTGCCTGCGCGCGCAAAACCGCTCTTACGTAAAATAGCCAACGCGGTAACTTTATGGGGGATCGTAATGTTAAACCCGTTGATGTCGCGGACAAAGAAGCCTGTACCATGTATGTCGGCCAGCTCGCGGTGACGGTCTAGAAGAAAAGATTCCAAATCCTCGGGTTTGATTTCAAAGAGATTATAGCGCGCAGCGATGCCCAGCTCGCTTAAGGCCGCATTGTGCATCGAGGCAGAGAAACTGTGTTTGACCGGATAACCGATAAGACCGAAAAGAAATCCGCTATTCTTCATGCTCTACTTCCTTATCAAGATCGAGGTCAACAACATCCTGCCAGAATATATCCCAATGCTCTTTTTGCAAAAAACTAAATGGGTTAGGGTATTGATCAACCAGAATGGCCATGATTTCTTCTTTAGTCCGATATCGCTTGATCACAAAACCACCGCTTTTATCTTTAACGGGTTGATAGATAATTGCCCAAAACTTCTGCCAATCCCTTTCATTGAAATTACTAAACAGATCCGGGGCAAACATCCGCAGATATGCTTCTTTTTCAATCAAAGTAATCTTAGGCGAGCGTCCAGGCGAGACTTCCATGGCAAGGTTATGTTTGGTAGCATTGATTAATGCTCCCGTTGTGTCTATGAGCTTCTTTGTGGGCTTATATGAGAAAATACTTTTCTTTTGAATAGCAAAGAAAATGATGAGGGCGACCAGCAGAAGGGCCAGACTGTTAACCAAATATTTCATTGCGATAGCGTGCCCGGCTTTATCAAAGCACCTTATTGAGAGCGTCAAGATACGCTTTCACCGACGCTTCGAGCACATCGGTGCTTGAGCCTCTGCCGATGACAGCCTTGTTGCGCGCAACAATTTCAACGCGCACCGCGCCCTGCGCATCCTTGCCTTTGGTAATAGCTTCCAGTTTATAGCTTAAGAGCTTTGTTTTTATCTTTGTAATCTTATCGACTGCTTTATAGCAGGCATCAACCGGGCCATCGCCCTCGGAGCGAGCGTCACATATTTTATGCTTATACTTTATTGTAACAAACCCCTCGGGAACAATATGGGTTCCGGTCGTAACCTTAATCGAGACAAACTCATATGCTTGTTTTTTTTCGCGCATCTCCTCTTCAACGAGAGCGATAACATCGTCATCAAAAATCTCTTTTTTCTTATCAGCCAGCGCCTTGAATTTTTTAAAGACCGTAATGATATGTTTTTGTTCAAGCTTAAAGCCAAGGGCGGTCAGCCTGTTTGCTAACGCGTGACTGCCGGAATGTTTTCCCAATACAAGTTGGGTTTTCCCCGCGCCGACATCGCGAGGATCCATAATCTCGTACGTAATACGTTTCTTAAGTATTGCGTCCTGATGAATACCTGATTCATGACGAAAGGCATTCCCGCCTACAATCGCCTTATTAGGAGGAACGAGAAATCCGGTCAACGAGCTTACCAAATGAGATGTGCGCACCAACTCTTTTGTGTTAATGGTGGTGCCAAGACCGCGGAATGCATCGCGGCGCACACGAAGCGTCATCACCACCTCTTCGAGCGACGCATTACCCGCGCGCTCGCCAATACCATTGACGGTGCAGTGAACCTGCCGGGCCCCAGCCAGGACCGCGGAAAGTGAATTTGCAGTCGCAAGGCCCAAATCATTATGGCAATGCGTCGCGATGACCGCTTTATTGATATTCGGCACGTTATTTCTGATGTCGGTAATGAGAGAAAAAATTTCCTGCGGGTAACTGTAGCCGACCGTATCGGGAATATTGATCGTGCGTGCGCCGTGCGCGATAGCGCATTCGATGACGCGAAAGAGAAAATTGCGTTCGCTGCGGGTAGCGTCTTCGGGAGAAAACTCAATATCATCAAACCAACGTCGAGCCTGGCGCAGCGCAGTCTTAGCGAGCTCTAAAATTTCATCCTCTGCTTTTTTGAATTTATACTGAAGGTGGATCTTTGAAGTGGCGAGAAAAACATGGATGCGGGGACGGGGCGCGCGAGCTATCGCCTCGCGCACTGCCGCGATATCGCCGGCTAAACACCGCGCCAGACCGCACACAACGCTTTGTTTGATACGCTGGCCGATACGCTTGACTGCCGCTAAATCATCGGGGCTTGCAACCGGAAAACCGGCTTCAATAACGTCAACGCCGAGTTTTTCAAGCTGTAGCGCTATTTTCAGTTTTTCGTCTGACGAGAGCGACGCTCCCGGAGCCTGTTCTCCGTCACGCAGCGTTGTGTCGAAAATGATAATCTTTTCCATGCGATCTGCTCCAGGCTGCAGGCTCCAGGCTCCAGGCTTCTCTTTTTTTAAAAATCTTGCATCTTGAAGCTTGTAGCTTACAGCTTCTTTATTTCTTCATCCACGGCATCATAAATGAGGCCGCAACTTACGAAACGAAGTAAACGTAAGTTGCCCGGCCGATTTTATCCCGGCGAATTTACCAAAATTTTCGAAGAGAATTTTGGTAAATCCTATGAGCCGGGATTTCACTTCTGCATCCAGGGCATCATATTACGCAGCTCCTTACCGACTTTCTCAATCGGATGCTCATCGCCGGCGCGAAGTAACGCGTTGAAGTTCTGTCTTCCCGTTTCGTTCTCTTTGATCCATTCCTTGGCGAACCTGCCTTTCTGAATTTCCTTTAAGATCTTTGCCATTTCTTTTCTGGTACGCTCGGTAATAACGCGTTTCCCGCGGGAAAGATCTCCGTAACAGGCGGTATTGGAAACACTGCGACGCATTCCCGCAATTCCTTTTTCCTGAATTAAATCCGTAATAAGCTTTAACTCATGTAATACTTCAAAATAAGCAATCTCTGGCTGATACCCTGCCGCGACCAACGTGTCAAAACCGGCCATAATGAGCTCAGAGGCTCCTCCGCACAGCACCGCCTGCTCGCCGAATAAATCAGTTTCGGTTTCTTCTTTAAAAGTCGTCTCAATAACTCCTGCGCGCGTGGCGCCTAAACCCTTCGCGTAGGCGAGCGCTATCTGTTTTGCTTGACCGCTCGCATCCTGGTAGACGGCAACCAGACAGGGGACGCCTTTACCTTCTTCAAACATTCTCCGCACCAAGGCCCCCGGCCCCTTAGGCGCGATCATAAAAACATCGACCTTCTTGGGTGGTTTTATCTGTTTAAAATGAATATTAAAACCGTGGGAAAAACATAACGCTTTCCCTTTTTTTAAATTATCTTTTATTGATTCCTGATAAACTTTTGCCTGGACATGATCCTGCGTTAAGATCTGGATAATGTCAGCCTGATGGGCTGCCTGGGCGGCTGCCAGCGGGGTAAACCCATCTCTTGTTGCCTGCTCGTAGTTGGGTGTCCCTTGCACTTCGGAAACGACCACCGTAACGCCCGAATCGCGCAGGCAGAGCGCCTGGCCGCGACCTTGAATACCATAGCCGATGATAGCAATCGTTTTACCTTTTAGAAGATTTAAGTCAGCATCCTTGTCGTAATAGATATTTACCATTTTATCCTCCTGGTTATTTTTGGTTGAAAGACGTCCGCAGCACGTATGGTACGGGATTTAGACGATTGCTACCTTACCGGTCCGCACAAGTTCCTTAATTCCAAAACGCTCAAGCACTGCCAGCGCCTGCTTGATCTGCTCTTCGCCGCCGACGATCTCAACGATCGCAGTATCAGACTTCTGCTGCACGATCTTAGCCACATACCGGGAGAGAGCTCTCTCAAGCTTATCCTTTTCCTTTAGGGAGCAGGCGACTTTCACTAAAATAAGCTCACGGTCGATATATTCTTTCTTCGTAAAATCAGTAACCGTAATAACATCGATAAGTTTATTGAGCTGTTTTTTTATCTGCTCTAATATCATCTCGTCTTTGGCATCCACCACAAGAGTCATGTAGGAAATGGTGGGGTCCAGTGTTTCACTCACCGCAAGTGATGAGATGTTATAACCGCGCGCGCTAAAAAGACCGGCAATGCGCGCTAATACGCCGAACTTGTTCTCAACTAACACCGATATGGTATGTCTCATTATAATCCTTAAACGCTAATAACTGCTAATTAAAACCGCGAATTAACGCTGATTTATTCGCGTAAATTAGCGTTCTTCAAAATTCGCGAAGATTCGCGTTTCAAGCGAGGCCGTTAATCATCCGGTTAATCGCCTCACCCGCCGGAACCATGGGAAACACATTTTCTTCCGGCTCGATACGAATATCCACGAACACCACCGTATCCGTGGCGATCGCGCGCTTCAGCGCTTTACGCACCTCTGTCTTCTTGGTCACCCGGATACCCACCGCCCCATAGCTTTCGGCAAGCTTGGTAAAATCAGGCGCTGTTATATTAGTATAGGAATACCGGCGGTTAAAAAATAATTCCTGCCATTGCCGCACCATGCCCAGATACCCGTTATTCAGGATAATCACTTTCACATTGATTTTATTGCATACGCATGTCGCGAGCTCCTGAATATTCATCTGGATGGAACCGTCGCCGGCAATATCAATCACAAGCTTATCTGGATAACCCATTTTAGCGCCGATTGCCGCGGGAAATCCAAACCCCATGGGTCCCAGGCCGCCGCTTGAAATAAAACTGCGCGGATAAATATATTTATACCACTGAGCCGCCCACATCTGATGCTGGCCTACTTCCGTGGTAATAATTGCCTCTCCCTTGGTAAGCCGATACAACTCCTCCAAAACAAACTGCGGCTTTATACGTTTGTTCTCTTTATATTGCAAAGGGTGCTTCTTGCGCCAGGCATCAATAGTTTTAAGCCAGGCTGAAGTATCGGAAATTTTCTTAATCTCTTCCAGGAGTTGTCCTAAAACATTTTTTGCGTCTCCCACAATAGGGATATGCACCGGAATATTCTTGCTGATCGAGGAAGGATCGATATCAATATGAATCACTTTTGCGCCGGGCGCAAACGTATCGAGCCTGCCGGTCACGCGATCGTCAAAACGCGCGCCCACAGCGATAATCAAATCTGCCTCCATCACGGCATGGTTGGCGTACGCAGTGCCGTGCATGCCAAGCATCCCCAAGAAAAGGGGATGTTCACCGTTGAAACCACCCAGGCCCATCAACGTCAGGGTCACCGGCGCGCGAAGACGCTCTGCTAATTCCTTTAGTTCATGATGTGCGCCGGCCGCGATCACGCCGCCACCGCCATAAATCACCGGCCGCTTTGCCTGCATGATAAGCTTTGCCGCGCGTTTGATCTGACCCGGATGGCCAAACGAAGTTGGTTTATAGCTACGGATATTCACTTCTTCCGGCCAGATGAAGTCAGTCTCCTGCTGCTGCAGGTCAACAGGCACATCGACAAGCACCGGGCCGGGACGGCCGGTTGAAGCAATATAGAATGCTTCTTTAATGGTCTTTGCTAATTCTTTAATATCCTTTACCAGAAAATTATGTTTCGTAATAGGCCGCGTGATGCCGGTAACATCCGCCTCCTGAAACGCATCGTTTCCGATAAGTGTTGTCTTCACTTGCCCGGTAATAGCTACCATTGGTATTGAGTCCATATAGGCGGTCGCAATACCGGTCACCAGGTTTGTTGCCCCCGGACCACTCGTTGCAATACATACCCCCACCTTGCCGGTCGCGCGCGCATAACCGTCCGCGGCATGCGCCGCGGCCTGCTCGTGACGCGTAAGAATAAACCGCACCGGCGCATCGTAAAGAGCGTCAAAAAGAGGCAAAACCTGGCCTCCCGGATAGCCAAAAATGACCTCCACGTTCTCTTTCCGCAAGCTTTCGACGAGAATTTTTGCACCTTTCATAAGAGCCAATTATACCATTGAAGATTCAAAAAACAACCAATTTTTCCGGTACGGGCCTGGCGCAGTTTTGGTTGACAACAACACCACCCTCACGTATGATGCACTAATGTTCCGGGTACTGTTATCGTTACTTATTTGGCTGGTTATTTCCATTCTCACGATCATGCTCTATGGCGCAATGCTCCTTTGCGCTACCCTCTTGTATCCATTTGACAAAAAACGAAAAATCACGCACGCGCAATGCTTTTGGTGGTCGGACGCGATCATATGGCTTAATCCGTATTGGAACGTTACGGTGCGGGGCTTAGAACATATCGATCCCAAACGTACCTATATTGTTATCGCCAACCACCAAAGCCTGGCTGATATCGTATTGGTCTACCAGACAAAAATGCAGTTTAAGTGGGTGGCCAAAGCAAGCTTGTTTGGAGTGCCGTTTGTGGGGTGGTCGATGACGCTCGCAAAACACATAAAACTCAAACGGGGCGATTTTGGAAGCATAAAAAAAATCTACCGGGAAGCAGCGCTGTGGCTGAGGGGCGGCATGTCGGTTCTCTTCTTCCCCGAGGGAACGCGCAACGAAAAAAATGCAATAGGTGATTTTCAAAACGGGGCGTTTAAACTTGCGATAAAAGAACACGTGCCGATACTGCCGGTTGCCATCGAAGGTACCGGCGCGGCAATACCAAAAGGAAATTGGATTTTTACGACGAAAACTTCCGCCACCCTCACGATTCTCCCGGCTATTGAAACAACAAAATATATGCCCGCTGATTTCGCCGCGCTTAGACAACAAGCGTTTACCGCCCTGCAACAAACCCGTTCCTCCGGCGCCTAAAGACATCTTGCGGCAAACCGCATCAAAAAACTACGCTCTTCTTTATACTCAGATTACTCTTTTAACCCAAAAAATGCACGCTTCGCAGCCCCTCGCCTACGCGGGGGACGCTTCGCAGCCCCTCGCCTACGCGGGGGACGCTTCGCAGCCCCTCGCCTACGCGGGGGACGCTTCGCAGCCCCCTTCGGGGACGCTTCGCAGGTATTTTTGCCCGAATACCCTGGCGGGTAGGCTGCCCTTTGCCTACACATCGCGAAAATCTCAACGATATTTTCACGATAGGCTGCAGGACGCCATTGGTGTCACCATAATGGGAGGTCGCGCACGGGCTGCCGCCGAAATTTC
>JBDRAN010000053.1:0-5694 GCA_043823745.1 Candidatus Omnitrophota bacterium | reverse complement strand
AGTTAAAGAGCGTTCTGGGCCGGTATAAAGGGGAATTGAATGTTCTGCCTGATTCAGTAAAGGCGATCATCACTGCCGCAACCAAACAATCAGCTATCGAGCACTTTAGAGCATTCGGGACCCAAGGGGTGGCGGAGGTGGCGCATGCCTATACACCGAGTGTTGTTCCGGTACGCGAGGATGCAACCCCACAGACCGTTCCTAATAAGCCTCTGGCTGTTGTAGATACCGAGAGTAATCTTGCGTTGGCATCGTCAGCAAGCGTCGTGACACAAGAAGATTCGAATAGGGTTATTGGTCTTACGAATAACTCTCAAGACTCAAAGACGGCATGGAGCGTGGATAAGCCAGCTTACATTTTCTTAGACGCCGATAATTTCATCTGGAAGGGCACGTTTGATTTAATGCCGCTGATATACACAGAGATTTATTGGCGTATCAAGAACGGTATTGATGTCAACCAGTCCATTGAATTATCTGATGAGATTATTCGCGAGGGAGCCGCAGTATTTGAAAGAATGGTTCCTTATTCCGATGCGGTTGCTCTCGAAAAAATGATGAATGAGAAAGGCGCGCAACCCGTGAATGCGTTCGATGAATATGTTGCCCTCTTTAATCGTTTATACCAGGAGAGATATAAGCAATATGTATATCTACTTCCCGGCGTAATTGAATTCTTAAGGGCGGTGGCAGATGCCGAAAAGCAAGGCCATGATATCAAGCTGTATATGTTGAGTTTAGGGCCTGGTGATTTTCTTGGTTTGAACGCAGAGTATTTGGGGATCAAGGATTATTTTGACGGTCTCATTGGGCCCTCCTGGGATGTCGGCGAATCGTTTGATAAAGCCCAAAAGATAATTGAGATTGTCGGTGAGGATAAGAATAAAGCTTTTATAGCTATGGGCGGTGACAGTGCATCTGATATCGAGGCGGGCAGAAAAGCAACCGGAAAAGGAGTGCGTACTTTTAGCTTTGCAACTCCGACGGGTTCCCATTCTCGTGAGGAATTGAAAGCCGCCGGCGTTAACCTTGTTATCAAGAGTTTGGCAGAAACCGAAACTATTTTTCATGCTTTTGGCCTCAAAGAAATAGAAATAATCAACCACGCGATAACACCGGACGCAAAATACATTGCTTTTGATTTTGACGATACCGTGGCCCATACGGAAGAGATGTGGTTTAGATACCAAACAGATATATTTTCTCAAGTAGTCCTTGAAAGCGGAGCGTTTCAGGATCAAAGCCGCGCTGAAGAGTTTATACGCACCTGGCTGGTTGAGTGTAAAGGATGGGTCAATGAGCGCAGAATGGAGGAGTTTGCTAGGAGGATAGAACAAGCTGGAGGAAAAGCACAACCCCATGAATATTATGAGGCAAAACGACAAGAAAAGATAAAAGAGCAGCTGGAAAAAATGAGCAAGAACCCGCCGCTTGTTCTAGGAATAAAGAATCTTTTATCGGCGCTGCGCGGCCATAAGGTCGGCATGGGCATCGTCAGCGGCGGCGCACCAGAAGTAAATATATTGCAGGCACAGATGTACGGGCTTGATGCATATTTTAACCAGGAAAATATCTTTGGTTCGCCACGCGCGAAAAAAGACATATTGGTAGATATCAAAAATAAATTTCATCTTGCCGACAATGAACTACTCATGATTGGAGACGCTCCATATGATATGAGGCAGGCAAAAGAAGCAGGTGTTATTGCTGTTGGTATCGCTCAGGATTTAGCTTCGCGAGAGGCGCTCATAGCCGCCGGAGCAGACATAATTATAATGTCTACCTATGAAGGTGCAGCTGGCATCTTGAAAACTTTTGGCTTGATGCGGGCGATTACAGAAAAATCTCTGGAATTGGCTAAATCATTAGCAATTACAGCAGGCGATATTTGCCGTAAGGCACGCGAAGGCAAGGTTGCGTTTGCTCTTAAGGATGATAAGAGCCTTATTACGAAATACGATACAGAAATTGAAGAAATGATCGTAAAAACCATTTTCTCGGCATTTCCTCATCACGATATCGTAGCAGAAGAAAATACTTTGGAGAAATTAGGTTTCAAACGAAATCTCAACTCTGATTTTGTTTGGCTCATTGATCCTATTGATGGCACCAGAGGTTTTAGTTTACAAGATTCTTTGGGCCGTAACGATGAATTCGGGACTGCAATCGCGCTACTTTATAAAAGTAAGCCTTTATTAAGTGTTTTTTATGCGCCACTCCATGATAACGGTGTGTTGTTTTATGCGTCGGAACTCGAGGATGGCGCATTTATGCAGACACCCAGGGGGATAGAGCGTATAAACGTTAATAATGTATCCGACGTTTCTGGGCAACCTGCAATTATCATTGACAAATCCTATAGGAATCCAGCGTGGGCACCATCTGTATATCTTTCACAATCTGTATATCAGCGCCTTCAGAAAAAATTTAAATCAGAGAGCCTGCGTCCTTCCTCAACCTTTACGATGACTCAGGTGGCAGCAGGTAACACCGTATTGTTTATATACCCCGTTCCTATCAAAGTCTGGGATTTAATTCCCGGCGCATATATTGTGGCTAAAGCCGGCGGAAAGGTTGTTAACGCAGAAGGCAAGGAGTTATTTCCTATCGAACTTGATAGAATGTCCGGTGAGCCCAGGCTTAGAGATTTGATTGTCATAGGCTCATATCCGGCAGTTGACTTTGCAATAAACATAATAAATTCTCAAAGTATTAATGAGCAATTATCGGGAGAGAGAGCTCGAGCTACCTCTCCGTGGCTGGTGGGTCTCGATGCGACTTCTCTCCCGATTTCTGATACAACGAATATGCCTTATGGTAAGACGTGGCTGCCTGCCCTCCGTAGCTTTAGCGAAGGAGGGGTGGAGCCCTCTTACAAATCTCACGCTCTTAAAGCCGAGGATATTCTGTCGCAGTCGATTGCTATACCTTCTAGCGCACGTGATGCCTTTGTGCCAGTGTACTTGCAGCGGCAAGGGAGTTTGGATACCGGCATTCACGGTCCGCCCGCTGCTGTTGTCGCATCTTCTGCATCCTCAGCTTCTGGTCAAAACAAATCTTCATCAAGCGCGATCTCTGCTCCGACTAAGACATTAGACAATGAGCGTTTAGAAGTGGGGCGTGCCACTCAATACTTTGATGAAAATGGTGTAAAAACATTTACTAATAGCTCTCTCAAAAAGTTGCAGGAGAAATTCTATGGTCTTTCTCCAGACGAACAATATAGGTTTACGAGAGGTTTATTAGAACGTATATACGGCCAAGCCAAGAAAACTGCTAAAAAACAAAGAAAACGGCCTATCGGGCCATTTCCCTTTGTGTCTATTAATGGTCCCGTTACAGTCGATATTAGTATCATTTTACAATCAGGGGATAAACCAGGTTCATTTAAGATTAAGAAGATTTTTGTTACCCCTGGTTGCACCGGCCCGGATGCGGCCCGAGTTTTAGCTGGTCATGGTGCCCAGACACTCGTTTATGGATACGGCAGAGGAATTGAAGGCAGGATATTTAAAGAAGAAATAGAAGAAAAGAGAAATATAGGGTTCACCGATTTGCTAGAAGGTCCTTCGCGAGCCGTCATCTATCTTTTTGCTCCCAACTCTAAGAAATCTCACGTGCCAATTTATCAAATAGAATTGATACCTACTCGGCAACAACTTAATCAGAAAAGCGGTTCTCGGCTACTTACCTATGTAAAGCAACAATTATCTCAAGTGCCTTCAAGGAATGCCTTTGTGTTTTTAGGTGCACCAGCTTTCTACAGAGCGCCATTGGGAATAATAAAACAGCTGGTTAACGAGCCTAAATCAAAAGGTTATCAAGTTGTAGTGGATTTTAGGCCTCGTTTAACCCAAAAGGAAATGAGGGCAGCAATTGAGGCCTCTCCCCAGGTGAGCAAAGTAAATTTAGAAGAATTTGCCACCCTGCTGGGAGTTGAATTGAAGCAATTATTGAACAGAAGAGGAGAACCTAAATTCAATGAGATTGCTGAAGAAGCATTAAAATTGGTACAAAATAATGGCATCGAAACCTTTATTGTTTCTATGGGAGAGCAGGGCGCAATAGCTGCTTACCGAGTAGACCAAAAACAATACCAGGTAATTCATGTTCGCGCACCGAGAGTTAATTATCAGAGTGCACTTTGTGCGGGAGATTCGTTAGTTGCTGGATTTAGTTGGAAGCGATTTCAAGGAGCGAATATACTTGAAGCTATTATCTACGGCGTGGCGGCTGGAGCTGCTACTACGGAAAAAGAGGGAACAGGTGTAGTAACCAACCCGGCAGAAATCGAAGCAATGGTTCAGAGGATGGAGAAGCAGTGGGGAGAAAATCTTGCGATAAACCCTCTATCGGGCAGAAGAGTTATAGATTCTAAAAGCAAGGGAACCGTTTCTTCCCCAGCGCAAAGTATAGAAGTAGAAGCTTCCAGAGTAAACCCCGTTAGAGAACTACGTTCTCCAACGGTATTACGCGACGGCGGCATTGAACCGCCGTCTGCTTCTGGATATTCACCACCGACTGCGTCGGTGGCTTTCTCTAACGGGGTAAAGATACCTTTTAAAATCCGGGCTATCTTCTGGGATATTGACGGCGTGCTCTTAGAGATGGGCGGTCCAAGAGCGGTCCGCTGGGAGCCGATGGCTGAAGAACTCACTCGCCGAGGAGTGAGCGGAGTTCGCATTACTGACCTAAGCAACATCATTCTGGGGCCAGAAGAAACCAGGCAGCATCTCTTTCGTGGTGAGGTAAGTAAGGAAGAGTTCTTAGAGCAGATAAACAAGAATTTAAGCGCCTATGGTCTTACGGAAAGGTTTGCCTCGCTTGGCGAGTATCACAAGGTAATGTGGGCTACGCGCAAACCCAATGAGAAACTAATTGGACTCCTTGAGGCAGCTAAAAAAGCAGGAATCATCCAAGGTATTATTACTGACCGTTTCCCCGGTGATGAGCAAGTAATGATGGGTAAAGTACAACAGAGATTTTTACACATTTTTGATAAGCCCGGCCTTATTTTTGCCTCCCAGAAAGATAAACTTGATAAGCATAACCCCGCCTTCTTTGAGAGAGCATTTTTAGCTCTGCAAAGAGAAATTTCTGATATTAAGCCTCAGGAAGTTCTTTTTGTTGACGACAGCAGGAAAAACTGCCAGGTTGCCAGGAGTGTAGGTTTTCAGACAGTTCAATACAATGAAGAGCTGCCCCAAATTGAACATTACCCGCTTTTAAGACAGCTTTTACGTGTAGTCAAAGACACAACCTTCCCCTCCCAGCTCACCTCTTTTTCCCATGAATTGGGTCTAAACCCAGAGGTGCTTGTCACCCACCTCTTAAGCTCCCTCACCCCTTCCCAGTTAGTGGTAGACATAGCCGAAGCAGGAGGTAGACCTACGCCTGATGTAGTAGCAGAGCTTAAGCAATATAATCTTCTTAATCATATCACCGCTGACATCAAGGCAATCAAGCCCACACAAGCTTTGGCTACCGCAACACCAGAAGAGTTCTCTCAGATGCTTTCTAATATCGCCACCCAGCAGAAGGTATCGGAAGAACGCATGCTTTCTATTTTTACCGCAAGCCTTTCACCTGCGGAATTCATTGAAGGTATAGCCAAAATAGCCACGCGCACCCCCGAAGAAATTACCGCAGCACTTGCGAAGTACCCGGCATTACGCCTGGCCGCTACTACCTACC
>JBDRAN010000052.1:0-2648 GCA_043823745.1 Candidatus Omnitrophota bacterium | reverse complement strand
TCCGACTTCTGCTTCGATCGAGGCGTTAGCAGGAATAAAGCCGGCCAGGAAGGCAGTAGCTAAGATGTTAAGCCGTGCGGGCATAAAGGATGCATCGAGCGCAAAGATGGTATAGCCTGCGGCAACGGTTGCTTTGGTATGCTCGACTGCTTTCTTTAAGACTTTCATGGCATTTTTAATATTATCGTTAGCCATGAAGTCTTTGTTCTCGTATGCCGCGGTAAAGATCGCTTCGCGTTCGGTATTGGTTGTGGCGGCAAGGATCGTTTCAAGGAGGGTTGCCAGTTGGTCCTGGGCGCTTTGATCTTTTAAGAAGGCTTTGTCTACCTTAACGGTAATGTGGTCTGCTTTTAAGATATAGTCAAAGAAGTTATTCCGTGCTGCTGCCTGTTTGGCTTCCTCGGCAAAACGGAAGGCGTTATCAGGAGAGTAGCCATTGGGCCAGGTGTAATCGAATTCGCTGATTGCCTGCTGCAGTATCGCCACTGAGTTGGTTTCCTTGGCAGCCTGCATGATACCATCAAGAGAGAGCGGTGTACGGATATTGGTGCACATGGTCACGGCCGACTTACCAAAGTCGTGGTCGCGGAATTCCTTGTTACCGCGAGCCACTATCTTTCCGAGACCTGAAGCTTTAAGCGCATCGTAGAGGGAGCGGCCGGTTAACGAAGTCTGATAAGCAGATTCTAAAGCAGCCAGCTCTCTTTCAAGAAATGCTTTGGTCGTCTCAAGGAACTCTTTTGCCGGCATACCTCTATTCTCAATAACAACCGGCTCTGGTTTTTTCTTGTCGACAACGATCGTCTTAGGAGAGTCAATAATATTAAGGTTGTCCTTCGTTTCAAAACCGCGCAGGATAACACCTTGAGGGCCTGCCAAAGCATATGCTCCTTCTCCGCCGAAAGCATCAGCCATGCCTTTATCAATACTAAAATGCGCATAATCAGCATCTCTGACCATAAAAGGAATTTTCAATTTATTAAGCGGGTTGTGGCCGGTAAACCATTGAGCCGCGCCGATTTTTGATTGAATCTTGGCAACACCCATCTTGATATAGTCTCTAACGTGGGTGGGTTTAATCCGGATAACTTTGTCGGCATAGAACGAATTGACTAAATGCATCGCTTCCCAAATTTCATGCAAAGATCTCTCCGTGTTTTTGACGTCAGCGGAAATCGCATCGAACCCCTCAAAGATTTCTTTCTGGGTATACTGTTTACCCTTATAGGTAATAACAATGTTTCCGTCGCCTTCCACGGGGAACCATCCATGCGACATCAGGCCGCCATAAGGATTTTTTATGTAGAGATTGAAATTTGAGCGGTAAAAATGAGCGAGGTCTTTCAGTGTGGGGCTGGTGATGTAGTTTTTCTGCGTAAGTTTTTCTTTATTGATTTCAGCGAGTTCTCTTATGACCTGTTCGCCCCACCCTTTGTGGCTGGACCAGTCTTTGCACCACCATTCTACAGATTCATAGGGTTGCGTATTGATGGATTCAAATATTCGGTACCACCATTTACCTTCAGAGAGGGCTTGATTTAATCTTCGTTCGACTTCTGTTTTGATTTGACTCGCGAGCGATATAGCCTCTTGCCAGATGGCGAGCTCATCCTCCTTAGCACCTATCTCGCTTCGGGCGCTATGCCCATGGATAAGCTGCTGGATAACTCTTTTCCACCAAATACTGGACGTATTGCCCATGCCTCGTAAACCTGCGTAAGGATCAGGTACATCGATACGCTTGAAATGCCCGATAAAATCTTCCATGGCATCCAATTGTGTGGCGTTCCATTGGTTACTATAGGCATCATAACGCTCGATAAATTTTTTGCGGATATCTTCTGCTCTACCCTCGAGAAATTCTTTCTGGAATTTATTTTGATCGTCGTTAAATTCGGCTAAACGTTCTGTCCACCACAAGAAGCCTTTGAAATCGTCAAAAAGGCCGGGTTCCGTCCTGCGATGCGCGTCAATAAGGCCTTCTGCTTCTTTATCTCCGTAGAAATTAAACCCTTGATACCAAGGAAGATGAATGCCCAGTAAATTGCCGAATGCCCAGAAGTCATGGTTACCGCTTACGTAGAATACTCTATCCGGCGCAGTCTCAAGAAGCTCCTTAACTGTGTTGAAACACTTCATACCATACGGCCCTCGGTCGAGGAGATCACCGTTTAAATAAAGAGCGCCCTTTATGGTTTTAAGCGATAACCCTTGCGCCTGCAATTGCTCCTCAACAGAAAGCTCAGTATTTAGCGTGCCTTTAAATCCGCTTAATTGATATAAGGCATCACTTAAAAGCGCAAGAAATCTTTCTATGCCACCGTGATAATCTGAAATATATGCGATGGTAGGTAGATTCCCGGTCCCTGGCCGAACGAGCTCTTTATCGATCTCTCCAAGCAAGAGTTTAATTTGTTCTTTACGCTCCTGGGGATTATCTTTGAAAGTAAATCCAATCTTTTCTAAAATATTGTTTTGCTCTCTTTGTCGTACGGAGTATCCCCCCACCACCTCCGCCACCCCTTGGGTCCCGAATGCTCTAAAGTGCTCGATAGCTGATTGTTTGGTTGCGGCAGTGATGATCGCCTTTACTGAATCAGGCAGAACATTCAATTCCCCTTTATACCGGCCCAGAACGCTCTTTAACT
>JBDRAN010000051.1:0-4205 GCA_043823745.1 Candidatus Omnitrophota bacterium | reverse complement strand
CCTGGAACTTTCTTGCTTACAGCCTGCACCCTTGACCCTAGACCCTTGAACCTTCACCTGTCTTTATCCTACACCCTGGAACCTGGAACTCTCCTCAATTGCTAGCCTTCTCCCAGGCGATAGATTGTTTTTTGAAGAGGAACCGGTATAGCCCCACCACTGCCGTAAAATTCATCAAACAAAACATATAGCAAGCGGCGCAAATGCGCGTAAATAATCCTTTCCGCGTTCCGCCGGAGGTAAAATACCCGGTCAGCGCCAAGCCGTAAAAAATAGCTTGGATGATAAGGAAAAAAGCGCACACGTGATTTTGCCACAGCGCGATATTACTAATCAGAAATAAAAACAGGAAAAACGGCGCTATTACGCGCAGCAGTTTATGCGAGAAAAGCGCCATATTGACCGGCTTTGCAAAAGGAACCAAAAGATCAAAAAATAAACAAAAAATCTGGTAATTACCTGCTAACGTTCTCACCTTACGGCGATATTCTTCTTTCGGCGTATACGCGGGTGCATCATACGCCCGCGCTGCCGGCTCCCAAATACAGCGATACCCGCGCCGCGCAATTGAAAGTGGAATATAAACATCATCTAAAATAGTATTAGCAGGCGGCTGGGTGTAGAGTTCTTTTCGTATGGCATAAATAGCTCCTGTCGCTCCGACCATCGAATGAATCGCACTTTCCCACTTACGAATAAACTTTTCATAATTCCAGTAAACACCTACGCCTTCTGAAGTACCGGTGCAATTTTTATTCCCCGAAAAGATTAATTCGCCGCTGACACATCCAATATGCGTATCGCTAAAGTTTGCGACAAGCTCATTGATCGCGTTCTCATCAAACATCTGCCGCACATCACAAAAGACGATTATTTCACCTTTTGCTTGAGGAACAATTTCATTAAGTACACTCACCTTGCCGCGACGTTTCTCAAAGAGGAATACGTGGATATTATCCCCTGCTCTTCGGGAAAGTATCTCACCAGCGCCATCCGCTGAACCATCAGAGCCAATCAAGATTTCTATTCTCTCCCGCGGATATTTTTGCGCCAGAAGATTATCAATCTTTCGCACAAGATGTGCTTCCTCGTTATATACAGAAAATACTATCGATACAAAAGGCTTATATGCTTTATCCTTGGCGACAGCGTTTTTTATCACCTTCGCGCACAGATACGCATACACCGGATAGCCGATGTATATATATAGAATTATTGCGAATGAAATGATAAAAAGGTTTTCCATTTTTTTCGTATCGCGTATTGCGTATCGCGTATTGCGCTTTCTCTAAAGACTAAAAACTAGAAACTAATAACTAACAACTTTCCTCATGAGCTTACGAGCTTTTCTGCTCACTACTTTTTATCACTGGTGACCTTGTGACCTCGGGACTTTCCTGCTTGTGACCTGGTGACTTGGTGTCGTGGTGACTTAACACTCTATCTCTGACCCAATCATACCCTTTCGGTCCCAGAACACGCTTCGCTACCGCAAGCATGGCTCTGCGCGTCCGCTCGCGGAATGAATACCCCTTATGCAAAACGTCCTTAAAATGCTTGATGTCCCAATCTGCTCGAACGGCGATACGATCATCAGAGGTAAAAATTGTTTTATAGCCAAACTGCCCGGCTTTTTCTAAAACACGGCTATCATAATACCCTCGAGGTACAGAGAGCGAATCGATCGTAACCCCTAAAGCATCCTCGAGTATCGTTTTTGAATCCTGCAGTCCGCACCGAAGATCTTCATCGTTTAAGTCAGTCAACGCGCAATGGGTCATCCCATGCGAGCCGATGATCATACCACTATTTTTAAGTTCCTTTATTTGCTCCCAACTCATATACCCCTCTGTCCCCACGCGGCCTGCCAAAATAAAAAAATACGCTTTTAAACCAAACTCTTTTAAAACAGGGTAGGCGTATTTATAATTGGTAAGATCCCCATCGTCAAACGTGATCACGTATTGCGTATCGCAAGTGGAACTTGTTCCAGGCTCAAGGTTGTAGGCTCGAGGCTCCAAACCCCTCACCCTAGACCCTGGAGCCTTGACCGCTTCACTATCAGCTATAAACTTAATTTGTTCTCTAAACCTCGCCAGCGGAACACAATAGAGCCCCGCCCCTACTTCTTTGAGCGGACATTCTTCGACTGAGTGGTAGGCGATTACTTTCATTTTCTCGTATTGCGTATCGTCCCCTTCGGGGAGGCTCCGCACCGTATTGAGTATTGTGTATTGCAAGTGGAACTTGTTCCAGGCTCAAGGTTGTAGGCTCTAGGCATTGGTATCGCCCTAGACCCTTCACCCTGCAACCTGGAACTTTCTTGCTTACAGCCTGCACCCTTGACCCTACACCCTTGAACCTTCACCTGTCTTTATCCTACACCCTAGACCCTGGAACCTAGACCGCTCCTCAATTGCTATTATTCTCCAAATGTATAACTGTAATCTCAGGTCGACAAAGAAGCCTTACCTTCCTCGTCTTCATCCCAATGCCACGATTAACATATAAAGCGATACGCTGCACTGCAAATATTCCAGCCATATATTTTGAACGCTCCGCGTAAGCTGAATATTTTCTTAAAAACGGTATTCCGAATTGCCCGCCATGAGTGTGTCCGGCAAGCATGAGCTGCGGGCCATAATCAGCAATCCCGGCTGTATCCGCAACTTCCGGAACATGCATAAGAAATATCTTAGGCGCGCGCGCCGGTATGCCGGCAAATGCCCGATCAACATGTTCAGTGCCATTATAGCCGTACGAGAGCCCGACTATCCAAAGAGTACCGCCTCCATCAAGATCAAGCTTGCGGCTATCGTGCAATAAAACATCAACCCCGGCTGCCTTTAAAGCTTCAACCAACCTGTTCTCATTATAAAAAAAGAAATAATCGGTATTGCCAAGAACCGCATAGATTCCATATTTAGCTTTTAACCTCTTAAAGATACGTATACTCGGCGCAAGTCCTTCTTCTGAATTTACAAAGTCACCGTTAAAAAGAATTATATCCGGTGCGAGGTTATTGATTATTTTTACTAAACGCTCCTCCCTGAAACCCGTTGTTTTTTCGACATGCAAGTCCGAAAATTCAACAATCTTTAAATGAGCAAGTTCCGGGGTAAAGTTCTCACTCTTTACCGTAAGATGCGTAACCTCGATCCAGTTTGGCTCAATAAACACTGCATATGCAGCAAGTACAGCTGCAATAATAATCGGCACAAACAATATTCTGATAATAAGCTTACGCTTTCCATTATCTCTTAACGAAAAAAATACAACCCCGGTAACAAAAACATACAAAAGAATACCGAGCTTTAATAATGCAACCTTACCGATGATTCACCCTCTACCTGTCTTCGCTCTTCTGGATAAATTCCAATGCCCCTATTGTAGGAGATACGGTTGATCGAATATTATTGTTATAGTCGGTAGTCAACCCCTCGACGGGTATGCCTGCATCTATGGCCGGCGTATTATTAGATAACAATCCGGCCTGTGCAGATAATTCTTGTGGATATACGAGCTGGGGATCAACAAACTGGTCATTGAATTCATTTTTCTCTTTTTTGTAAATCTCGCCCCATTCTTTAAGCGTACGCGCATACAGGCTAGCTTCTATAGGGCCGATATTAAAGACTTTTGGATTTCTTGAGTTGTACCAAATATTATTTCTAAAGGTCAAACTGTTCAGGTAATCATTCTTATTTGCAAGGCCCGCATCAACGAACAAAAGTAAAGAATTTGCATTCACGCTTGCTATGATATTATCGGAAACTTCTACCTTATAATTATTTCCGTTGTTGTATGGAATCTTAATCCCAATATACTTCTCAGAACTTTCATTGCTTGGCAGAATAATCGTGTTGTGAGCGATCAAAACATTTTTAAGGCCTGATCCATCTTTCATTCCATAATGAGTGATGCCTCTTCTGCAATTAATAACAATATTATTAACTATCAACGCATTTTTAAATCCTACAGGGTGGTATTCATCAGCAGTCATAACACCTTCCGGACGTAACCACCGAAAACTCTTACTATCGTGCGGATTCTGATCACCATTATTATAGAGATCTCGCACATCAGGGTCATGCGAATAGATTAGATTACGAGTGACTATCGCGTCGGATTCATTGCAAATATAGATGTTCACGCTGTAATTATCCATTACGATATTATCGTAAAAAATACTTCTCTTGCCGCTG
>JBDRAN010000050.1:0-24573 GCA_043823745.1 Candidatus Omnitrophota bacterium | reverse complement strand
ATTTTTTACGATTTTTATCCTTACTGGAATGTTCTCGGGACTTCTTTCAAGCTACCTGCACAAAGCCCCCAAGCGTAACTACTGTGATTTTAGAGTGTATTATGCGACCGGTCAGCGCTTCCTGGCCAAAGGCGATATTTATGCGCGGCCGGACGAAGCGATTACCCCGTTTAAGTACTCACCGGCCTTTGCGATGTGTTTTGCGCCGCTTGCGCTCGTTTCTCAGAAAGCGGCGAGCGTTATATTTTTCATTATTAATTTCTGTGCCATGCTTTCCGCGCTTATGGTTTGTAAACGCATGATCGTGCGCGCGCCGATCTCTTTTCGCGCTACCGTTTTTTTGTATGGACTCACTGGTTTAGTCGGTTCGCGGTTCCTGCTGAATGTTTTATATTCAGGCCAGGTGACGATCGCCATGTTTTTTTTGATTATCGCCGGCCTCTATTGTGTAGAGAAGAAAAGAGAGGCCGCGGCAGGCGCACTCATTGCGCTCTCGGTGATGATTAAATATACTTCAGCGGTCTTTCTTCCGTATTTTATCGCTCGCCGGAGGCGCTCTATAGCGATTTTAGTGCTCATCTTCGCGGTTCTTTTCTGTTTACTTCCCGCGATACATGTTGGCCTTGACCGTGAGACGCAGTATTTAAAAAAATGGCTCCCTTTTATCAGCGAGACCTCGCTTGACCGCGGTTCCTGGTTTGATTACAAAAATCAATCTTTGTTTTCGATGGTCCTGCGTTTTACGACCAAAGATTCACCGTATAATATCGCAATCATACCTCTTTCGTTTGCTCAAGGATTAGGTGTTGGCCTTTTCTTTGCTGTAATCATTTATGGTTTGATCCTTTTTAAAAAAGGAAATAATAAGTATGCCGACATGGCTGATTACTGCCTGCTTTTTATCTGTATGGCCCTCTTTAATCCCAATGCCTGGATGACGAATTTTACTTTTTTAATCCCGGGATATATGCTCGTTATTTATTATCTGATGAAAGCGAGATTCAAAGATATCCCCATCCTTATTCTATGCGTGCTTTCTTTTGCGCTGGGCAGCTGGGGGAGCGAATCAGTAGTCGGAGAAGCGCTTGAAGATATCTTAGAGAAATTTTCAACCATAACGTTTTCGGGCCTTCTTCTTATGGCTGCGCTCTTTAGGTTAAAGTGGAAAAAGAGGGTTGAGGCATCATAATCTTTGATTGCATGAATAAACAAAACGCAGAGAGAGTTTATTCCGTAGTAGAGCTTAATACCATCGTCCGGGAGCTCCTGCGTATGGAGTTTCCCAGCTACGTATGGGTTTGCGGTGAGATCCAGGATCTGCGCGATCGGGGAACCGTGAACCTTAATTTAGTGCAAAAGCATCCTGAGCGCGAAGAAATCGTCGCGCAGGCTAAGGCCGTAATTTTTGAGAATATAAAACCGACTATCATTCGCCGGATCGCCCAGACCAAGGGAGCCTTTGAGCTTAAGGTCGATATTGAGGTCAAGCTTTTATGTAAGGTCGATCTCTATGTTAAAAGCGGACAATTCAGCCTTACGGTGGTTGATATTGACCCGGTGTATACGCTCGGTAAGATGGCGCAAAGCCGCCAGCGCATTATCGAGGACCTGCGTTGCCGCGGCCTCCTTGAGCGCAACAAACGCTTTAAGATCCCTGAGGTGCCGTTACGCATCGGACTAATCACGGCAACAGATTCAGCTGCCTATCATGATTTTATCGATGAACTTAAAAAAAGCGGGTATGGGTTTAGCGTCGAAGCCCGCGATTGCTATATGCAGGGTAAACTTCTTGAAGAGAGTGTTGCCAGGGCACTTACGTTTTTTAATCAGAAGCCGCCGGAGGAACTCGATGTTATTCTGATTTGCCGCGGCGGCGGTTCAACCGCGGATTTAAGCTGGTTTGATAATAAAAAAATAGCCGAGGCCGTAGCGCTTTCGCATTTCCCGGTGATCGCCGCACTAGGGCATCAGATCAATACCACTATTACCGATCTGGTCGCGCATACGAGCGTTAAAACTCCGACCAAGAGCGCTTTTGTGCTGGTAGAGAGAATTGCCGGCTTCCTTGAGACGCTCGATACGCACAAAGAGAAAATTATTGTGCAATCACAAAATATGCTTATGCGCACCCGCGCAACGCTAACAACTATCGCGGTAAAATTTGATTCTGTCTTGCCGCGGTTCTTCCGTGTGCATAAAGATGAGCTTACGCGGGCTGAGCGTGACATCTTTTCAGCCAGCCGCGCACAGCTTGCGAAAAAACATCAAAATCTCATTCGCCAGCGCGAAATGCTTTCGTTATATTTTGATAGGTTTATCAAGGGCCGGCGGGATACGCTGAAACATACTCAGGAGAAGCTTTCCCTGCTCGATCCCAAACATGTCTTACGTCGGGGTTACTCGGTGACCACCAAAAACGGTCGCGCCCTAAAGTCTATTGACAGCACAGCCGAGGGTGATATTATTAAAACCCTTCTGTACGAAGGAAGTATCGATTCGAGTGTCGTACGCCTAACGAAGGAGATTTGATATGACAAAAAAAGCTCTCAAATACAGCGAAGCAGTCGAGGAATTAAACGCGATCTTGGAAGATTTAGAGTCCGAGCGTGTTGACGTTGATGATGTTTCATTGAAGGTAAAACGGGCGATCGAGCTTATCGGTGTCTGTCGCGACAAGATAGAAAATACGGAACTTGAGGTTCGTAAGATCGTCAAGGATTGTGAAAAAGATATCGCCAGGGTTGAAGGACAGGCGTCCAAAAAGGGAGAATAGCATGCATTCGCTCGCGGTACGCATGGGGTTATTGACTACGATTATTTTTGGGGTTGTATGCGTGGTTGTCGTGTTTCTTCTTCGCACGCTCGGACTCGGCAATCTCTATATGTGTGTTGGTTTTGTTTCGCTGATAACCATCATACAGTATTTGATCGGGCCTAAAATCGTCGAGATGTCTATGCGCGTTCAATACCCGAAGCGTCAGGAATTCCCCTGGCTCTTTGATATGGTGGATAATCTGGCGCGCACCGCCAATGTCCCCACTCCCCGGATCGGCATCTCCTCTGTTCATGTTCCCAATGCCTTTGCTTTTGGCAGAAGCGTACGCGACGGCAGAGTCTGTGTTACTAAAGGTATTCTTGATCTGCTGAATCGCGAGGAATTATGTGCAGTGTTGGGGCATGAATTAGGGCACATCAAAAACCGGGATGTTCTCTTTATCACCTTTTTTTCGGTCATTCCGATTGTTTTATACCATGTTTTTTATAATCTTACCTACGCGCGCAGGCGTGATTCAGGCAGCGGCAACTCTGCCTCTCTGGGTCTCGTGGCGTTATTGCTCTATTTCATTACCAATCTTTTAGTGCTCTATCTTTCGCGTATCAGGGAATATTATGCCGACAAAACATCCGTTTCCCTAGGTAATGCGCCTTCGGCGCTCGCCTCGGCGCTTTATCAACTCGTCTATGGTGCGGCAAAAGTTCCGAAGGAAGAGTTACGCGTCGTTGAAGGAGTTAAAGCATTTTTCTTAAACGATGTTTCTCGCGGTCGGCAGGAGATGCGCGATTTGGTAGCACTTGATCTTGACCGAAGCGGCACCATTGATCCTTTTGAGCTCAAAGCTTTACGGGAGCAAGAAATAAAATTGAACGGTTCCGATAGATTGATGGATCTTTTAAGCACCCATCCTAACATGCTTAAGCGCATCAAACAGCTTTCCCTATACTCCCACACCGGCGTTTAAGATACCGACTTGAAATTTCTTTTTCTCGTTTTCATCCAAAAAAGTCAAATTTTCCGGCCTATTTTCCATCTGTATCTTTTGCTATCATCCGCGCCATCCTTGAACCCCCAATAATAAAAAGCGTTCTTTCTCTTGTAACCGCTTACAAAAAAGGTGTATTCCGGTCAATTCCCGGTAGTTACCCTCTACCCATATATGGTATCTTTTATACGGTTGTTCTTGTGCGCTACACGATACAGGTTTCCAGGTGCACAGGAGGGTTCTTTGTTCCTATGAGCCGCCGGAGATAGTGTGTCGATGAAAACCCATCATCCAGCTCCTCTAACGAGGACAACCCCTCCGGCGGCATTGATTTAAACCCCGCGAACGTAAACCTGGAGGTACAAGGGGAGGGAATAGATGTTCAGGGTTTTAGCGCCCCCTTTGATCGTAGCAATTTTCAGGGGCTTAGCTTTTATATCATCAAAGTCGAACGCCTGGAGAGCGTAGACGCCATTTTGCCGCAAGAACAGCCTCTGGCGAGGTGTTTTTCGGGGCCCGGTAACCCCGAATGCCCCCCCATAAAAAAATAAATTAATACTTTACAAGGTTCCTAAATCAGATATAATAACATCGTTCTTACGAAACTAGGGTTTGTTCCTTTTTACGTGTTTCTGCTACGGGATTCTTCGTAAAAGCGCTTGGAAACATTGGTTTTTTAGCCGTAGTGTTACTCTTCCAGCAACACTTACCTTTTTAACCAATACTTCCTGATTAAGTACTGCCTTGGTGGCTGGTATTTATTCTGTGCGCCCCGAAGATGTTCGCGTGAGGAATCGATTTGACGTCAATATTGACAGTCTAAAATAAAGGAGTAAAATACTTTACTATGCTTACGAAAGTACGAAAAAAGAAAGTTATTGAGAAGTTTAAAGAACACCAGCAGGATACAGGTTCTGCGTCGGTGCAGGTAGCGCTTCTCACGGAACGAATTAATTACCTGACGGATCATCTAAAGAAACATAAGAAGGATTTTCATTCCCGCCGCGGTCTCCTCATGCTCGTCGGAAGGCGTCGTCGTCTCCTGAGTTATCTTAAGACGAAAGACCCTGAGAGCTATGGAGAGGTAGCAAAGGAACTAGACCTTAAATAAAACATGGGCGTTTCTTTATCAATTGCCAATTTAGGAAAGAATTCTTTTACTTTTTCGTCCGGCGACTGGGCTCGTCAGGCTAACGGAAGCATTGTGGTCTCTTTCGGCGACACCGTGGTGCTTGCTACCGTATGCGCGTCCAAAGACCCTAAGGACAAGGGTTTCCTTCCGCTTACCGTGGAATACCAGGAGCGTACCTACGCGATGGGAAAGATCCCCGGTGGCTTTATCAAGCGTGAGGGCCGCCCCAAGGATGCCGAGATACTTTCAGCGCGTCTTATCGACCGGCCCCTGCGCCCGTTATTTCCCGCCGGTATTACCAATGAAATTCAAATTGTCGCGATGGTTTTATCAAGCGACGCCGAAAATGACCCCGATGTGCTCGCGATCAATGCCGCAAGCTGTGCGCTTATTATTTCCGATATACCGTTTGAGATCCCGGTTGCTGCGGTGAGAGTTTCCAAAGTTGACAACGCGTTTGTAGTTAATCCTACGTATGCCGAGCGCGAGCAATCATCCGTTGATCTTGTGATTGCCGGGACTCAGGAAAAAATAGTGATGCTTGAGGGAGGCTTTAACGAGACAAGCGAAGCTGAAGTCCTCGAGGTTATTAAGTTCGCGCACCCGGCGATTAGAGAAATTATCGCGCTGCAGGAGACATTACGCGACAAAATCGGTAAGCCCAAAAAAGTTTTTCCGCTGGCAACTCCTGATCAGGAGTTGCTCGATTCCATCAAAGATACCGTTAACGCTAAACTTCAGGATATGTATGGTCTGGTAAGCAAAGAAGAGCGTGAAACCGCAACGAACAGTCTCATTGAAGCGCTGCATGAGGAAAAACTAAAAACGAACCCCGATATTACGATTGAAGCAATAGCCGCGGCTGTTGAAGTATTTGAGGACAGTTTCTTACGTAAGAAAATTCTTGAAGAAGAAAAGCGGCCTGACGGACGGGCACTCAAAGACATCAGGCCCATTGACTGTTGTGTCTGTGCGCTTCCGCGCACGCATGGTTCAGCTGTATTTACCCGTGGCCAAACCCAATCATTAGCCGTAACGACATTAGGTACGAGTTCGGATGTGCAATTTGTTGAGGCGCTTGAAGGCGAACAGACAAAGCGTTTCATGCTTCATTATACCTTTCCGCCGTTTAGCGTGGGAGAGATAAAACCTATGCGTGGTCCCAGCCGCAGAGATATCGGCCATGGAGCATTGGCAGAAAACGCGCTCGCGCGCGTTATTCCTTCGCGCGGCGATTTTCCGTATACCATTCGTCTTGTTTCAGAGATCCTCGAATCAAACGGCTCATCGAGTATGGCTACGGTTTGCGCGTCGTCGCTCTCACTGATGGATGCCGGCGTTCCTATAAAAAATCCCGTGGCAGGTATTGCCATGGGTCTTGTTTCCTCTGGTAGCCGTTTTAAAATTCTTACCGATATTGCTGGCATCGAAGATCATTACGGCGAGATGGACTTCAAAGTTGCCGGAACGAACAACGGCATCAATGCGATCCAACTTGATGTAAAAACGAACGGGCTTACCTATGAGATTATCGAGGCTACACTCGCGCGCGCCCGCGAAGCAAGGCTCGTGATTCTGGAGAAAATGAATGCCGCGCTGGCGAGTCCGCGTAAGGATGTTTCTCAGTACGCACCTAAAATTAAAACTTTTAAGATCGATCCTGATAAAATCGGCGCGGTTATCGGTCCCGGAGGGAAAATCATCCGTAGGCTTACGCGCGAAAATAATGCGACCATTGACATTGATGATGAGACCGACACGGTTTCGGTCTGTGCTTACAAAACCGAAGATTTAGAGCGAGTTATTAAAATCATCGTGAATCTTACCAAGGAAATCGACGTCGGAGAAGTTTTTGAAGGAAAAATTACCCGCCTCGCTAATTTTGGCGCCTTTTGTGAGATTGTACCCGGAAAACAAGGGCTGATACATGTTTCCGAGATATCCGATACATTCGTTAAAGACGTGAGAGACGTCTTGAAAGAAGGGGATATGGTTAAAGTCAAGGTTGTCGGCATCGATAACCAGGGTAGAATCAATCTGAGCATCAAGCAGGTAGATTCGTAAGCGCTCATTCCCGCCCTTCGGGGGTACGAAGCGCGAATTGCCGCAAAACCAAAAGGGCGAACATAAGCGTTTTGCACAAGCGTTGATTCGCGTGAACATGAAAAATCTCTCGTCTTTTTTAAAGTGCACGACATTCTTCTTTATTGCGCTGATCGTTCTTTTGAGTCTTTTTTCGTATACTCCCCGCGACATCGCGTTCCTTTCGTATCCCCCGCACGCAACTCATAATTTTATCGGTATCGTCGGAGCATACCTTGCCTTTGGACTTTTCTTTTTGTTCGGGTACGCTTCCTACTTCTTTCCTTTCTACTTTTTCTGCTTGGGTTTTGACGCATTGGGTTTTTGGCGTTTTTTCGGCTTAGGGCGCAGCAGGCTGGTGAATATTGTTTCGTTTTGTTTTTTCACCACATTCCTTGCCGCGTTCATTGGTCTTTTTTATGAAGATTCCGGAAGCACGCTTTTTAAGTATTCCGGCGTTACCGGCTGGTATCTGGCGGGTTTCGCAAAAAAATATTTAGGCGTTCAGGGTTCGTTCATTACGCTGTCCCTGCTGCTTTCTGTTAACGCGCTTCTCCTCTTTGGGTATTTTTTTGCCGATATTATTCCGGTTATTATTAAAGCATTTGGGTTTCTTGGAGCTTTTTTCTCGCGCATACGTGCGCCTCGCGAAGTGGTGCTTGAGTCAAGAACGGTTCGTATAAAGGCGGATAGCGAGGATAAAAAGAAGAAAGGGCCCAAGCTTGCGGCGATAAAGGAGGGAGAAAAGACTGACTTCCTTGAAAAGAAGCCCGCGGTAAAACCTGAAATTAAATTCTATTCGCCAACATCAGCAGTCCCGATAAAGCCACCGGCGCCTGCGGTCAGCCCGAAAGTCCTGGATGAGGCAGCAGCTAAAAAGAAGATGGAAGCGCTCGAAGGTACACTTGAGAAAAAGTTTGATCCCAAAATGTATAAATTGCCTACCTATGATATCTTGAAAGTTCCGCCGGCGCTCGATTATCGAGAGGTAAAAGAGGATATCGAGGCCAGCATCAGGAACCTTGAAGAGACGCTTTCGGACTTTGGCGTTGAAGCAAAAGTTGTCAGCGTTCAGAAGGGCCCCGTGGTGACCATGTATGAACTTGAGCCTTCTGCCGGGGTGCGAATCCAGAATATTTCAGCCCTCGCTGACGATATCGCGCTTGCCATGAAATCATCGAGCGTGCGCGTCGTAGCGCCCATCCCCGGTAGAGGTACGGTTGGTATCGAAGTGCCGAACGAAAAGAAACATCTGGTATATTTAAGGGAAGTGCTTGAGGAAAAAGCCTTTAGCGCATCCACCTCGAAACTGACCATCGCAATCGGTAAAGACGTTTCAGGAAGCCCCGTTGTTGCCGATTTAAAAGATATGCCGCACCTTTTGATCGCAGGGACTACGGGAAGCGGGAAAACCGTTTGCGTTAATTCCCTGATTGCTTCGATTCTTCTTAAGGCAAAGCCCGATGAAGTAAAGTTTATTCTTATTGATCCGAAAATGGTTGAGCTGGCACATTTTACCGGGATCCCGCACTTGATTCATCCGCTTATTTTTGAGGCAAAAAAAGCCTTTGCCGCTTTAAACTGGGCAGTCGAGGAAATGGAACAGCGTTATCAGCTTCTGGCCGGAGAAGGCACACGCAATATCGACGCGTATAATAAAAATGGTAACAAAATGCCTTACATTATTATCATTGTCGATGAACTCGCTGACCTTATGGTAGTTGCCAAGGATAATATTGAAACCGCTATTCAGCGTCTCGCGCAACTTTCACGCGCGGTAGGGATTCATTTAGTGCTTGCTACCCAGCGGCCTTCGGTCGATGTTATTACGGGTGTTATTAAAGCGAATTTTCCCGCACGAATTTCTTTTAAAGTTTCCGCCAAGGTTGATTCGCGCACGGTGCTCGACTCTATGGGTGCGGATAAACTAATCGGAAAAGGAGATTTGTTATTCTTAAAGCCCGGCGCGCCAAAGTTGATTCGCGCGCAAGGGTGTTTTCTTGATGATGAGGATATTGATAGCCTTACCAATGCCGTCCGCGCGCAAGGCGGGCCGGTATACGATGAACGAATTATGCAGGCAGACAAGAAAGGTGTTGTTCATGTCGAAGAGGACGAATTATTTGACGATGCGACTAAGACAATCTTGCAGGCTCGTCAGGCGTCGGCGTCAATCCTGCAGCGGCGTTTGCGCGTGGGCTATACGCGTGCCGCGCGTTTACTTGATCTGATGGAGCAAGCGGGGATTGTCGGGCCGTTTTGCGGTTCGAAGGCGCGTGAAATTTTAGTTGACCCCGATGCGTATCAGAAAGAAAAAGGATGGTTATGAATCACGATACGTGTTTAAAATTAAAAGAACGCAGAAAAGAGTTGGGATACACCATTGAAGAAGTGGTTGAGAAAACAAAACTATACCCTTCGGTGATACGAGACCTTGAAGAAGGAAATATTTCAAAAATTGATGTCGCCTACCTCAGAGGTTTTGTTCGAATTTATGCTTCTTTTTTGGGGCTTGATGCGGCCGAGTTGCTGAAAGATATCACGGTTGACTCAGATAAGGCTCAAGTGCAGCGTCAGTCGAAGTCTTCCGCGGCGACTCAAGGGTTGAGACTACCTTCTTTTAAGTTTACCATGCCTCGTATACCTCCTATTCCTGTGCGCTTGCGTCAGGCGATTCTTGCCGGGGTTATTGGCCTTGTTGCGCTCTTTATTGTTGTCAAGGTTACCGGGTTCGTGTTTAAAAAGATTTCCCAAGGCCTCGCCGGAGCCAAGCGCGGTAAAGCGGTACGCGCAAAGACGATTAAGCCTCAAGAAAGGGATGTTTTTCAGGAAGCACTACCCCCGGCAAGCAAAAAAGTAAAAGAGGCTCCCCCGAAGGAGGCTCCCGTGCGCCAGGTTTCGGTTTCGATCACCGCTAAGCGTAATTGCTTCTTGCGCGTTAAAGCTGACGGAAAGATTCTTCTTGAGGGAGTCCTTGAGAAAGGTAAACTTGAAACGTGGAAAGCGGAAAAAGAAATAGAGCTGTCCAGGATCAGCGACGGTTCAGCGCTCTATATTGAAATCAACGGCAAACCGGTCCCTGCGCTCGTCTCGAGCCGCAAGCCGGTTAAAAGCGTTACGATTACCTCTGCAGGGATTTCGGTCGTCAAGTAGTCACCCTCTCTCATGCCCAAACAATTTTCACTTATCAGCCTGGGGTGTTTTCGCAATACCTACGACTCGGAGATTATTGCCCAACGGTTTCTGGGCGAGGGGTATCAATTGCTCCGGAATGAGTCTTCCCGGCGCAGGCAGTATCCGGAAGTACTCATCCTTAATACATGTGGTTTTATCGATGCGGCAAAAAAAGAATCAATTGAAGCAATTCGCGAAGCGGTTAGCCTTAAGAAAAAAGGTAAAATAAAAAAACTCATCGTTTGTGGTTGTCTTGTCGCGCGCTATCGTGTCGAGCTAGCCAAGGAATTCCGTGAGGTTGATGATTGGAATGGGATCGAAGGGTTTCCTCAGGGAGCGTACCACCGCCCGCTTCTGTCGCCGGCCTGGCGCGCTTTTTTGAAAATATGCGAAGGCTGCGTTAACCGGTGCAGCTATTGTGCCATCCCTTTGATTAAAGGGCCGTTGCGCAGCAGAGCTGAGGAGGATATACTAACGGAAGTTCGTTTCCTCAACACGCCTGGAATCCGCGAGCTTAACATTATCGGTCAGGACATTACCAGCTGGGGGAAAGACCTCGGCGGTCCATATACGCTTGCGCGGTTACTTAAAAAAATTCTTGCCGCCAGCCCCGCGATCGGGTGGATCCGCCTTATCTATACGCATCCGGCGCACATTACGGATGAACTTATTGATCTTATCGCCAGAGAACGCCGCATTTGTAAATATATTGATATGCCCATTCAGCATAGTAATGATCGTATTTTACAATTAATGAATCGACCCATGAGCGCAGCGGGCGTCAGGAAGCTCATTGATACTGTGCGTCAGAGGATACCGGGTGTAACCTTGAGGACGTCGGTCATTGTTGGTTTTCCCGGCGAGACAGAAAAAGATTTTAAGGAATTGCTTAATTTTTTAAAAGAGGTACAATTTGAGCATCTGGGGGCGTTTATCTACTCGCGCGAGCTTGATACGCCGGCATACGATTTTACGCCACAGGTGCACCCGGCAACAAAGAAGAGGCGTTTTGAGGAGCTGATGCGTCAGCAGAAAGAGATCGCGGCGCGATGCAACCAGCGTTTCATAGGGAAAAAAATTACCGTGCTCATTGAAGAAAAGCAGCAGGATGTGTACGTTGGCCGCACCCAGTTTGATGCTCCCGAAGTCGACGGCGCTGTTTTTTTGAAAACAAAAAGATTGCGTATCGGTGAATTCTATAATGCAACGATCACCGACGCGTATGAGTATGATTTAATGGGGGAGTAGCCATTGGCTTTGGTTATGTACCTCGCGCTTATATACCCGGCGCCTAATGGTATGGCGCCGGTATTGCCCCTCTGGCAAGGTATCGCGCGAGTATTGTCCTTCTGGGCAAGATGCCAACCCACGGCCCTCTGGCCAGCAGTCATCCCTGCCTACCGGCAGGGGGCTCTCAGGGTACAGTTATAGAAACAAAAAAATAAAAGCTGATAGCTGATAGCTGAAAGCTTGCACAATGAATATTTCTAATCAACTTACTTTCTTACGAATCCTGCTTGCGTTTGTCTGTATAGGCTTTATTCTGCGCAATAGCGTAGCGTCGCTCGCAATTGCGTTTTTTATTTTTATTATTGCCTCGATTACAGACTTTTTAGACGGGTATCTGGCGCGAAAGAAAAATCTTATTTCTGATCTTGGAAAGCTGATTGATCCTATTGCCGATAAGATTCTTATTATCGGTATATTTCTTGCATTCTTGCAGCTTAAGGTTATCGTGAACGCCTGGATGGTCAGCGCGATTATGCTGCGCGAGTTTATTGTAACCGGCATGCGGCTGTATAGTTTAAATAAAGGAGTCGTGATTGAGGCAAAGGCCTTGGGTAAACACAAAACTGTTTCCCAGGTAGTGGGTGTTGTGGTGATCTTCATCACGTTGATTCTTACGAAAATCATGCCCGCGAACAATATCGTGTTGTTTCTTTATGCCAGGATTATTCCCTTTATGATGTGGTACATCGTCGGTATTACTCTTTTTTCCGGCGTTCACTTTTTCTGGGTTAACCGCCAGCAGATAAAAACGTTTTAATCGCGGGGTATGTATTAACGCGTCAGGTGTCAGAATGCCAGCGACTTTATTGTGTGGGGCAATTGTATGATAAGAAAGTGAGCATAATGACCCTTCAAGAATTATCCATTCGAGACAAGATTTGTTTGATGATTACCAGCGTTTGCGGTGTGGGTTATATGCCGTTTGCCTCAGGCACCGGGGCTTGTATGGTGGCGGTAGCGTTATTCGTCCTTATTAAAAGCCAGATTATTTTTGTTGTAGTAACCGCGTTGTCAATTATTCTCGCCTACGGTTGCTCAACACACGCCGAGCGGCTCTATAATAAAAAGGACTGTAAAAAAATCGTTATTGACGATTTTGCGGGTATGCTGATTACGCTTTTATTCCTTCCGCGCGACCCCCGGTTTATTATCGTCGCTTTTTTTCTCTTCCGTGCGCTCGATCTTGTCAAGATTCCTCCGGCGCACGCCCTTGAGAAATATCCGGGCGCAAAAGGCATTGTCGGCGACGATATGGTAGCGGGTATCTATGCGGCTATCGTTATGCAGACAGTGCGACTTTTACTTAAAATTTTCTAATAATTTTTTAAGGGTGTCTCCCAGAGTGTTTCGTAGGTAGGGCCCGTACGGCTGAGTGTGCTTTTAACGAGGCCGAGCGCTGTAACGGGAATAGTTCCGGTAACCTTGACGCTTTTGAGCTTTTCGTGGAACCGCGGGAGGTTATGGTCCGATTTAAAACGCGCGAGCGTCAGATGTGCCCGGAAGCGATTCTCTTGTTTAAACCCTAACACTTCCAAATTTTCTTCAATTTCATAGGCAATGTTTCTAAGCGCAAGCTCGTTATCGGTTCCGATATAGAATATTCTCGGTCTGCGTGTATCGGGAAAGAAACCAAACTCGGTTAATTGAGCATGGAGCGCCGCATGGCCTGCGCTTACCTGCTTTAAGGTTGTTTTGATGCCACTAAGGAGCTCTTCCCGTGTTTCTCCCAGAAACTTAACGGTCATGTGAATGTTCTCCTGAGCCACCCAGGTAGCGTCAAGTCCGCAGTATTTGAAGGGTTCGATTGCGCGCACGATTGTTTCTTTCAGTGGTAGGGGAATATCGATCGCGATAAAAAGACGCATATTATTTCGCTGTCGCGTTTGTTCCGATAGGGATCATTTCTGTTGTTCCTGCCGCGCCTCCTCTCTTACGGTGTCTTATATAGGAGAGTTCATTGAGTGCGACGTTGTTGCCGGGCTCAAGATCAAGTGACCTTTCATAGAGGGTTTCCGCTTCAGCTAACCTCCCGAGTTCAGTAAGTGTAAATCCTGCGCCACGCAACGCTACCGCGCGTTGATGATCTGTTGCCCAGGGGCGTATTTCGAGGGCTTTAAGATAAAGCTGATAGGCCTCTTCGTTGTGGCCCATTTGACGCACCACGAAAGCTTTTTCGCACCATATGGTCGGATGATCCGGTTCAAGGGAAAGCGCTTTATCAAAATAAGGTATAGCGCTGGAAAAATCTTTATTTTCTGCCGCGATAAAACCAAGAAGATAAAAAGCCTGTGAATACGAGGGTGCGGTCGGCCAGATGGCATCTTTCGATTTATCGGTTTTTCCCCGGTACTGGGCATACGCAATGAATTCTTGGCTATTCCAGCATATAATCATGTCTTTTCCGTTTTTCTCGTAAAGCGGCTTCCAGTCACTCGGCAAGGTCCTAATGAATTGCTCTAATAAGGCTTTTGCCTCGGCTGTTTGGCCTTTACGGATCAGCGCGTCAGCGTGCATGCAGGGGTTGTCTTGAGACTTTTGGGTGTCCGCGAGAGCATTATTTTTGTTTTCTATTTCTTGCGCGCTCGCATCGCCGGCCGTAAATACAACAGGAACACAACAGAGCATGAGAATATATTTTCTCTGGTTCATGCGTTAACCCCTTTTTTTGATATGTGTCATAAGCAGCGCGAGCAGCCCGAGGCTTGCTTGAACGCGCACGTGATTGCGGTTACCGTGGATGATGATTCTTTTAACCGTTATCGTGCGCTCATGGGCGAGCGCGATAAAAACAGTACCTGCCGCAAAATGTTGTCCGGCAGCCGGGCCGGCAAAGCCTACCACCGCCAGGCCGATGTCGCTCTTAAAGAGCAGGCGCACTTTCTTGGCAAGCATCATGCAGATTTCGGCTGAGACGCCCTGGGTTTGCTCCAGGCGCGCAGCGGAGAGTTTAAAAAACTTATTTTTTGAAGAAAGAGAATAGGCAATAAGGCCGCCCTTATAGACTTTTGAGCTTCCGGGTGTGCGGGTGAGAAGATATGAAGCATACCCTCCAGTGCAGGATTCTGCCGCCGCTACGGTAAGGTTTCTTTGCGCCAGAAGCTTTACGATATGTTCCGTTTTTTTCATCCGTATACCTATTGTAGCAAAAAATTGTTACGGTAAAAGACAATAATCATTCTTATATAGGAATAGTTCTTGACAATAATCATAGGAGTGGTACGATACAACGCTATGAGGGAATATATCGAGATGCTCAAAGCCAAGGGTGTTAAGGTTACCAGTCAGCGGGTGGCGGTGCTTGAGCTTCTCAGCAGAAAGGATCGCCATTATAGCGCGGAGCAGATTTTTCGCGCGCTTCAAAAGAAATTTCCTTCTATTTCGCTGGGAACGATATACGCGACCCTTGAAGCGTTGCGGACGAAGGGTCTGATTAACGAGATACAGATTGTTCCCGATAAAGCTTCTTTTGAAGCGCGACGTGATCAGCATCATCATTTTTACTGTAAGCAGTGCAGGGAGGTTTTTGATGTTGATATTCCTTTTTGTAAGAGTCTTGAGGAGCGTCAGGTTGACGGTAATCTCATAGAGGAGTGCCACGGTTATTTTTACGGGATTTGCAAACAGTGTCGGAAAAAATAATTCCAAGGAGTATTGTATGAACCAGTTCAGGGCACAGTTTACCGAAAAGATTCCTCGTGTCGGCGCGGTGGAGAGTTTCCGCTTTAAGGCCCGCGGTCTCGTCACATTTTTGGCCGGTCAATTTATAAGGGTTATTTTTGACGAGACCAATAAGGGGAATAAAGATCTTAATAAATATTTATCATTTTCTTCTGCGCCCGGCAAGGATTACATAGAGGTTACTAAACGCTTAAGCGAAAGCGCTTTTTCCGGCAGACTTCGAGCGCTCAAGCCATCCGAGGAAGTTTTTTTTGAGGGGCCTCTGGGAAATTGCCTTCCCGGCGAACAAGATACCAAGGTGTGCTTCTTGGCCGGCGGTATCGGCATTACCCCTGTTATTTCCATTATTGAGGATATCGTTATACACAACCGTGCTGTCGATGTAATGGTGTTTTATTCTAACCGTACCGAGGAGATTGCTTTTAAACACGAACTGGATGCCTGGCGCACACAGTATTGTACGTTACGGGTACTGCATACGGTTACTGATTGCCAGCCTACACAGGCTCATTGTGTTTTTGGAACGATCGATAAAGAACTCATTGTGGCAAATCTTGATGATGTCCGAGAGCGTACTTTTTTTATATTCGGTCCTCCGGGAATGGTCGCGGCAATGAAAAAAGTCTGTATTGAGGCGGGGATACCGGAGCAGCGGATTAAAACCGAAGGATTCCTCGGGTATTAGAAAAGCGCTTGTCAAGTTGGGTTTTTATTGTAGAATTGCGAATAATGAGCACCCGGCAGAATCGCAGCCGATGCTAAAAGTACCTGGCGTTGTGGTGCCTGACACTTAATGGAATTGTGTCAGCATTACCCCTCTGGGCAAGAATGGCGCCAGCATCGCCCTTCTGGGCGAGTATTGCGCCGGTATATGTTTCTAAACAACAGCCGGCCGAAATGGAACGGCCGCTGTACGTTTATTGAATACACCCGACGCTTAAAGGTATTGCGTCGGTGTGCGCTTACTGCGCTATACCCGGCGCTTAACGGTATTGCGCCGGTATTGTTCCACTGAACAAGGAGGTTATTATGTTAAAGGAAAAAGTTGAAAAAGTATTAAATGAAGTACGGCCGAGCCTGAAAGCTGACGGAGGCAATGTGGAGCTGGTTGATGTTAGCGAGAAAGGCGTGGTTACGGTTAAACTTACCGGAGCCTGCGGTTGTTGCCCGATGAGTACCTATACGCTTAAGATGGGTATCGAGCAGAAGCTGAAAGAGGCGATTCCGGAAATTAAGGAAGTGAAGCAGGTCTAATGAGACTTACACTTTTTCAAGCTTCAAGCGCGAAAAAGTGTGTAGCCCAACAGGGCATCCTGGTGGATAGCCCAACAGGGCATCCTGTGGGGTAGTCGAATTCGCGCAGGTGACTTATGAGCGCTCACCCGTGTTCGCTCCATAAGTTGTCTACTCATTAAATACCCGGCCTAAGCGGGATGGCCGGTGTGCGTTTACTGAATACACCCGACGCTTAAAGGTGTTGCGTCGGTGTGCGCTTACTGCGCAATACCCGGCTTTAGTGGAGAAGCCGGTATACGTTTCTACGTAAGGAGGTTATCAATGGCATCGATGAAAGATTTATTTCAGAGCGCGGATTGGAAAAAGGAAAAGCATGTTCCGGTGATTGCGGCTCCGTCCCGCGTCAAGAAGGGTGAGCCGGTTAAGCTTGTAGTTAGTGTGGGTAAAGAGATCGCGCACCCCAACACCACCGAGCATCACATACGGTGGGTTGAAGTATATTTTCTTGTCTCTGGAGAAAAATTTCCTTATCAAATAGGGAAAGTTGAGTTTACCGCGCATGGCGAATCAGCGCAGGGCATTAATACCAGTACCATTTATACGCATCCTGAAGTAACATTGGGCTTTAAAACGGAAAAATCAGGGACGATTTTTGCTTCGTCCTATTGTAATATTCATGGGTTATGGGAAAGTTCCCAGGAATTGATTGTAGAGTAATGTTTTGACGCATGCGCCGGGTGGCGTTTGCGTTAGTGTGCACCTTACATGACGCCTGGTGCTTAAGACCCGGCGCTTAACACCCGGCGTTTAATGGTATTACGCCGGTGTTGTCTCTCTGGATTACACCCAGCGCTTAAAGGTATTGCGCTGGTGTTGTTTCTCTAAACAAGGAGGTTATTATGGATAAGAAGTTGCAGAAGGCATTTAATGATCAGATTAAAAACGAATTTTATTCGGCATATTTGTATCTTTCTATGGCTGCCTATTTTGAGTCGCTGAATTTAGAAGGTTTTGCACACTGGATGAAGGTTCAGGTCAAGGAAGAGCAGAGCCATGGCATGAAAATGTTTGATTTTCTCCATGATCGCGGGGAGAAGGTTGTGTTGCAACCTATCGGGCAGCCGACTGTTGATTTTTCTTCTCCACAGGAAGTATTCGATGAGACACTGGCGCATGAGCAAAAAGTGACCGCGCTTATTAATGCATTGCATGAGACTGCCGAGAAGGCAAATGATAAGGCAGCGTGTATATTTTTGCAGTGGTTTATTACCGAGCAGGTCGAAGAAGAAAAGAACGCGACCAAAATTATCGAGTTGCTCAAGTGCGTAAAACCTGAGTCAGCGGGCATGATCATGCTTGATCATCAAATGGCAAAACGGGAAGAGTAGGCCGGATCACGGCTTACGGCACGGGGGGTGTTGGTCCCGGAAGGAGCACTATGGCAAAAAAGAGCAACAACCACGCGGAATTGCATGAGAAGCTGCGCGCCGCCATAGACACGGAACAGGTCATCGCACAATGCTCTCGGCATCTGGCTGGGTTGATCAAGAATGGCGCTGTGCGCAATAAGTTTATGCAGCTGACACAAGAAGCTTTGGCTAATAAGGAAGTGCTTCTTTCTATCGGGTGCTCTCTTGGGGCACGTGAGCTTGAAGTGGCAGAACGCTGCAAGCTTTGTAAAATCGATCCTGAAAGTTTCTCTCAGCTGGGCGCGGTTATCCTAGGTTTTGAACTTACCCGTTCGGCTGTGACCCTGTATCATGATTTAGCTGCCGGAACGTCCAACGAACAGGACAAAAAAATATTCGAGAGGCTTTGTAAAGAGAAAAAAGCGCATCAGAGATTTTTAGCCAAGGAGCAGAAGTTTATCACCGAGCGCGCGCAGGGCATCAGCCTGGGGTGTTTTGGGGATTATTGCATTCCGCAGGTGATTCAAAATTTATGATAGAACCAGCATGTTCCCCAGAGCTATTGCGTAACCCTATCCAAGATCGCCTGAAAGCCTGGCACGGCGAGGACTGGCATACCGCAAAAGGGCGTATCATTCGCGATGTGGTGTACGCAATTGATACCGGCCTGGTGACGACCATTGCCTTTCTTGCCGGCGTCTCGGTGTCGCTGGTTACGCGCAACAAGGTAATTGCCGCCGGGATTATCCACGTTACGGCGGGAACGCTGGCTATTTTTTTCGGATCCTACATTTCCACGAAAGCGCAGAAGCATTTTTTTGAAAATCAGATAGAGCGCGAACGCCGCGAGATCGAAGAGAATCCTGCCAAAGAAATCGCCGAAATCCGCGAAATTTTTGGCGATATGGGTTTTAATGCAGAGGAGCAGGAGTTGGCGGTTCGGCGTATCAGCGCCAATAAGGAGCGTTGGCTTAAGTTTATGATCCAGGAAGAAATCGGTATCAGTCCAGAGGTTATCGACAATCCGCTTGAGATCGGTTTTGTCTCCGCTGGTTCATTTTTAATAGGCGCGGTGCCGGCAATCCTTCCTTTCTTTGTGTTACTGTCGGTTACCAAGGCTTTTATTGCGGCAGCGGCGTGCGTAGCGGTCTTTCTTTTTGTGCTCGGAGTATTCAAGTCAAAAATCACCAAAGTCCGTTGGTTGGCCAGCGGCCTTGAAACGCTCATCGTGGGTGCTATTTCCTGCGGTTCGGGATTTCTGCTTGGCCGTATCGCTGCCTCATACTTTCATTAATGGTGAATAAAAAGATATTGCAATCCATCATGATGCGCCTCCTGCCGCCTGTGGCTTTTGGCGGTTTGTTCGTGCCGATGCGTTTCTCGATCTTGTCTTATGCCGCTTTCGTGGTATTCTTCATTGTTTAGTTCCCCCTGGCTTCTTTAACGATTGCCGATACCGGTTCTGTTTTTGTGCGTACCTGCATTGTTACGACGATCATCCGGCATATCGGGATAGACCAAAAATATTTGCGCCTGCGGATTTTCATGTTACAATTCTTCTAATGAGCTCAAGCAGTAGCGACTTAGTCATGTGGTCATTCGCTGGTGCCGGATTTGGGCTTTGGTCGTTTTTGTACGGCTGGAAGTCATTGCGCCTGCGGCGGATCATCCAAGAAATACCTACCTCGAAAGTGCGTTCCCTGGCGTTGGGTCTTGCGGAGGTCTCCGGCATCATTGTTCCCATTAAGTCAACGATCAGCCCTATCCTAAAAAAAGAATGCGTTTTTTATCATACGAAGGTTGAGGAATACCGGCGGAGCGGCAAGTCGGGGCACTGGGCTACCATCAAGGAGCTTAAGATATTTTTTCCTTTCCATATTGAGGATGAAACCGGAAAAGTATTGGTGGAGAATAGTAATGCTGACGTACGGGTAAAAAAAGACCTACAATATCAGACGCGCGCATTTTCTTCTTGTCCTGAGCACGTGCATACGTTTTGCGAAGAATATGGTATTGTGCGTACGGGTCTTTTAGGAAGCCGGTCTTTGCGGTTTAGCGAGTACGTGCTTGAGCCCATGGATAGAGTGTATGTGTTGGCTTCGGCGAAAGATAATCCTTTTGTAAAAGAATTTGTGAATAACCAGGATAATATTATTATGGGTATATCGGAAGGCGTTCCTTATTTTGTTATATCTGATTACTCCGAAAGAGAGCTCCTGCAGCAGCTTTTCTTGAGGTCATACGTTGCTATCTTCGGCGGCCCGGTGTTATTTTTGGCGAGCCTTGCATATATCCTGTGGTATCTTGGGATGAGATAAAAGCTGTGTATCAATTCGCACAGTGATTTTTGCACACGAGCGTTTCAAAAATCACGTGCTCATTAAACACCCGGCCGAATCTGAACGGCCGGTATGCGTTTCTACGCAAGGAGGGCGTATGGTAGTTCCATTGATAATCTTCGGGACGCTTATTTTTCTGGTTATTATTTTTGCCGGGTACTTCATCGGTATTTACAACGGCTTGGTGCGGCTTAAAAATAACATCAGGAAAGCATGGGCGAACATCGATGTATTACTCAAGCAGCGGCATGATGAATTGCCCAAGCTCGTTGAAGTCTGCAAGGGGTACATGAAATACGAGAAGGAGGTTTTTGAGACGATTACCAAGGCGCGCAGTATCTACCAAGGCGCGCAGAGCATACAGGATAAAGCACAATCAGACAATATGATCAGCGGCGCACTCAAGACGCTCTTTGCGGTCTCTGAGAATTATCCGGAGCTTAAAGCAAACGAGGATTTTAAGCATCTGCAGACAAGAGTTTCATCTTTGGAAAGCGAAATCGCCGACCGTCGTGAATTCTATAATGAAAGCACGAATAATTACAATATTAAAATTCAGTCATTCCCCGATATGGTTATTGCGGGTATGATGGGTTTTAAGCCGGAAGAGCTTTTCAAGGTAGCGGAAGGGGATACGAAGGATGTGGAGATAAAGTTCTGATAGACGTGAGACGTCCGCGTACGCTTGGACGTAGGACGTGGATAAACACGAATGGCCACGAATAAAAAGCGAATAATCACGAATTAAATATTCGTGGGAATTCATGTTTCTCAATTCGTGTTGATTCGTATCTCAGGATGAAGGACGAGGGACGCAGGGAAGATTGCAGATATACTGGAAAAGTAGCAAAAAGACAGAGAAAAGTAGAAATAGGTAGTTTACATCGGTTGCTTTTGCCGATACAATAAAAACCCTTTCGTTATCAAAAGCTGTCTTGACAGTTGTCAGCATCGGGATAAAATACATGATGAGTCTAATGAGAGAAAACATTCTTAAAAGTATGAAGATGCGAATAGTGATCAGTTTTCTGGCGGCAATTGCAACTCTTGGTTCGTTTGCGTGGGCTGATCCGCCGCGCGAGCGCTTAGTGACGGAGGCTGATTACAATATTGACGTCAAGTATATGCTTAAAGGGGGGTCGCTCACCAAGGATTACGATCTTTCGGTTTCAAGCAACGGTATGGTGACGGTGGTTAATAAAGATTATTACACGAATGAGCGGGTAACATCTGTCGTTAGAAGCGGTCAACTTTCTCCCGAGGAATTAGCGGACTTGAAGCGCTTGATTTTAGAAATCAATGTTTTTCGGTTTAATGATGAATACATTTCAGAGCCTCATAACCAGCTTGGATGGCGAGGAGAAGAACTCTATGTTACCGTCAACGGAAAAACAAAAAAGATACTCTTAAGCGCGGCTTCGTTTCCGGTGGAGCTGGGCCAGCTTATACGCCGGATTACTGAAATAAAAGATCGCATTAACAATGCGTAATAGATTGGGGGTTTTGGCGTTCCGCCACCCCGGGTATATGGTTTCACGATAAGTTGTTGACAGGTACAACCGGGAGTGATACAATTCGTTTATCTTAATGAGGTACCAATGAGAAAAAAAGACGTACCGGTAACTACGCGTAAAACTCAAAAATCCCGTAAACAAGCTGCTATAAAGCGTATTGCGCGCATCGTTAAAAAGAAACCAGCTAAAAAGCAGCAAGTATTGTCTCCGGCAACTCCCGTGATGAGCTTTGCTATGCAGAAAGAGGGCGAGACGGTCGAGCGGGCAAAATTTAACACTATGGAGGCCGTCGCCGCTGCGCGCGTTGCGCCCCTTGAGACGTATAACCTTCCCGTGCGCTACGGGGATAACCGTATTGCGCTTCTTCCTCGTGATCCCTGGTGGATGTATGCGTATTGGGATATTTCCGAAAATAGAATCAATGAAGTTATCGCATCTATTCCGGTTCACGAGCGGGAAAGCCTGCGCTGGGCATTGCGTGTTTATGACGTAACCGGTGTCGCAAGTTTTTCCGGCGGCAACGCTAATTCATTTTTCGATATTGACATTACGTATGAAGCAAACAACTGGTATATCAACGTCAACACGCCGGAGTCTTCATGGTGCGTTGAGATAGGATTTAAGAATCCCGCGGGAAAGTTTTTTGCGGTAGCGCGTTCTAATATCATTAAGACGCCTTACTTTGGTATTTCGTCGGTTATTGACGAAGAGTGGGCTCTTCCCGATGAAGAATATTATAAGGTTCTTGGAGTTTATGATTTAGGCAAGAGCTCCATGGAGCGTAAGAAGCGTTTTGAGGAAATCATGAAACACCAGATCTCTTCTCCGCTTGCCTCCTGGGGTATGAGTAGCCTTTTTTCTGAACGCGAGAGACCCCAGGATAAATTTTTCTTGGAAGTCTGGACCGAGCTGATTCTTTATGGAAGGACTGAACACGACGCCCATGTTACCGTCGAAGGGAAGCCTGTTATGCTTCGTCAAGACGGAACATTCTCTTTGCGGTACGCTCTTCCAGCCGGCGATTATCAATTCGAAGTTGCCGCGACCTCGAAAAGCAAAAAGCATAAGCTCAAAAAAACCCCCGCAGTAAAACGGTTCGATAAGTGACCACGAGAAGAGAGGAATGGGATTGGGAGCGTTTTGGCTCCCTGATTGCGTACATGCAACCTATATGGAAAAAGGATATTTATCGTTAATCCTGCATGCTCATCTGCCCTTTGTCCGGCATCCGGAGTATGAGGAATTTTTGGAGGAGCGATGGTTTTTCGAGGCGCTCACCGAAACGTACATGCCGCTCTTGGAGATGTTTGAAGGCCTGGTGTGTGATCGGGTTGACTTTGCCTTTACGCTTAATCTCTCGCCGTCGTTATGCAATATGCTTGCGGATGACCTTCTGCGTAATCGTTACGTCAATCATTTGAATAAAATGGTCGAGCTTTGCGAAAAGGAAATCGATCGTAACCGTTTCAACCACGATTTCTATAAGCTTGCCTTGATGTATTACCATCGTTTTACGGCCACGCGTCAACGCTTTGTCCATACCTACCAGCGCGATCTCCTAAAGGAATTTAAGAAATATCAGGACTTGGGGTTTCTAGAAATCATAACATGCGGCGCGACTCATGGTTTTCTGCCGTTGATCGGTATCAATAAGGATGCCATTCGCGCGCAAGTGCGCACCGGCGCCAATTCCTATCGAAGATTCTTCGGATCAAATCCTAAAGGTATATGGCTTCCTGAATGCGGCTACGCGGAAGATGTGGACAAATGCTTGAAAGAGGAAGGTATTAAGTATTTTCTTGTTGAATCGCATGGTATCCTTTTTGCCCGCCCGCGGCCGAAATTCGGCGTTTATTCTTCCTACTACACTAAGAATAAAGTTGCGGTTTTTGGCAGAGATCATGAGTCCTCAAAGAGCGTTTGGTCGGCGGTCGAGGGCTATCCCGGCGATTATAATTATCGCGAATATTATCGTGACATCGGTTTTGATCTCGATTATGATTATGTTAAGCCTTATATTTCCAATTGCGGCGCACGTGTTTTTACCGGTATCAAATATTACCGTATTACCGGAGAGAGCACCCATAAAGAACCCTACGTTCCCGAACGGGCAACGGATAAGGTGGCATACCACGCCGGAAATTTTATGTTTAACCGTGAGAAGCAAATAGAGTATCTTTCCTCGATTTTCGACCGCAAGCCGATTATTGTCGCCCCCTACGATGCGGAGCTTTTTGGGCATTGGTGGTTTGAAGGGGTTCAATGGCTTAATTTTTTAATACGTAAAATTCGCTATGACCAGAAGACATTCAAGCTTATTACTCCCGGGCAATATTTGAATATGTATCCGAAGAATCAAGTGATTAACCCTTCGCCTTCAAGCTGGGGCTACAAGGGTTATTACGAAGTCTGGCTCAACGGCGCTAACGATTGGATTTATCCTCATCTTCACCGCGCGCAGGAACAAATGACGGAAGCGGCGAAAAAGTACGGTGGCCGCGGAGCGGTAAAGGAACGTATTTTAAACCAGATGGTACGCGAGTTGCTTCTGGCGCAGGGCAGCGATTGGGCTTTTATGATGAAGACCGGCGCGTTCGTGGAGTACGCGCGTAAGCGAACGGTTACGCACCTTGAGCGTTTCTATCTCTTACAGAGCTATCTTGAGCGCGATTTCGTCAATTTAGAAGTTATTGAAGACATTGAGCGAAAAGATAATATCTTTCCTGAAGCAAACTATTCCGTATGCCAGGCATAGATTGCGTGTGGACTTCCGTCACAACGATAATAAAAAACCTTCCCGTGTCTTTTCTTTACTGCTAACCCAAATAATGCGTTAGCATTATTTGCCCGGAGGGTCGTTCCTTGAATTTCGCAAGAAATTCAAGAGTGTTTACGAGGTATCCGGAAAAATGCACCTTAACCTTTTGGTGCGTTTGCGTTTTTGTATAACCATTGCAA
>JBDRAN010000049.1:0-10106 GCA_043823745.1 Candidatus Omnitrophota bacterium | reverse complement strand
GAGAGTCCTTCATCGATATTGGTCTGCTCGACAGGGAAGGAGAAGGTAAAACCTAAATTATAGGTATCCTCTGCCTTCGGCAAGGACGGCTTTGAAGGCCGGTCGGTAAGGTTATGTTTGACCAGGAATTGTTTGACGAATACGGCGATGGCGTCAAAAAGTACCTGTGCGTCTCCTGAGATGTGTTCAGGAAGAAGTTTGAAGCGCTCAATGGTCATCACCGGTTCTCGCCCGTCTGCGTTAAGCTCAACTAACAGGACTCTGAAGTTGGTTCCGCCAAGGTCTAACGCTAGGAACTTACCTTGTTCTTTGCCGGTCGGGTTATCGACGAAAGTAGGAAGCATGGCAAGAGAGCTTTCCTGGCCTCCAAGGCCGTCCTTGCCGGAGGCAGAGGGCTGGCCTCCAAGGCCTTTGTGCATGTCGGAGATGAAGGAGTCTACCATCAAGCGAATAGCGCTTGTTGAAAGTGTAAAGTCTTTGCGCAGAGAATCCAATGAAGTAAGCGGTGACGCTGCCTGAGCCAAGGCCGCATCTTTTACATTGTTCTGCTGCGCCATGGCTGCTCGGGCCGGGGTAACTTTTACTTGCGCATCTACAGTGGTATTGGCTGTTACTTTATCAAGCGTAACCTTAAACGGATTACCATACCAAAGTTTACTGAAAATCTTCCATCCGATATTAAGCACAACAGGTATGACGAATACGCCAACTAATCCTACGCCTGCGCCTAATCCAAGGCTTACCAGGCTAAAGCTGCCTACCTTGCCAAAGAGAAGCACTGATAAGGTAAACGGCAAGAACATGGAAACGTTCCAGGCAACAAACGCAATTGAATACACAACCGCATCGGTGACTTTATCGTATGCGCCTTCTTTCCATCCCGTTTTCCACAATTTCCCGATCTCTGTAATACCATCTTTAAAATCTTCACGGATAAATTTCCAATAATCTGTTAATGAGACTTCGAAAATAGGCAATGCGCCCTTATTGATAACGATCGGTACATACATAGCAAAGAATACAATCGCCACATACGGTGCTGACCAGATCATGGTCGGGTTCCACCAAAGAATGATTCCAATGGTGACAATTACGCTTGCGATAAATCCTGGCACAATATGCGATTTGGCATAGTCCTTAAATAAGCTCATAATTTTGGTATGATTCAACTGGTGACCACGGCCGGTAGCGACGTAGAACGCAACTCCTGCCATAGCCAATGTTGCGCCCGCAGCCATCGTAAAGACATGCGCCATAAAGAACGGTGACATTACGATAAAGGTAAGCAGGAACTCGATTGCGCCGCGAACAAACGGTTTATCCACGATCATCTGCATAAACCCGGTTGCGGTGATCGCCTGCGCAAACACAATAACACCGAGCATCGCATACAATATTTCATTGGTAAACGGCGCGAAACCACTAACCCCCAAGAGAACCATAAAGAACAGATACGTGAATATGCCCCATTTTACAATCGGTTTACGTAAGTAATAACCGATACCGCCGTAAATATGAGCTAACCTTCGTGTCCAGTCGAAGTTTTCTGATTTCATAAGTTCATGCACAATGCGGCCGTACATCTGTTGCGTCGCACCCATACCGAATTTACGGAAAATACCATCAGTGCCGCCCCAGGAAACTTCACGCGCTTTGCCTGCTTCAATGAACTCAATATTAAGAACCTTTTTGCCGACCAGCATCATCTGGTACGCTCCATAAATATCTTCATTGACAGGATACGACCGCGACACACCGCCAAATGCATCCACCACAGAAGCACGCCATGCATCCGGATGGCCATAATGGAAACGCGCGCCTAATGTCTGTAAGGTGCGCTGAACGATACCTACGAATGTGCGGTCAGCCACCGCATGGAATTTGCCGGACAGCGAGAAATCATCAGTGTAGATATCTTCAGGGTATCCCACTAATGCGACATTCTCACCTTCATCACCCTTATAATAACCGTTTTTCTTTTCAAACATGTTCAATAATATCGGCATCGAGAACATCTGCTCGATGTAGAAATCCTGGTTCATATCCAGGTTCATCAACACTTCGCCGCGCATAAACCTGCGGTTATGCGCCTGGTTACCCGGTTTTCCTTCGTTTGCAAACGCGTAGTAAGTCCCCAGGTCAACCCGTATCACATCTTCGATCTTCCCACTCTCTGGATTGTAGCGCTGTAAAATGCTGTAATTCCTGCCGTCTTTTGAAGTGGGTTTGAAATCTTTGTCGTACATGGCAATATCGGTCAAATCTACGAAATAGCCATAATCATCATAGTATTTTTTCAAAATATCGAATATTTGGGTAAATTTATCTTTTAAGTCTGGTTTCTCGGCATATTCAAATGTTCGTAAATAGCTGCCCCAAACTATCTGATATTTCTTGTTCACTTCCTGCGCAATCTTTTCTTTATCCCACTCCGGATGATTAATCTTGGCAAACAACTGCAGAACCGGTACATAATGGAATTTGCCGTTTAAGGTGCGGTAATACGGCTGAACGCGCAATGATCCCCATTCTCGCAATTTCATAATAAGCTTCTCATCGGCGATCTTGATTACTTCGCCGTATTGAAGAGCTTGCAACGTGGCTAAGTCAGCTGGATTGATGCTGCTTTCTCGCTGCATGCGGTTTAAGAAGTTCTGCCACTCATCAGGATGCCGCTTGATTATATAGGTCAACGGTGTGTGTCCGCTGTTCATCCTCACGTTAAGTCCAACCTCCGGGTCACCTTCCCACGGATAGAAGATATGTTCGCCGGGGCCCGTCGGAGTCATAATCGATAAACTCTTTAACTCTTCCCAGGTCGGCATTTCCGGCTTATCCATAAACAACTGGTTTAAAAATCTATAGATACGGCTGCGGGCTTTGCTGTTACGTAGCCCGGAGAAAAGCGTGCTGGGCTGCGTTACGGTTGCTTCGTAGAAGCCAGCGCCCTCGGCCCTCTCAATGCCCCAGGCATTTGCCTGATATTCTTGGAGGCTTATCATGTCTTCGTTGTACATCGTACGTAAGGCGAGATTGATCATTTCGGCAACCACAACATCCTGCATGCGGGCTGTCAACGGTTTTCCGTCGATGCGTAAGGAGCTCGGTATAAAGTTACGCTTGATCATGGCGATCAACAAGTCATCCTTGGCAGGCTTACCCAACGCAGCGCTTGATGAAACTTGAGCTCTTGGTACCCGGATGGTACGTAAGGCTTCCTTACGTCCTTCGGTCTTAATGTTGCCTAAGCCTATGAAGCGCGCCTGGGCATAACCCCAGAGCGCTTCGAACGCGTAGTAAATCGAGAAGGTATCAAGGAAGAAGAAGAGTACGAACGGGAACCACAAACCGGCTACTAATACCATATTGATATTAACACCAAAGAGAAGCCATGTGCCGGTCACGATATTGGCGTGCGCGTAAAGCACAATGTATAACACAACAGCATCCCAAATACCTTTAACGGTAAGCAACGTGGCCCAGAACGCGTATCTGAACAATTTTAATTTCAGCGGTATGATCGGCTTCTGGTATCCAACGCCTACGCCTAATGGTTTACCGTACGCGTGTGTATTGACGCGTTTTTCAAACCCTCTGTTTAAGAAATAGCTGATAACCGGACGTCCCGACCACAACGCGATGGTCAAACCAACAACAAGAGCAGCGATAAAAGGAGCGGTGATAGACAAATGGATCGCCGGATTGTTCATCTGTAAGTAAAGTGCGGCACCCAAAGCGAATATAACGACCTGGAACGGTATAGCCAACGGTTGATAAAGGTTTCTAAACGTATGCAGCCACGTTTTTAAAGGCCCAAGGCCTTTGAATCCTATCGTATCAGGATAGGTCTTTAAGAATAACGGTCTTTCTTTCGTCCACTGGCCTTCTAAAAATTTGACATAGCTCTTGTATTCTTGCGTCTTAACTATCGCTTTCTTAATTCGTATTTTGTGATCGGAATACCGGTCGGCTAATTCAAGAACTTTACCTTTTAATGGTTCGGCATATTTAATGATTTCGGGTAAAAGGTAATCGTCATATAATTTTTTCCTGCCCTCATTGCCTAAGTTGTCGTACCGCTTGACAAAGGCAGGGACACGGAATAATTCTTCTAAATCTTCAATGGTAAATAAGTATTGTGCTGGCAGTGTATTTGCCGCTTTTCTAAGTTCCGGCGGGCCGAAAGATTTAAACGTAGTAGATGTCCAATGATTAATCGCCCACCACCGGTCAACATGAGTGCGAACCATGGTGCCTACCGTATCCGGATTTGTTTTGTATTCTTCCAAGGCTCTATGGATAAGATAGTTTAAGTATGACGGGGTATCGTTGTGCGCGTAAATACTGCCGCTTCGAATTAAGAACGAGATCCAGAGCATCTCAATAACTTCATTTTCATCCATGAAGCTAAAATCAAGCGGCGCTAAACCAAAAACTGTTTTGCGGGTCACGTTATACGATTCGAAATATTCAACCGCAACCTGGGCAACTGTTTCACCGCGCGCCAAGCGTGATGTGACTGCGCCGCCTAAGACTTCGTTGCCAAGCTCGCCGTTAAAACGATACTTCGCTGACTTTATAACTTCATCGTCAAAGCCATACCCTTTATAGGTTGGCGCAAGAGTAGCCGCCGGGCTTGCGCTCTGTTGCATCTGCCTTTCCTGTATCGTGGCCTGCGCTCTGATATCGCCAACGAGTTTTGCTTTATGAGCCAGCACGCGCACAATATCAAATATCTTACCCAGCATAACCAAAATCGCCAAAACAACGAGAGGAATAATGGCAAGGTACCAGCCGCCGCGCAATTCGCTGGCCCAGTTTTCCTTAATACCTAATCTGCGCTCATCCTTGATGTAGCCGTTAAGCAACGTTGTCTCTAAATCATCGCGCTGCCCGGGACGTCCCAACGGACGCTGTACGCGTTTATGCATGACCGTACGGATGCCGCCTTCTGAATCGGCATAGAACCGAATACCTAAGCCTTCTTCGCTCCAGGTTTCAACCACACGGCCGTCGCTAAGTTTCGCTTCAACAGGCATACCTAACGCATCGTAATGAATGGTAACGTCGCCGCTGGTAGAATTACCCAATATACCCATCATGACTTTAACCAGGGTATAAGGCACTATTTCTTTCACCGGTTTGCCGGAAAGGGTCGCAACTTTTATCCCGTTAGCATAGCCGGGCCGGTTGTTAATGACATCGTACGCGAGTAAAACACTACCCTTAATGAACCGTGGGTTATAGGTATGGTCTAAATATCTTTTACCGAACAACCGGCTCAAGATGCCGTCATTGCGCTCGCTTTCGTATGCCGCCTCATCAATAATGATGCTGCCTTGTTCGTCTCGTTTTGCTTTATGCGACCAGGCCTCAAAAGGAATTCGCGAAGCAACCAAACTGATATAAATTTTTTCTATATCTTGCGGCCGGTAATTTAAGAACGCGATTTCATCCATGCGGCTAGCCAGCTCTCGTATTGCCTGCCCCCTGCCCCATGAAGTAACATCATCGTCGCCGTACATTAAAGAAGCAAGGTTGACGCGCGGTGCGGAAAGCCTTACCAGCGCGCGTCCTTGCCCATCTGTAAACTCAAAGCTCAAATTCTGCAACTCTGAATATGGCAGCCCCTGCGTATCGCTGCCGTGCTTTGCAAATAACCGTGCGGCGCGCAGGATCTCGTAGTTTCTATCAATAGTATTATCCAAACCGAAAACAGCACCATCTTCATCGACAGCCATAAAATTACCCTCAAATTTAAGGAAAGCTGCAAGTTTGGTGGCGGGATAATTTCCGCTAAACAGAGACGCGCTATCGATCGTGCGCTGTTTATCTTCAGGGACCATCGTGCGTATCGAAAGCCCACCTCTTCCGTACTTATCAAAGCTAAATACATAGGTTACCGCGTCATTTGACCGTTCGCTTAATTCTTCGCGGATGAAAACATTACCCCTGAAATCCGTATGCTCCTCTTTTACGTCCGTGCCCAGGATTTTCTTACCCATTCTATAATCATAAACAATTGCTTTGTTTACCGAAACGATAGCCGGGCCGTGCACATTCGTTTCTATACCTTGGAACATTGATACACTGGCAGAAAGCGTACCGTTGTTAGGATTAATAACACGTGTTACCGTAAACGCGGGAACTCCATAGGCTCTAAGGGCTGTGGGCATATACTCGCCTAAGCCGGCTTCTAATTTCTTTAATTCTTCGACTGTAAAAACTTCCTGGCCAACTTCTGCCTTGAGTTCCGCTAGTATTCCTTTTACAACGTCATTATATTCATAATAAAACTGTTCTCTTCTATCTACCCTTAAAAACCCTTGCGCATCGATACCAACCGGCATACCTTTGTCATATGCAACGTTAACGTGGCTTTGCAGGAAGTTCGTGACTTCTTCTGCGTCGCGGCTTGCGAAGAAATCGAGCTCTTCTCCGCGTGCATTGGTAATTTTTCTTACGACCTCAAGGGGCCATTTCTCCATAAGATACGGGTCATAACGATACCTGCGCTCAACGAATATATCCTCTTTCTCCCGATCAATAACCAGCGATATTTCAGGCGTAAGGTATATCGATGTGGCTACGTTGGCATCGATATTTCGGTCAGGATCAAAACGCAAGCTGCGGCCGCTCAATCTATCCGCTCCCGCGTATTTCTCCACTGCATAGTCGAGGAATCCATTAGAATAAAGCACGCGACGGCTTCCCTGCTCAAGACCCACGATCAGTGAATTAACAACTTCACCGCTGGCGCCTAACACATTCAAGCGGAACCACGTAAGCTTATCCGGAGCAACTACCGTATCGTAGGTACCGCGCAACTGCTGATAACGATGATCGATCACCTCTTTCAGTGAGGCTTGAAGCTCAATGCCATTTTTCTTCATGGGAATCTTAATACCTGCTAAATCTTCATAGGTTAAATCAAGAGAACTATGTATCTTCCAGGCCTTCACAAAGGTACCGTCCGCTCTTTCATATACAATGAAGCTGGCGCCCGTCTCTTCTTTCGTGGCAAGCTCCTTAAAACCTTCTTTAAAGCTAACCTCAACCATCATGCGGTCAGGCGAAAACCTGAGAAGCTCTTTACCGGCGACCATACCGAACTCTCTGGTTACCTCACCTGTGGTATCTATCTGGCTAACCAAGAGAAAATCAATGGACTTTCCATTAAGCTGCAATTTCCTCTGCTCTCCTTCAAGCGCGTATCCAAAAGCTAAATCATCTCTGACAATGCGGCGGGTAGCCTCGTCGGTGTAGTAGAAAATAAAGCTGGCTGCGCTCTCCGGTTTTAAACCGTTAATTTGTTCCTGTGCTTTCTTCTGCACCGCGAGAGGCAAATCTTTGAGCGTCGCCTGCGCCTTAACCACCGCAATGCCTCTGGTTTTAACACCGTTGAGCACTCGTTCCTCGCCCCGATAAAAGTAAACATTCTGCTCGCCGGTATTAAGATCAACACCGATTTCAAAGGGATCCATAAGTATGCCTTTCAAATCAGTGGTTATCGCTGGTAAATAGATTATTGGTTTGTCAACGCCGCTAATTTTTACCGTGACTGTTTCAGGGATAGACTTTCTAAATGCCCAGCCGATATGTTTCTGCTCGCGGTCAAGCACAATGCTTACGGCGTCGTCAAGGCCCACAGACAACTTGCCTAAAGTCTCTTCATCAAAAATAGTGTTGGCCTTAAACAACGTATCAATAACTCTTCTTTCAGTAAGCGTATCCTCATTAAACAAATAAACACTTTGTCCGCCAAGCTCAGGGTTTATGCCGATCTTTTTCGGAGTCATCGGCGTGCCGGTAAGATCAGTAGTTATTACCTCAAAATACGTAACGATCAAATCTCTGCCTTTCGCCAAAACGTGGCGCTTTGTCTCAACTGCTGCCCTAAATGACCAGCCAATATGCTTATCATCTTTATCAAAGACTGCGCTGGCAATATCAGTTGCTCCTATGCCTTGGGCTTTAAGCATATCTTCACCGAAAACGTCGCTTGCCGCCAAACCTGTCTCTACCAGCCTTCTTTCCCCTGTCTTACCAAAATCAAAGAAATAAACAGTCTGCATTCCTGTTTTTGGAGAAATACCGATCATAAAAGGAGCCATGGGATCACCTTCAGAATCAACGCTGTATACCGGTAAATAAGCAACCGAGCGATCCTTGTCCTTTGCTTTAAAACTAAAGGCTTTTTCTTGCGCTCCCTCTATGGACCAGCCCACAACATTGGTGTAGCTGGCCGCATCTGCTTCCTTTTTATCCTTTCCAAAGAAATCAAGCCTGTTCTCCGCGGGATTATATCTAAAATAGAAGACTGGTTTTGCTTTAACTTTTCCTAAATCTTTAACCGTGATCTCATGCAAAGTTTCCAGGACGGCAACGCCTTCGTATTCGTTCAGTTTTGTGGGATATGCCCGGGCAAATTCCGTCTGGTTTTTAGTATGGATTTCGCTTGAGACTTTAATATCTTTGACTTTTACATCAAACCATATACGCGAATCAGATCTTCCACGGACAATCAAGGTTGTATCTGAAGTGGTGAGGGTATTTATTTTTTTGTTCAGTATTGCTTGAACAATAGTTGCAAAGTTCGTTTCATCTATAGCTACGGTCTTAATTACGCGCGTGCCGAATTCCGCTTGCGGCACCTGCCGGAGGTCTTCTGTCGCGACCTTATCGTCTATGACATAGAGAATTCGAGGCGATTGGCCTTGTATCATAATATGTATTTCACTTGAAAGGGGTTTGCCGGCTAAAGTTTTTGTTCTTTCGTTATAGCTATCAACCGGGTACACTTCAAACCAGAGAGTCTTAACGTTCCTTGTTATTTCAGCCTCTGGTCTTGTGGCAGGATCAATGACTGCAGGTTTTGCGGGAGTGCTATCGCGCTTAACGATAGTTACTGCAGGCGTAAATTTTTTCTCATACATCTCCTCCCTAAAATACTTCTGAAGATCTTCTTGTGATACGCTGCCTAACTTCTTTAAGCCTTCATCGTCAAAGATTGCGTCTAAAAGAGCTTGCCCGTCTTTATAGGAAAGTTTTTGCGCTAAGGCGTCAAGCGATTTAATAAATTCCTGGTTCGGTAACGTACCTGTTTCAAAAAGCATACCTAATAACACAAAGTATGGCACCGGGCCGTATCCGATTGCCCTGGTGTCAGCTTGATTTTCTGCTAAAATCCCGGCGTAGAGCTTTCCGCGTGCTATCTTGTTAAGCATATGATCAAGTTCATGAGCCAACACGCTTTGTGCAATAAGCAATACAATCTCTTTTTCGGTCTTACCCTGGAAACTACGTTTTAGGAGTTCGGGGTATATGCGTGCGGCAGCATCGAGATAACGCTTCAACATTCCGACTTCATCATATCGCTCAGGATACAAACGCGTTCCCAAGAGAATCGGCATAATCTCATCTTTCACCTTTTCCTCAATGGCATCTAGTACTATGACGATACGTCTGTCGCTTGCGGGACCTACGGAAGCAAATCCTGGATTACCGAGCCAGGCACGAACGTATAGCACGGTGATATCCCCCTTATCTGTTGCAATACGCTCTTCGGCAACCACGTCGACTGAAATATCTTGGGTTTTCCCCTCAGCGTCAATTGAAAGAGGAACGTTTTCTTTGCGGATTACCGGAAGGTCCTTGACTGACTTGCCTGAACGTATTACCTCTCTCCAATCGCTCTTTTTGTCAGCATTGGCTGCCGCAGGAACTTCAGTAATTGTTGTTTCCTGAATACCTTTGATCTTGATGATATTTTCGGTCTTTCTTCCGGTAACTTTTATAGCAGTATCTATTTCAATATTTTCAACTCTAAGTATTTCACCGACTTTTGCGTTGGCGAGCTGCTCAATAGGCCCATAGAGATAAAGGCTGTTGTCCTTAGTAACAAAGCCGTACCGTATAACGTCCCCATTAGCTCTGGATAAAATATTAAGTTCATTGCCGTTTATTTTGATGGCCACGGCGTCTTTGCTTACGGCGACCACGGTCACTTCTACCGTACGCAGTTCCTTCATGTTCTCATCGATGACGGTATTGGTAAGCTTCATGCCGGGTTTAAGGTCCTTCTTTAAGGTATCCGTATCGCCGTA
>JBDRAN010000048.1:0-66261 GCA_043823745.1 Candidatus Omnitrophota bacterium | reverse complement strand
TTTTCCCTTTTAAGTCCTTCATGCAATGCAAGCAATGTTCTTATTTGTCATTCGTTAAGCGGTTGCCTGCCTCGCCTTACTCGGCAAGGCGGGCGCAACTCGAATCGTTAATCGTCTTGCGGTTGCGTTTGTTAAATGTATCCCAAGATAATGCTAAATTGTAAAGTTGCCGGCTTATCTTATCGTACCGATCAATCAAGCTGTTACAGAGGTTACTATCTACCTGTGATAAATAAAGATCACGCGCCTGACACAAAGAAACAATAGTTTCATTTGACTCTGCCAAGGCATCATCAATATATTTCTGAAAACCTCTATATTGATGCCTTTTTGAATGTCCTTCAGCGATTAAACGAGGTATCGCTTTCGTGGATCTTCTAAGCTGATCTTTTAAATCATAGTTTTCTTCTTTGGGAAGTTTAGGCAAAATTTCTTTATGAACGTTAAGCATAGCCTTGTAGGCTGTCTGGTATACGTCTAAATCTTGAAAACTTCTTATTCTCTTTTTATCTTCCACGACGATTAACGGTTGACGTTTGCCGTTTCCAGCTACGCTACCCATCAACGCTTCCCTATTAAAATGACGCGCATTACCCGTAACCACCTATTCACATTTTGTTTAATTATAGCATATTTTCAGCCAAAATGCTGAAATTAATCAATAAAAAAGGCAAAAAAACAGGTAAATATCATCGTCGAGACGACATCACCGCCCCCTCCCCGCGCATCAATCAAATCATCAAATGCAAGCGCTCCACAAAATCAAATAGAGGTACCGATGCTATCTGTTTTTCCAGGATAACTTGCTCTGTGGAAAGGTTGACAAGATATGCAGCGTCAATCCTGCCGGAAAAAAGCTTACAGAAAGATGACAAACCCTTAATAAGATGATTATTTGCTTTTGCGGTCAATTTAACCTCTATAGGGATCAGCTTTCCTTTATCCTCAATAATAAAATCAACCTCTTCGCCGTAGGAGGTCCGCCACCAAAATATTCTTGGGATTTTCCCGCGGGCGTGGAAACTTCTCATAATCTCCCCCAGAACAACTGTTTCAAGAAGTTGACCCGAAAGAGACCCTTTAAATACCTGCGCGCTCGATACAACCCCCGACAAATAACACCATAACCCGGTATCCAGGAAATATATCTTGGGGCTTTTAATAATCCTTTTACCCTTGTTGGCGTAAAACGGTTTAATCGTTACTATCTGGCCGCTCGCCTCCAAGACAGAAACCCATGCCTTAACGGTATTAACGGCTACCCCCAAGTCTCGCGAGAAACTTGAGAGATTCATGACTTGCCCATTGAACGCCGCCAGTAGCTGCAAGAATCTTTGAAAATCGGCTAAATCCCCTATTTGCCGCAACTGACGGACATCGCGCTCAAGGTATGTCTGAAGATATCCGGAAAACCATAATTCAAGATTTATGTTCTTCCTGATATTTACTTCAGGAAAACCTCCGCGTAGAACCAGATGCTTTAATGCCTGCATATCGTGGGGCACGGCACGGCCGGAGAGCTCCGAGAACGAAAATGACAAAAGATTAAAAACCGCTATTCTCCCCGCCAAGGACTCGCTGACATGCGCCATCAGAGGAAAAAGTTGCGAGCCGGTCAACAAAAATTGCCCCGCTACGTTTCGTTTTTTGTCGATCATTATCTTGATATATGAAAGAAGCTTTGGCGCATATTGGATCTCATCGATGATGACCGGCGGTTTATAATTCTGGAAAAAAAGAACCGGTTCATCAGTCGCCATCAATCGCGATGCCGGATCATCCATGGAAACGTATGTGTATTTTTTCGAAAAAAGATGCTGCAGTAACGTTGTTTTCCCTGACTGCCGCGGACCTGTCAGGATTATTGAAGGAAACTGCGCTGCGGCAGTTTTTATGATAGGCTCAATGTCTCTGGTAACGTAACGCATAATCTTTCTCCTATATGCAAATTTGCATTTATAATGCACATATACAATATTATTGCCGCATTGTCAAGGGTCATGCTTCATTTTTCTTAAATCGAGCGGGAGAGATAAAGCAAGGAAGGCTTACTTTTAATCGCTATACCCATTTCCATCTCAGAGGTGGAAAATGGTTTAATTAATAAAAGCGGGAAGAAAGACGGTTTTCGCTTAATTTTCCCAACGCTCAAGCACGCAGGCGCTATTATACCCGCCGGGACCAAAGGAAGTAATAAGCGCCCGGCGCACATCACGCTTGCGGCTTACGTTAGGAACACAATCAATATCGCAAAGCGCGTCCTTTTCCTGATAGTTGATCGTCGGCGGGATAATCCCCCGGTGCATCGCGCCCAGGCATGAAACAATTTGAAGCGGCCCAGCGGCAGAAAAAGTTTCACCAAGCATCGACTTAACGGAGCTTACCGGAATCCTTTTTAGGTTGTCGCCAAAAACGCGCCTTAAAACCTTAACCTCAATACTGTCGAGTTCTTTTGAGGAATTAGCACAGCTTGAAATGTAATCAATGTCAGCGGGCCTAAGCCGCGCATCGCGAAGTGCCTTGACGATCGCCTTTTCAATGCCTAACCCTTGGGGATGGATCTTACCCATGCGAAACGCGTCAAAATGGCAAGCTACGGATTTAATGCGGGCGTAAATTTTTACGCCGCGGCTGCGAGCCCTGGCGGCATCTTCAACACAAAAAACCGTGGCTGCTTCCCCCAGAACCGGGCCATTACGCCGGGCATCAAAAGGACATGATAATGCGGGCCCGGTAAGACCGGCCATGTAGCCTAATTTATGAAAGCCGAAAAATAACGATGAAGTTAAAACATCGACGCTTCCGGTTAATACGGTTTTCGCTTTATTTGTAGCTAGCGCATCGATCGAGTATTTCAGAGCGTCAAGCCCTGCAGTAAAACCGGTGCTGATCGTTGTGTTAAACCCTTGAATGTTAAAGCGAATAGAAACCTGGGATGAGGCGGCGTTGATAACCGTTGAAGGGAAAAAAGCGGGGTTTGAAAACTCAAGTCCGTCACGCAAGACTTCTCGGTCAAACTCAATAATTGCGCCTAGATGAGAAAAGGTTGTCCCGGTACAGACGCCAAAATCATCAGTGGTTGCATCGATAATTTCAAGCTTTGCCTCCTCGATAGCCTGTTGAGCGGCTACCATGAGCACAAGCGCACTGCGGTCAATGCTACGCAGGCCCTTTGCGCCAAGAAATTGTTCGGCTGAGAAGTTTTTTATTTCAGCGGCGCAATGGACATTAAATTTTCCGGTGTCAAAAGCAGTAACTTCACTGACGGTATCTAAGCCGGCTTCAAGCCCTTTCCAGAAGATTTCCTTGCCAATACCGCTAGGGGCGATAACTCCGATCCCTGTTATAACTGCGTCAATATCAGCCATAGATTGGGCTTATTTTACCTTAAAAACCCACAACTGTGAAGGGTTTTAAGAATCCTACACGAATGAACACGAATTAAAGACGAATTATCACAAATCCATCTATTTTCAAGAAAGATGATATTTTCAAGAGTATTTTTAAAAAAACCGTGATGCAAAGCTGAAAAAGCCTTGAAATATCAAGCATGGTAAGCGGTTTCAAGCGATGGTCTCTAACCCCTTGAAAAGCATAGTGTTAGCATGTTACGATTAATTGACGGGTCTCCATGAGGGGACCAAAGCCACGGACCCTCTCCCTGGTAGTTTGGGGGAGGGGTTTTTATTTATATGGCTTAAGCCATGATTACAACGATTAGGAAAAGATTCCAGAGATTTATAATCAAAAGTAGCGCGCAACGAGTAGCAAATAACGAGAATTAATGCTTCTCGTCCCACGTCCTACCTCCCAGCGAATGAAATGAACAGTCGTCCTTCGTCCCCTACGGAGATCCCCTTGAGGGGAGGCTCCGTACGGCTTCGCACCGGTTAGCGTTTAGGAGAAAAAGATCTAAAATTTCTTATTCTCGATTCTGTCTCTACGCTCTACGCTAAACGGTGCGAAACGCAGTGTAGCCTCCCCGACTGCGAAGCGTCCTCGCAGAGGAAGGGGACTATCCGCTATTTCCTGAATGGTGAATTAGCAGAGTGGAGCTTGATTGCGCGTAGCGTTTGGAACCAGGCGACAAGAAACACGACGAATGCCAGCAATATCCCAACCGGAGTGAGCGTCAGAATAAAAAAATTAAAAGACCCGTGCGCCAGAACCGCAAACCCAAGGCCTTTCCATTGATACTCCGCCTCTCTTTTCCCGCCGCAAAATTTTGCGAGTCCAAGATAGTAACCCATAATCGCTGCGGTAAAGGCATGGATGGTTACTGAAAAAAGTGCGCGGCCTACGCTAAGACCGTACGCACCGATAAACCCCGTGCGCGTGAATTCGGAAACAATATACCCAATGTTTTCAATCGTTGCGAACCCAAGAGAAATCATTACCGCGTACAGTATTCCGTCATACGGCTCGTTAAAATCCTTCCTATCGTATATGACCAGCTTAAACGCGAGAAACTTGAGGCCTTCCTCTACCAGAGCCGCCATAACGAACGAAGCCAGGAATACCCGAAACAGGACAAAGGGGATATTTTTAATAACTCCGAGGAAAAAAGGCTCAATCACCATAGCAACAAAGGTGATGATAATACCGGCAAGAAACGCCTTTGCGAGCAGGTCAAGAGGTTCTTTCTCGTGCTTGTCTTTACAGTAAAAATAGATTATAAGGGCGGCCGCGGGTGCGATCGCCGCAAAAAGAAGAAACATATGTATTATTGTAGCAGAAAATGGAAAATTGACAGTAATTTTCATTACCACATGCCGCCCAATGAGTTAGATAAGGTATAAAAATTAACCTTTTTTTTCTTGAAAAAACCCGGAATTGTGGTATATATAGTACTAACGTTTTAAAGACTGGAGGATAAAAATGGCAGAAGTTAGGATCGAACGAAACGAAGACTTTGAAAAAGCACTGAGAAAATTCAATATCATGTGCAAGCGCGAAGGCATTATTAGAGAATGCCGGGAGCGGCAATATTACACGAAACCATCTCAAAAAAGGAGGGAACGGCGCAAGAAGATTTAGAGTAGTTCGGGAGTTGTATCATTTTGGTAAGGGTCAGTTAAATTGTACGTAACACGTTAAAGGAGATCGAAAACATGGACGAAGAGAAAAAGTTATACATTGGTAATTTGGAATTTGGGGTCACTGAAGATGAAATCAGGAAATTTATCGAAGAAAAGGGTGTCACCGTAAAAGAGGTGAAAATCATCAACGATAAATTTACAGGGAAATCAAAGGGTTTCGGATTTGCTGAATTCGAGACTGAAGAACAAGCCACTCAGGCTATAGAGGCCCTGGACGGTAAGGAACTAAACGGCAGGACCATGCGAGTCAGTAAAGCTCGCAAGATGCAGCCTCGTACCGGCACCGGCAGACGAGATGATTTCGGCGGCGGCGGTTTCGGCGGCGGCAAATTCAGAAGATAAATAATAAAAAGGGTAGGAAGAGAACACGCCGTTCCCTCTCCTACCCTTTTTCTTTTTCTTTACCTCTTTACCGCTATCCGCTACAGGCTACAAGGTGCAAGCTACAAGCTACAAAACACAGAATATAGCCCTAAGTTAAATAAACCTTGCAAAAAAACCTCAGGCCACACAGATCGCAATCCACGAACTACATTATTATTTTTTTACTTGCTCAACTGAAGGGAGATAAAACGAATAGGAGACAGAATTGAACGACTACACGTCTTTCTAAAATCCTGCGGCTTGAGGCCTGTAGCTTGCAGCTTACTACACCCAAAACTTATGCGTGCGGGCAGTTGTGGCGTCAATAACAAAATGCCGATCGGGCGCAAGGCGCAGGCTATCGTGAATCGATTGGTCAAACGTATAGAGCTCAATATGTTTACCGTAGCGCTCTTTGATCTCGCCGATCATCTCGACGAAATCAGAATCACCCGACAGAAGCGCGGCAGTATCATACTGATCGGAGGCAGCTTTTGAGAACATATCGACAGCAATCTTAACATCAAGACCTTTCTGAATCCACATATTGTTGACGTGGACAAGCCTTCCGAGCTTTATTTCAAAATAAGGAATGGCAAGTTTCAGGCCCCTTAAATACTCCTGCTGCTCCTGGTATGTGCGCGGGTTCTCTTCTTTGCTGAATTCCGCGGAATAATAGTAACAACGAATAAGCTGCCTGCGGGCGGTGATCCACTTGATAATATTGATCCACCGTATATCTTTACGCCGTATCGGATTTTTTGCGCCGCCTAAATCTTTTAGTTTCTGTACTACGTATTCCGCATCAGTAAAAACCATTAAACGTTCCATGTAATCCTCCTTGCGCAGCAAGCGCACACTGGCCAATCCATTATGGCCAGGTGTTACACAGAAGACAATACCGACGCAATTCTTACCCAGAGGGGTAACACCCGCACGATACCGTTTAGTGCGGGGTGCAAGCGTCAGGCTCTTTAAGCGTCGGGTGTTGGCATAATCTCAAAAAAATACAAACAGAGGTATTGTAGCAATTATCCCTCAAAAGTAAATAGATTTCGGCAGACAGGAAGCTCATCAGAAAGTCCACAGTCCACAGTCGAGTGCGCAAGCCTCCCCGAAGGGGACGGTCCACAGTTAAAAACTCACCAAGCCGCCGGCAAGGAAGTTGTTAGTCACTTAGTTGCTGGTTTTTAAACCAAAAAAGCTGATGGCTGCTGGCCAGAAAACCGTGGTTTGGCATCCGATTGGTCAGAAAGCCATGGTTTGACTTCTTGCCCAGAGGGGCACGGTATCGCTTCCAATTGGCCAGAAGGCCATGGTTTTGCGTCCGATAGCAAAAGCCATAGCGAAAGCCGCGAGTCAAAGCCATAAGCCAAAGCCAAGAGCTGAAAGCTGATAGCTTGATCAAGAAATCAACTAAGGTGATAACACCGTTCCAGCTGTTCCTGGCCTTGTTCGTCAAAGCGCACAAAAAGCTCACATTGCCCATCGAGCGCTGCGGATGAAAAACGCTCGACAATGCCGTTACAGTGTATGTGACAGCCTTCGTGCTCATGGAGCGATACGTCAATCCTTACATCATTGCCCAAGTACAAGAAATGATCAGTCCGGCACAGTACGCCAAAATAATTGACATTGATAAGTTCCGCGGTAAATTCAATATTCTTGCTACGCAACGTCACCTCTTGCGCAACGTTAAACCGCCGGTACTTTCTGCGCTCAACAAACGATTCCAATCCCCGGTCATCTTTCACGTGGATGCGCCTCCACGCGTCGCCATATTTTTTAACCCAATCAACCGCCGCAGTCGCAAAACCGACTTCACACTGCGATTCCTGACTTAAAAACCATTTATGCTTCTGGATTTCCGCTAATGCGCGCGGGTCCTTAAGGTACGGGTACATCGAATCACGTTTTTTCATGATGCCTCCCCTGTCTCAATATGCGATATTCGTGAGTTAGCAGAACTTTTTTTGAAAATGCTATACGAAGGAATTTAATTGTACCAAAATATTCTTAACTGTCAATACTGAATCGGGTAAAAAATTTTAGCGAGAACGAAAATAGTAAAATAATTCCACACCAATTACAGTTTATACTTTAAACGGTCCCGCCTCGGCTGGATATGCGGGAAATTCTCACGCTCGCTTAACACGCATGACAATTTCCCGCAACCTCCGCGGCCCTGTGAAATTTCTCAACAAGAAATTTCCAGGATTAAGTCCCGGGAATTTTTCAATGAAAAATTCCTCGGGAGATAATCACGCGCATTTATCCACGGTCTGAAGCCCGTTGATTTGTACGTTGGCGAGTGGAGCCCCTCGGACTACCCACCAAGGTATCCTGTTGCACTAAAGTCCCAGGCTTCCTCCCCGAAACAAAAAACAATCCGCAAATTCCTATCCTCAAACCTTTAGGCCTGGATTTTTGCGAAGGGGATTAAAGGCGGGAAGAAACATTTTCCTGAATTTGAATCGCTTCCTGTAGATGTTCATCGCTGGTCATCTTAAGTTCCCGTATAATTTCTCCGAGCATAACTCCGCGCTTCCAATGGATACGCAATGCTTCCTCGAGCTGCTCGGCAGAAATGAAATTTTTCTCAAGTAAAATCTGCCCAAGCGGCCTATAGGGATGCAGTATATCCTCTCGCTTGTGCAGCAGGGGCCCGACATTGCTCTCCTGACGGCCGGTACGCCGATCAGCCATATATTTGCTCCCCGGCATACTCTTTAAGTACTTTTTTATTTCAGAGATACGCTCGTTGATTTGGATTATATTGCTGATACCTGAATCCTTGAGAATATTGGTTACCGCTACCGAGATACTCATGAGCGGGATCTTACGCATCTGGTTAGTTCTGTCGCGACTCATTACGTAACCCTGCTGACGCTCCTGCAAGGGATAATGAAAGGGCGTTACCCGGTCAAAACAATAGATAAAATTTTGGGATATGGCCTCATATTTATCAGGCGTTGTAATAAACGCGAAATCGTCTCCCCCGATATGAGCCACCATATCTTCCGGATTTCCTATCGTCTTAACCGTATTATACAGCAAATACGCGGTATGCATAATAACGCCATCGCCCTTGATATATCCATAGACGTCATTAAATGCCTTAAAATTATCGAGATCAAGATATCCCATGGAAAAATCGGCTCCGGTTTTAAGGCGCTCAAGGAGCACTTCTTCGATAACACGCGCGCCGGGAAGACCGCTCAAAGGGTTGGCGTGAAAACTTAGTTTAAAACGCCGCACCGCCATCTCAATGCGCACGCGCAAGTCTAGCGGATCCGGAGGCTTAATAAGGTAGTCATCGACTCCGTATTTAAGGCTGAGCAGGTGGGCACGTAAATGGCGCTTGTTAATAAGCGTAATGATAGGGATGCTCGCTGCCAAGCAATCATTTTTCAGCAGGCTGCAAATTTTAAGATCATCTTTACGGGCAGAATGGATGTCAATGATAACGACATCGGGGGATATTTTTTTGACGGTCGCGATATCCTCGCCATGAGAGTCCCAGAGCGTTACATCATAACCCCAACCGTCAAAACAAAAATGAAGTATCTCGCGCAGCTTTGCATCGGAAGAAATAATAAGGATGCGAATGACTTTATCCATGAATTTATAAATATATTATATCATACTTTACAACAGATTACAGATGCCAGATTGCAGATGCCAGATTGCAGATGGCAGATCGAGAAATGCAGGGCGTATGCCGTCAGACGATAGATTCGCGGAAATTAGCGTTCTTCGGAATTCGCGGTAATTAGCGTATGCCGTCACGGGACAAGGAACGGCGCCGGTTCCTCTTCTTTGCGCACCGTCTCGATCGCCGCCGTAAGCACCTTACGTTTTGTTCCAAAGAAAAGAGCGGCTATGACACACAAAAGGCCGCTGATGCATAAGGTAATGGGCGCGCCGATTTTTGCGGCGCAAGCCCCGGCAAAAAGGCTACCAAAGGGCATCATTCCCATAAACGCCGTGGTGTAGAAACTCAACACTCTGCCGCGCTTTGAGTATTCCGACAAATTTTGAAGGAGCGTGTTACTGGCGACCATCTGCGCGATCATGGAGAATCCGGCAATAGCCATTAAAAAGAACGAGATCCAAAATACGCGAGAAAATGAAAAGGCGACAAGGGCTGCACCAAAGACAACCGAGGCCCAAAAAATAATATCTTGAAGCCCGGCAAGCTGCGTACGCGATGCCAGATACAGTGCGCCGACGAGCGCCCCCAGGCCGATCGAGCCGATAAGAAACCCCAGGGTTTGCGCGCCGCCACCCAGAATGTTTTTTGCGATAACCGGCATCAGAACCATATACGACATACCAAGCAAGCTTAAGACGGTCACCAAAAGAAGTATTGAGCGTATGGGCACGTGCCGGCCCACATACACAAAACCATCCCGCAACTCGTCTAAAACACGCGATCGAGCATGGACGCGGTATCCAATCTTTATTTTCATGGCTGCCAGCGCGATAATAACCGCCAGGAAACTGATCGCGTTGATCAGAAAACAAACCCCTTCGTTTATAAAAACTAAAAGAACCCCCGCAAGCGACGAACCGATCAATTTGGCGGAGTTAAATATTAACGAATTAAGCGCGATTGCGTTACCTAAATCTTTCTTGTCCTCGACCATGTCGAGCACAAACGCCTGCCGGACCGGCGCGTCAAACGCGTTGATCAAACCCGCCGCGAGGCTTAACGTAATGATCTGCCAAACCCGGATAATACCAAACAACGCAAGATACGCCAGAATAGCCGCCTGAACCATCGCCAGCGCCTGTGTTATCATAAGAATGGCCTTACGGTTAAAGCGGTCAGCCAGTACACCCGCGAACGGTGAAAAAATAAATGCGGGGACTTGGCTGGCGAACGCAACCACACCTAAAAGAAAAGCTGACGAAGTCAAGCGGTACACCAGCCAACTTACCGTAACCAGTTGCATCCAGGAGCCGACAAGCGAAACCCCCTGGCCGAAAAAGAAAAGACGATAATTGCGGTAGCGCAACGCGCGCAGGATAAACGTAAGCCGGCTAATATGCGTAAGAAAAATATTTCCTCGTTTCATACTTAATGCGTGAATAGATTATCTTACACGACAGCAAAGATTTGCGCAGCCACCGAAGCGATATTTTTGAGGTTGCGTGTCGTAAGCGCCGCTATAAGCTTCTCAACGTCAGCGGCACAATATTTTCCGTGATGCTTTTTCTCCTGGTAACGAGCGCGCACATTCTCGAATAAATCAAGCGCAGCGTTATCATGGCCTTGGAGATACTGCCGAAGCTGCCGCAAGAAATTGCCGTTACCCGGATGATCTGACTCTGCGATCGTAGTTGTCGCATCAAGAAAATAACGCGGGCGTTCGCGTGCCGCACGAGCAAAAAAAAGCTGATCGGCAAACGGAACGTTCGTGGTGATGGCCCCGGTCGCCACAACGTCGGCGCACGAGATACCGCGGGGCGTAAGAAAATTCAATTGGCAATCGTGTTTAAAATCAAGAAAAAGCTGCATCAGCCGGCACAGAATAAAACTATATTTTTTAACGGTACTGACGCGTGCGATACGCAGCCGGCCCAAAACCACCGCGTTATTGTTAAGCGCGTAGCGATAGGCGTTGGCGAGCGCATCCGAAGAAGTAAATTTCGTATCATCATCAAGGATAAGTAAAAACGTGTTATGGAAATACTTATGGATCAGGCGTATTTTCTCTTCGCGGCCGCGCGCATGCCGGTCACAAAAATAGCGCAGGCGGGCAACCGAAGAAGCAATCGCTCGTTGATACGCTTCCGGGAGGCCTCCGAGAAACTGCTCGCGCACACATCGCAAGCGCAAATGCCTGTTTTTGCGAACGGCAGTAATAATCTTTGAAAACTCTTGACGTGAGAATGCAGCCGGGCGAGCGCGTCTATCTTGCAGGAAACCAATCAAGGCTTCGTTACGATCATTGACCACGCGTACGCTGCTCTCTGCGCCGGGAGGTTCATTGATAAATACAAGAACTTCTGCCGGCATTGAGAGCCGTTGGGAAAATACCGACAGCAATGTTTCGAGGAACTTTTCTTTGGAATTATACGAAGGGATTATAACGGTCAAGCGCGACGGAGGACCAAGTGCGATAATCTTTTTACTCAAAGAACGCTTAAGCGCGCTCAGATAATCATCCGTGTTGCCGATAGCGCAGCGGGCCCGAAAACCCTCCGAAGAAACTGCTACTTTTTGACCGGCGCAATTAACGATATATTTTGTATCCGCCGAAACCGGCTTCCCGGAGCATAAAGATTTTTTCATATTGGCAATCCTATGGCTGGCGTTTAAAATCGCTTAAAGACATCCACCAGGCGCTTATGTCTCGCGAGAGAGATTTTTTCCAAAGCTGGCGGGCAGATTTTGTTACGAGAAATTGCGGGGCTTTTTTCATAAAATGAGACGCGACGCTAAACCCGAACTCATAATATTCTTTTGCCTGGATAAGACATTCCAAGATATCTGCATCCCGGGCAATAATACTCTCTTTTGTCTCCTGCGCCGTGTATTCCCGGCGCATACGGGCAAGTTCGCAAGCCATCGGTTCCGGCAAACGGCTGATCTGACCAGAAAAAGCGGCAGACTCTGCCTCCCGCACGTCGATATACCGTTGCGCCATTTTATGCAAATCGGTAATACGCGCCTCATGCATATCCCCAAAAAGAGTCATCAATATAACACGAGAGCTGTCAGCGCCCTCCAGAGACGCTAAAAGGTAACCGATAATGGCGCAGCGAAAGCTGTGCTCGGCAACTGACTCCTTCTGTTTCATCCCCACCACCGACCAGCCGGACCGCTCAACGCGCTTCAGGAGCCCTGCCTCAAGAATAAAATCGACCACGGGGCCAAAATTTATGGAACTATTTTTTTTTGACATTTAATTACCCTCGCTGTTTTCCGATCTCGTACGCGAAAATTGCGCACGCATGAGTAACGTTAAGTGAAAGCGGCGCGCCAGCCATCGGGATGCGCGCTTTAATGTCGAGGTGCTTGTCCACGCCATAGCGGATCCCTTCACCCTCCGAGCCAAGCACAAGCGCCAGGGGAAACGGTATGGAAACGCGTGCAATATCCTGCGCATCTTCTTCGATACTTGCTCCCAAAATCCAATATCCCGCCTTTTTCGCCTCGATGATCGCGCCGGATAAATTAGTAACCATGGAAACCGGTACGTAATTCTCGGCTCCTTGAGCGACATGCAGTACCGTTTCGGTTATGGCGCAGGCCTTAAACTTCGGGATAACCAGCAGAAAACCGCCGAAACAGGCGAGTGTACGCATTATCGCGCCTAAATTCTGCGGATCAAAAACGCGGTCAAGAAAAACAAAAACGGTTTTCTTATCCTGCTTCGCCAGATATTCAACTACCGACGCGTAGGTAAACTCATCAACTTCGGCGATGACCCCTTGGGAATGCTCACTGGTCCGCATCCGCGAAAATTCCCGCTCACGAAGCCGCTGCGCCGAAATGTGATGCGCGCTTATCAGCTTCTCAATATGCGGAGCGCGAAAAGTATCCAGCACGATAATTTTCCTGATACTTGCATAATTTGTTTTTAAGCGCTCAAAAACAGAATTTTTTCCGTAGAGTTGCATCATCGAGTCCTCAACAAAATCACTCTGGGTACCCAGAGTTTCTCTGTGCCGCCTCAGCCTAATATGCGGTAAATTCTCTCGCTCGCCCTGCGAGCACGACAATTTCCCGCAACTTCGGCGGCATAATCGCCCGCGTTCAATTCCAATCTATCGCGGGCGATTAAATCGCGCTCAAGATGGCCTTCATTACCTCGGGCTTATTGAGAGTAAAAAAATGAAGCTGCTGATAGCCATGCGCGATAAGATCGCGGCACTGGGCAATGGTCGCCTCAATTCCTGCCGCAAGCATTTCGGGTGGTTTTTCGCGGTAGGCGTCAAGCCGCGCGGCAAGCACATCGGGAATTGAAACCTTACACGTCGAACAAAATTGCCGCGCCTTTTGTATGTCGGTAAGCGGCAAGATCCCGGGTAAAATCGGGATCGTTATACCCTCTTTTCGCAGACGCTCAATGAACGCGTAAAAATAACTATTATCAAAAAACATCTGGGTTACCGCGAATGAGGCTCCGGCGTCGATTTTGCGTTTCATATACTCAAGATGGACATCAAACGAAACATCTTCAAGGTGGCCCTCCGGATACACCGCAACGCCGATACAAAAATGGTTATACGCGCGGATAAACGAAACAAGCTGGCGGGCGTACGGAAACTCTTGTTTTGAAAAATCAAAATCAGTAACACCCTGGGGAACATCACCCCGCAATGCCATAATATTTTCTAACCCCTTCGCCTTGTATTCATCAAGCAAGCTTCCGATTGATGCGGCCGTGGCACCGATACAGGTCAAATGCGGCATCACTGTAATGCTTTTGTGCTCAAGAAGCATGTAGGTCGCTTCCCTGGTGCGCTCCTGGGTTGAACCAAGCGCGCCATACGTCATTGACGTATACAGTGGGTTATAGCCCTCAAGCGCGCGAACCGTGGTGACAAGGGCATTTCTTCCGGCGTCGGTGCGGGGAGGGAAAAACTCAAACGCCACTCCCTTAGGATGCGTTATAAGAATATCGATAATCTTCATAATGGTTTGTTTTTTCCGGTTGCCTGCTTTGCATTGGGGCAATTTCCCGTCCAGCAATAAAGGCATAGCCGTTCTTTGGGTAATCCGATTGACGCAACCATATCGTCAATCGTCTGATACCGCAACGTCGTCGCTTCAATATCACGACATATCCACTCTACCATCTTCTTGTAGTGTAGAGAATTGTGATTGATATACTCCTGTATATCTTCCCGGTCTTGGCCTTCCAGCGCTTTAATGGCTCTGCGTGCGGCGAGCTCATGGATACTGCGCGTTGAAAGACAGAATTTACAAGGAAATAGAAGCGGCGGACACGCCGGCCTGATATGCACCTCCTTGGCTCCGGCTTCCCAAAGTTTATTAATGGTAAAATTTTTAAGTTGTGTTCCTCGAACGATCGAGTCATCGCAGACAGCGATCCGATTGCCGGCTATGATGTCCCGAATCGGTATCAACTTCATCTTGGCGACTAAATCGCGCGTTTCCTGGGACGGCGGGGTATAACTTCTTCCGTAACCAGGTGTATATTTGACAAGCGGACGCTTGTAGGGCTTACCTGATTCGGCGGCATAGCCCAGCGCGTGTCCGATCCCGGAATCAGGAATGCCACATACAATATCAACTTTAATATCCTTGTCACGGCGCGCCAAAGCCCTACCGGAGCGCTCACGCACAACCTCCACATTAATTCCCTCATAGATTGACGCCGGAAATCCCGTATATATCCATAAGAAAGAACAAATCTGGTTGGCCAGGGAGCCTGCGCGCTTCTGAGATAACCCATCCTCGGTAATAAGAATTATTTCACCGGGCTCAAGGTGTTTATGTAATTCAAAGCCAAGATTAGGAAAAACGCTGGTCTCAGACGTAACCGCCCAGGTATCCGGCTTTTTCCCGATCGTCAAAGGAGTATAACCAAAGCGATCACGAGCGGCATAAACCCCCTCTTTGGTTAGCACCAGAAGAGAACACGAACCGTCAATGACATCGAACATCTTCTCGATCCCATCAACCAACGTGTTCCCCTGCGTAATAAGCTTCGTGATCAATTCCGTCGTATTGATTCCTCCCCTGGTGACTTCACTAAATGAAAGACCTCTCTCAAGAAGCCCCGCCGTTAACTGCTCTTTATTTTCGATAAGCCCAACGGTCACAATACATAACGGGCCAAATTTCGAATGAAGAAAAATCGGCTGCTCATCAGAATCGCTGATAACCCCGATACCCTTATTGCCCTCGAAACGTTTATAATCGTCAAAGAATTTCGACTTAAACTGACTGACACTGATATTGTGGATTTGACGCTTAAACTGTCCATCCAAAACGGCAATACCCCCGTACTCGGTACCCATATGCGAATGATAATCGGTGCCATAAAATAAAACCGGAAGACAATTTTCTTTGGAAACCACACCGAAAATTCCACTCATGAAAACCCCCTTTTCGTTGCCCACACAAAAATATTCACGGTACGTACGCGCTGCACAATTATATCCTCACCATATTTTTTTCAATCCTCATTAACGATAAACACCCTGGGGCACAACACGACCAGAAACGGAAGGACTACGTAAAAGACACCTCTTTACCGTCGATAAATATCTTATATACGGAAACGGAACCGCTTCTATCAACCGACAATTGAACCGTAACGCTTTTGCGCGAGACATGACGTTCAATGTAGGCGCCGCGGCCTTCGGGTACAAAATAGCTCTCGATACCGTAACTGACATTCACGAAGTTCCCGGGACGCGCTTCATCAACAATTCCCCGCAATACCACTTCATCGCTCCCTTGAACCGGAATAAGCTTTCCGCTCACTTGGGCAACGCGCCATTCAGCGCCCAGACGGATGAGTTTAACAAAGATTACTCTACCGCGATAAAAATCAGCATTATCGTTTTTTATTTTCCGTAAATCAATCTGGGAGAACTCATACCGCAGCCGGATATAATCGCCCCGAAAGATACTGCGGGGATCAACAGGAATCGTTTTTACGATGATCTTGGTGCCGGAACGGATGCTGCGCTCCTTAAAGGTTACCGTCATATACAACAAGAGCACCTGGGCGATAACCGCACATAAAAAGATCAGAATAGCTACTTTCTTATTTCTCAATGACTACCGCCTCGTGTTTATGCTTCTCGGCAAAAATTCCGATCACGAGAATAAAAATACCCGTCACGATGAAAAGAACAGCCTTGTAAAAAAGACTCCATTCCAGCTCAAGATATCGACTCAATACTAACAGAACAAGAAAACTAAATGCGAGGGCTTTCGTGTAAAGCTCATTACGCCGGTATCCGACTGCGATGAATGCGACGAGAATGCCCAGGTACAAAGTATTGGTGCCGAAGGTGTACCAAAAGTCAACCGACCGCGAGGCGATAGCAATAAGAAGCAGGGGCGCGGCAAACGGCAGGAACGTAACGAGATATTGCTCCTCCGGCAGTAAACCGTGTTTATGCCGGGGGTATTTAAGCGGCGCCAATGCCCGGTAAAGGACAAGAATACCGAGGTATGCGGCAGAAAAAAGCAGCCAAAAATCAACGAGTGAGGGGAATTTAAAACCACGCGAAAAAACTCTTCCTACGGCCTGGAACGAAACAACATAACAGGAACTAAAAAAAATCAGCAGACCGAACACTTTAAAAAGAATCGCCTGGGCACGCGCGTTATATTTAGCCTGATGAAAACTGCCAAGCATATAGCAGAAAGCTCCGCAGGCAAGCTCGAGTATAAACACAAGCAGGGTTTGGTTCCAGTCAACTAAAAAGAAGGGCAGCCATAAAATACAATACACAATCATGCCGTTAAGAAAAACGCGCGAACGAGAATAGTACCAATGCATAAAAGAAATCATGATCAACGGGATAAGATTTATCAAAAAAGAAGGTTTTCTCTGGGGCACCACAAGGGTGTAGAGAGCGGCTATCAGCAAAAACGGGATCATCTTATCAACGACCACTGAGCGTTTATCCAGCGCAACGCGCCGGGCGATTATCTTTGCCGTAAACATAAAAACGATAAGCGCGTAATTACACGCCCAGTAAGGGATATAGCGGTACGCATACGTGAGCGCGAGCGACTCATAACGCAGGAGACCAAAAAAAGGCACGATAAGCAGAACGGCGCCCGTAAAACCAATACCGTTATATAAATAGATACCGGCATACGGCTTAAACATCCGGTGCACATAATGAAAATTCGAAAGTGCAAGAAGCGTGATGCCATAAAGAGCTAACGGGAGAAGACACTCAACGACAAAGCGGCTGTCACACCAGAAAAACGTATTACTCAGGAGCCAGATACCCCCGGTAATAATACAAATGTTCAGACCGATCCACTCCTTAAGGTAATAGGAAAGGGGCAGAAGCAACCCCAAAAGCACGAAAAGGAAGGCGAAATGAGGCACCTTCATGGCAAACGTTTCGGCGAACGTCCAAAGAATAAAAAGCGTAATCGTTAAATAGTAATTCAAGCGTGAGCGTATAACGTAGGCAAACGGGACGACGCCGACCGCCCAGAGGAAAACTCCGGTGGCAAATGTTGCCTGAATATGGTACATCTGGGCAACCAGCCAGATTCCTCCGCCATACAGAAGATTTGCCAAAAAAATAAGGCTTGCGCCGGTTTTAGCGAAATGAGGGCGCCGCATTGAAACAAAAAAACCGACACAATGGGTCCCAACCAGAGCGCAGACGATAATGAGCAGTTTAGTAACATTACCCAAGCGCACCCAGTTAAACGCAACCAGGGACAAAACGCCGATACCGATCAGAACGGCTCCGATTGCCTGCAGGGCGGAAACAAACTTAACGTGACGGCGCGCCCCAAAGAATCCTTTCGGCCAGACATACGACTCTTTAATCTGACCAACCTGTTCCTGCGTGATGATCCCTGCCCCGAGCCAGACGCCGAGCGCTCGCTGAAGCCAATGCGCAAGGTGCCCGGGAATTCTTTCTTTATGAGGTTGTTGCTGATGATCCATCTATATAAATTATATACGGGCTGGAGGAAAATACAATGATTTACTATTAACTTGCTTTTGCATTGCGTATTGCGTCCCTACCGGTGATCCCCTGACGGGGAGGCTCCGCACGTCTACGCACGGCTTTGCACGGCTTCGCACTATTGAGTATTGCGCTTTAAAGCTCTACCTCAACATTCTGTACTCGATATACTCAGAGTACTTTTTTCTCTAAACACCACTCGCTAAACGCTAGTTATGATATAATGCTACCATGAAACCCAGATTATTTATCGGTATCGATGTGGGCGGAACAAAAATATTGGGGGCCCTGGTCAACGAAAACGGCAAGATTATCGCACGCAAAAAACACCCAACCCCCCGCGCCAAGAATGCCAAATCTATTATTTCCTCTATCACGCAACTTGCCTCTGAGCTTCTCGCGGAACACGGCTGCTCCTTAAAATGCATCAGCGGTATCGGAGTCGGTATCCCCGGCATCGTCGACAGCGACACCTCAAAAATTCTGATTACCCCAAATATAAAACTCACCGGGATCGGCCTTGCCGAAAAATTAAAAAAAATGTTCAAAGTACCTCTGGTGTTGGGCAATGACGTCAACCTCGGCACGCTTGGCGAGTACTGGCGCGGCGCGGGAAGAAGATACAGCACCATAATCGGAATCTTCCCCGGAACCGGGGTCGGCGGCGGCATTATTTTGAACGGAAAAATTTACGACTTCAGAGCGGGAGCCGCAGAACTAGGCCATATGACCATGGAACTTGATGGGCCTCAATGCACCTGCGGAAATTATGGCTGCCTGGAAGCACTCGTCGGCAGATGGGCAATCGAGCGGGATATACGCAAAGCCGTTAAAAAAGGGAAAAAAACAATCCTCACGAAACTCACCGATAATAACCTTTCAGTTATCAAAAGCAAGATCCTTAAAAAAGCGCTCAAAAAGAATGATCCCGTAACGACGGCGATCATGAAAAGGGTCGCACACACCCTGGGGCGCGCCTGCATAAGCCTGCGCCACATCTTAAATCCTCAGCTGATCGTCTTTGGCGGCGGCATTATCGAAGCGTGCGGCGATTTTCTTCTTCCGCGCATCAGAAAAACGGTTAACGCTGATCCTTTTTTCAAGAAAGCGGGAATTTCTGACTGTGTCATAAAAAATGCCGCCCTGGGAGACGACGCCGTTATCATCGGGGCCGTTGCGCTCATTAAAGAAAAGATCAAATGAGCAATCGCCTCATTATTACCAGCGGCCCCTCATGCGTAGGGAAAACCCCCTTGGTCGCTGCACTTGGAAAATTCTATCCCGATTTGCTCGCCTGTTTCAAAAAACTTGTCATCTACAACAGCCGCGCGCCAAGGCCCAAAGAAATCGATGGTGTCGACTATTATTTTCGCTCACTGCGCCAGCTACAAGGGCTCAAGCGCAAAAAAAACTTCATCGTCATCAAAGTCCGCGGCGACACGCAAGCGCTTGACCTGGGCGCGCTGCGCGCGATACTTAAAACACACAATGTCCTCTTTGAAGGTAACCCGTTTGTTTACGAAATTATAAAAAAATCGGGATTATTAAACACAATCCCCGTCACCAGTGTCTTCATCGCTCCTCTTTCGCGAGAAGAAATTATCTTTTTGAAAAACAGGCGGGGAAAGTTTTTTTTAAAAGAACTCATCACCGACATTATGCGGCGAAAGCTACTGCGCCGAACCCAACATCAAAAAGGAGCACTTTCTCTACCTGATGTACGCACTATCGAAACACGCGCGGCCAGCGCCTACCGAGAGATTGCCCTTGCGTTTGCCTATGACTATATCCTGGTGAATCACGATGGTGAGGATAGCGACAACTGGGAGGCGTTCTACTATCCCCTCGGTGACGCCCGTAAAACATTAGAGTCATTCGCCGAGATTCTGAAAGGAAAAAATCCGCTCGGGGCCGAACGCTGGGAGAAAAGTTTACTAAGTTTCTGAGGATTTTTCGTTGGCGGGTTTGAAGATTTCTGTTTTAGGTTTAATGCGCGGATGAATGTTGAAAACAGTTATTTCGGGCCTTGCAAAAAAGCGCACCCGTGGCGCTGCTCCACCTTCCATTCCGATCCCCCTGTTAATGTAGGCAATAAGCTTTCCTACGGTATACAGGCCTGACTCATATTTCTTGCCAAACGTACTTAACGTAATCAGGGCTCCATACCATGGCAATGCCACTTGTCCTCCATGGGTATGCCCCGCAAGATACAGATCAACATGAGACCGCGCCACCTCCTCGATAAGTTCAGGCGTATGATACATAAAAATAGTGTAGGCATTTGAGGGGATGCCGGCAAGCGCTTGCGGCCATTTTTTCGGATACAGGCGGCTTACGCCGGCAATATAGAAGGTGTCTGTGTCCTTTGTGATTTTGCTATTATCGGCGGTAAGAGCCTTGAAACCGGTCTTCGTAAATAAATCTTTATTCCACCAAATAAATACGTCAAAATTGCCGCGAATAGCGTATTTGCCACGTTTGGCCGTAAGCGATGCTAACGTATCCTTAAAAAGTGGGATCGCAGCCTCATCATTAACCGCGTCACCGGTAAAGACTACAACGTCAGGATTAAAAGAATTAACAATTTTGACAACCCGCCGCTCCAGGTGCGGCGTGCGCTCGCAATGAAGATCGGAGATCTGCACCAGGACGATATGGGCTTTTTTTAACTTATCAGTAAAGATATCCACCCTGTTTACTTCGATCCAGTATGGCTCAATCAACAGGCCATATAAAAAGCAAAGGATACCTGCGCCCGCCATAATATGGGTAATAAGCGCTCCGGGCGCACATAAAAGTGGTCCGCAGGGCTTTCGCCGTAGCGCGCTGATGCTGCAGGAGATAAGAAGATGAACCTCTTTCAACGCTACCAGGCCCACAACCACCAAGAAAACAATAATACCGATAATTTCCTGTATTGTCATATAGGTACGCTACCGGATAATAAGTTTTTTTCGAAAAACTCTACGGAAGAGATCACTCTTTTTAGCTGCTGCCTCCTTGTCGCAGAAGCGCGCGCCGTTTTTTAAAACAATCGTAACCTGCGAGCCTGAAGTTAGGCAGCATTTAATACGCGACGATTGAGCGTGACTATTATCAAGACCGTCAGCAACGCGCAGGATTGCCGCAAGCATGCTCACAACGGTTCTATCCTTGCCGCATAAATGAGCATATCCCGGATGAGAGGGATGCGGCAGGGCCTTCCGGTGGTATCGCGCGATCAAGCCGATCAGATTACGCTCCCTGGCAGGTAGACCTAAGGACTTACCCTGGCGGCGAATAAGGACAAATGTTTTTTTATGATGCGCACCGGGCGATGAGAAACCTATATCATGTAAAATCGCGGCGGCATTTAGATATGCGCGCTCACGCAAGCCTAAACCGTGCTGTGGCATGAGCGCGTCAAAAAGCTGCAGGGCGCATCGTGTTACCTGCTCGGCGTGAGAAGCCTCATGGTGGTACTTTTTCGCGAATGCGACGATCGCGCCGCCTGACAGCGCTATATCGACTCTGCAATCATCCAGACTGCGCGCCGCGGCAAAAGCGGCAAGAAGCACCCCATCAAAATGTTCACGCGCGGCCCGTATGCTTAATTTATCAATATCATACGGGATGCGAATGTTACGCACAGAAATAGCGCCGCCGCGTAGCGCTACAATAGCATAGGAAGCACGGGGATCGCCGTCAAATGGCCTGCCTACACTTCCCGGATTAATAAACCATTTTCTGCGTATCGGGCGCGCGAAATAGGCATGTGAGTGACCGCAACAAATAATATCGGCGCCCGTTGCACCCGCCAGGGTCATGAGGCGTTTTGCCGGAGTTCCGGGCCCCAGGGCTTCCTCTGAGCTTTCCGGGCTCCCATGAACCGCGCAAATCTTTTTTCCCGATAAACTTTGAGTAAACGAATGGGGTAACCGCGCCAGAAACGCGCGTTGTCGCGCCGAAATATGTTCGTACGCCCAGCGAAAACAAAAGAATTTAAGCGGGCTTTTGGTTTTCTTCCAGATTCGCGCCTTACGGGGAAACAACAACACTTTATCATCATAGTTGCCGCGAATACTTCGTAAGCCCAAACGCATAAGCAAGGCGAGAGTTTCCCGCGGAAATGGCCCATACCCCACGCTGTCCCCTAAATTCCAGATGACGCCTATCTTACGACGCTTAATGTCGGCGAGTACCGCAGACAACGCAGGGAGATTAGCGTGGATATCGGAGATAAGGGCAATTTTCATAGTCGGCAGGCCCGCCTCAGGCAAGATTCAAGCTTCTCCCATATATTCTCTTTTTCCTGTTTCCTCCACATACGCACAAATTGAACATATGAGCTCTCCCGCATGCGAACACACCGCGCGCGCAATGAGCCAAGGGCCTGGCGATATAAAGGGTCCGTTGCAGCCTGGCCATAACGAGGGAGCGTGGTAATCCACACATCACGATCATGCACATCTCCCAGGATATGCTGAATATCATAGGCGGCTTCAATAAAGGAGTTTATCTTTTTCTTTTTGTAGAGAGGCGCGCAAATCTGGAGGCTGTAGCGGACGTGTTTGGCGGCAATGCGCATCTGATGAAGCCGGCGCACCTGGCGAGGCTTGTGTACGTAAGGAGCGAAAGACAGAAATTGTTCAAGGCGTTTCCTGATCCGACGGGCGGCCAACCGGGATAACTCCTCCCGGTCAGGAACGCGTAGCGTGCGCCGACGCAAAAAATCCTGTAGCTCCTCCCGCACGCCGCTTTCGCAAAACATATCGAGCGCTGCGGAAACACGAGGTTGCAGCCGACTGCGTTCATCACACAACGCTACCCATAGCCGCCTGATGCCGTTTGCGAGGCTCGTGTCACGGGTATGAGCTAAAACTGTTTTTAAATGTTTCGTGTGGATATCGCAATCCCGCGCTTTGCCCAGAACACGCGCGAGGCCGTTTAAGGAAACTTTCCAACGGGAAAGTTTTCCGGCAGGAAATAATGTTTTATAAACCCAGAGGCTCGTGCGCAGGCGCCGCGAGGCAACGCGCATACGATGAAGGCATTCAATAGAACGGTTCGCGCGCACCCCGACAAACTCTGCGCACATATCGTTACTATATTTTTCGATAATTACGTAAGGGTTATAGCCGAAAACCGCGGGCTTCATACCGAATAATGTTTGATCAAATACTCCTGAACATTGAAGCTATCTTCGCCGACGGCAGCGCGCCGATACGTGTGGTTTGCCTGCAAGACGCGGGTCTTCGCGGTATCGCTCCAGCATTTTTCAAGAAGACGCCTGAGATGCTCCTTGATGTCTTCTTTGTAGATTTCAAAGAGAAGTTCGATCCTGCGATCAAGATTTCTGGTCATCCAATCGGCGGAAGAAAGAAAAACGCGGTAATCGGCATTATTGTTAAAAAGATAGATACGGGAATGTTCCAGAAACCTCCCGACGATACTTTTTACTTCGATATTTTCGCTCATTTTCTCTACCCCGGGCACCAATACGCAAATGCCGCGCACAATCAGTTTTATCTTAACCCCCGCGCGCGATGCCTGATACAGTTTCTCGATTGTCTGGGTATCTTCAAGCGAATTCATCTTCGCGAAAATAAAGCCGTTTTTATATTTCTTCTGGCACTCGATTTCCTTATCGATCAACTCAAAAAAGTAATGGCGTAAATCATTGGGAGAAGAAACAATGCGCTTCCAGCGACTGGGTATGGAATAGCCGGTTATAACATTAAAAACATCGGAAATATCTTTGGCGAAATCATCGTTGGCGGTGAAATAACCGATATCGGTATATACGCGCGCGGTTTTCTCGTTGTAATTGCCGGTTGATAAATGTACATACCGCTGAATACGCTCATCCTCTTTGCGCACAACGAGTGAGATCTTTGAATGTATTTTCATCCCGGCTATACCATACACAACATGACACCCGGCGTCTTCGAGTTCGCGCACCCAGGTGATATTTTTCTCCTCATCAAAGCGCGCCTTTATTTCAACAAGCACCGTTACCTGTTTTTTGCTCTTGGCTGCGTCTTTTAGGGCCTGAATAATAATCGAGTCTTCATCGGTCCGGTACAGCGTCATCTTGATAGCCAACACTCCCTGATCACACGCAGCCTCTCTAATAAAATCAGCGGTCGGCTGAAAAGACTGGTACGGAAGATGCACGATAAAATCGCCTTCCTTAATCTTATCGAAAATGTTTTCATACTCTATTTTTGCCGGGATATATGCCGGATACATGAGCTCGGGTTTATTCACCTGGCTGATTAAATCAAAAAGATAGGTTAGGTCAAGATCGCCCTCAATATTCACCACCTCGTCGCGAGGAAATTCGATCGCCTGGCATAACGAATCAAGGAGCCCCCGGTCAAATGCCTTCTCGGCCTCCAGGTAAACTGCTTTTGCTTTGGGACGTTTTTTTACTTCATCCTCGATCGCTTTTAAGAGATTCGGCGCGTATTCTTCATTAATCGATAATTCGCTGTCACGAATAACGCGGAACGCGGAATTACCGATAATTTTATAACCACGGAAAAAGTTAGTCAGGTTGGCCCGGATAATCTCATCCGTAAGGATACAATGAAATTCATCTTTTTCTGAGGGAAGCTTCACCAGGCGGGATATGACCTTAGGTACCGGGATAATCACCAGATGCAACTCTTCGTAGCGGGCCAGATTCACCGCAAAGGCAATTGTCTTTGAAGGAAGCACCGGAAATGGGTGGCCCTGGTCAACGGCCATGGGCGTCATAATCGGGAAAAGCACTGTTTCAAAATAGCGTTTTATATATTTAGCCTGAACTGCGCTTAAATCATCGAACTTTTTTATTATAATTTTTGCTTTCGCGAGTTCTTTGGCGATCTTTCCCTGATAGGTTTCATAGAGGCGGCTCGTCAGCGCTCCGGCAGATTCACGGATCTGTACGTAGAGCTCCTGCGGGTACGCTCCGAAAGAATCCTCTTTGGTATAACCGGAATCAAGCAACCGGCGAAGCCCGGCGACTCTGACCATGAAAAATTCATCAAGATTGTTGACAAAAATGGCTAAAAACTTAAGGCGCTCCAGGAGCGGATTATTACCGTCAGCCGCCTCCTCGAGCACACGCTCATTGAAAGCAAGCCAGCTTATATCGCGATGAATAAACTTTTCTTTAATGCTCAATGATTTTTCTTCCATACCAATCTTACACGTTAACGCTTGATGGAGAGACTGATTTTGCTGCCGGTTAATTCTTCAAAAAGCTCTTTTTTCTCAAGGAACTCACCCTTCTCCAAAATAAAATTTCCTTCAACGCTCGCAATGAGCGTGACATCCTGATGTTTGGTCAATTGCACTTCCATAGTCTTTATCTTCTGCTTATGGGAACGATCGAGCGCGTTAGCAATACGCAGAATGGCGGAGAGCTTTTGAACCAGAACTTGTTGCTCACGCGACAATGAATTATAGAGCGGGTGGCTTTCCTGAGGCGGAACTTTGCGGTGATAGCGGGCGATACAGGCGATCATCTTGATCTCCTCCTCGGTAAGACGGAAAAGATTCAGGGAATTAATGATATACTCAGCGTGTTTATGGTGAGAGCGGTTATGGATAAACATTCCGATATCATGCAAATAGGCCGAGAGAACTAGATAGAGCAATTCTTTCTTTTTTAATCCCAACTGTTCTTTGAGGCCGTCAAAAAGCGTATCAGAAAGCTCAGCGACCTTTTTGACATGGTTGATGTCAACATTGTATTTATTGCATAAAAATGTGGCTACCGAAATAAGCTGGTTAGCTTTATTGTATTTAGGCGAAAACTCAAGATCAAGAAGCACATCGGCAAGGATCGCTTCGGCAAGCGACGTTTCAAGAATATAAACCTTGCGGTTCGTGATCAACGTAAAAAAAAGATTAAGGATCGTGGTGTAGCCAACAATGCTATCCGCGTGCTCAAGGGGGATCTTATAGGTCCGCGCGAGCGACTCACTGCTTGAGTCGACGATTTTAGCGATCGCCGCCTCGGTATCCTCGATACCGACCTGGAAAAACTGCGACTCCTTTTTCTTCTCAGGCAAAATGCTCTGTAGATACTGATAATAATTCTCGTCAATGAGGATAATATCATCGATAGTGATCTGCGGAATCGAGCGTTTCAGATACCCGAATTCATTCTCGATATACTCACGCACCGCTTCGTAATTTTCTTCGGAGCTTCCTCCCAGCTTACTCATCAACTGCTTCAGGCGAATTGTGCCCAACGGCAAGCCCATGTTAAGAAGCGTGAACCCCTTCTCCATGACCGAAACATCAAGACTGCCTGCGCCGAGCTCCGCGATAAGCAGATTTTTACTATGTATAGGATAGGTGTCTTTGAGGCGATGATATAAATAACAGTCAATATAATAGACAATGTCACCCGGGGTCAGCACTTCGACGGAAAAACCCGTTTTACGTAACAGCGCATCGATAAAAATATTTTTATTACGTGCCTCGCGCACTGCGGTCGTAGCAATAACCATAACCTGGCTTACCTCATACTCCTTGAGGACTTGCTTGTATTTTTCCAGGATCGTAACGGTTTGATTGATGGTTTCCTGGGAAACACGCTCTTTAAAGAACGTATGTTTACCTATGGGGATGGGAATACGCAGAGATTCGATCGTTTTAACATTTTCGCCGGCGCGCTCACCGATAATGAGCTTAATAGAACTTGAGCCGATATCGATAACCGCGGCTCGTATGTCGTTTTTTTTGTCCATGGTAATGCCTGTTTTTGAAATTAAACCTGCAAATGAGGATTTTGTGCGCGCGCGGGGCAAAAACCTTTTGGGTAGGTGCCGCGCGACCTTTAAACCCAGAATTTGCATTAGTCCATCAGCCCCGTTACCCTAAATAACGATATTAAGATTCGGGGCGTCCCACACCTTGATGTTTGCTATTTAGGAAATGGGGCAGGACACCCTGCTGGGTAGCCCACGGCGGATAACGCTAATCTTTTAGGCTAAAAGCAGTTGCAAAAAGCCTCGATGTACTCTCTTTGAGTACGTCTACGTTTTTTGCAACTCTTTTATCTCCAAAACTTTAGCGTTCTTCACCAGTGTTTAATACAAAATCTGGGTTAAAGAATAGCACTTTTTTAGGGTAAAGTCAAGGAACGCAAAAAAGGCCTTTTCCTACCGTTTACGCTAGGAAAAAGCCTTAATTGGTGACAATATATTTGTAAAATCAGTGTAATCTTTCCGTAATCACTGGAATCAAGTTCTTTCCATGCTGTGCAGGAAAGGGGAAAGAACTCTTATTTTTGCTGCTGTTTTTCTTTGGCTTTTTCTTCCAGGATAGCCTCGGTAACCGAAAACGGCACTTCTACGTATTTCTCAAAGTGCATCACATATATAGCGCGGCCTGAAGAAAGGGAACGAAGCGTTGTAGCGTACCCAAACATCTCCGAAAGCGGCGCTTCGGCGCTAATAACCTGCTGTCCGGCTTTTAATTCCATGCCAAGAACTTTGCCGCGGCGAGAGCAAATATTGCCGACAACGATTCCTACATGTTCCTCCGGAGTCGTTACTTCAAGCGACATTGACGGTTCAAGCAACACGGGACTGGCCTTCATGAAACCTGCCTTAAAGCACTCAATCGCCGCAATTTTAAACGCGATTTCAGATGAATCAACATCATGATACGAACCATCGGTAAGATTTACTATAACGTCGACTACCGGATAGCCGGCGTAAACGCCTCGATGCATCACCTCGATAACACCCTTCTCAACCGCAGGGATATATTCTTTAGGGATAGACCCTCCGACAACCTTATTCTCAAATTCAAATCCTTTTCCGGCTTCATTGGGCTCAATCTCAAACACAACATGCCCGTATTGACCGCGGCCGCCTGATTGCTTAATATGCTTATATTCGGATTCGACAGACGTAAGAATGGTTTCCTTATATGCAACCTTGGGTCTTCCTACCGTTGCGTCAACGCTAAATTCATGCTTAAGCCGGTCAACAATAATCTCTAAGTGCAATTCTCCCATTCCCGAAAGGATCGTTTCGTTCGTTTCCTCATCGAACTGAACACAAAAGGTCGGATCCTCTTCGGCGAGCCGCGACAAACCTTTGCCAAGTTTATCCTGATCGGCCCGGCTTGACGCTTTGACGCTGATTGACATAACCGGCGCCGGAAACTCTATCGCTTCAAGCAAAATCGGGTTATCCTCCATGCATAACGTATCACCGGTTACCGTACTATCAACTCCGATAACCGCGCCGATATCACCGGCGGAAATACTGCTAATATTCTCTCGCTGATTAGCGTGCATTTGAAGAAGTCTTCCTACACGTTCCCGCCGGTCTTTTGTGGAGTTATACACATAAGAGCCGGCATCAAGCTTTCCTGAATACACCCTAAAATATACAAGCTTGCCCATATGAGGATCTGACTGCACCTTAAAGGCAAGCGCTGAAAAAGGCTCCGATTCGCTTGGCTTTCGAGTTAATACTTTTTCCCGGTCGCGGGGATCGCACCCGATAATATCAGGTAGATCAAGCGGTGAAGGGAGATATAGCGTCACCGCATCGAGTAACTTCTGAACACCTTTATTTTTAAACGCTGTTCCGCACAACACCGGGACAATTTTATTGGCAATGGTTCCTTTGCGAACGGCGCGGGAAAGCTCTTCTGCGGTAATGTTATCTTCTGATTCCAGATATTTTTCCATCAGCGTATCATCAAGCTCAACGGCTTTCTCAACCATAACATGATGATACTTTTTAGCAATCTCAAGATAATCCGCGGGAATTTCATGGACATCATAGTCTTTCCCTTTGGTATCATCGACGTACACGTATGCCTTCATATCAAGAAGATCAATCACCCCGCGAAAATTTTCCTCCGCTCCGATAGGAATCTGCAGCGGAATAGCGTTGGCGCCAAGATCTTTTTCAATTTGCCGCAAGACCGTAAAAAAATCAGCTCCCACGCGGTCCATCTTATTCACAAAGGCGAGCTTAGGAACATTATATTTCTGTGATTGCCGCCAGACCGTCTCCGATTGCGGCTCAACACCGCCCACAGCGCAAAAAACTGCGATCGCTCCGTCAAGAACACGTAGGCTGCGCTCGACTTCTACGGTAAAATCAACGTGCCCCGGGGTATCGATAATATTAATACGAAAATCCTTCCAATAACAGGTCGTTGCGGCAGAGGTAATGGTAATACCGCGCTCCTGCTCCTGCTTCATCCAATCCATTGTCGCCGTACCATCATGAACTTCGCCCAGTTTATGAGACTTTCCGGTGTAATAAAGAATACGCTCAGAAAGCGTGGTTTTCCCTGCGTCAATGTGTGCCATAATGCCAATATTGCGAACTTTTTGTAACGGTACTGATACTGCCATGTCATTCCTCCTTGCCCAGAAAGGGCTATACCGACGCAATTCCTTTAAGCGTCGGGTATAACCAGAAAGCGCACACACCTCGCTTAAAAGGAATAGCGAGTGTGCGTTTTATACGCTACCGGCACAATTCTTGCCCAGAAGGGCGATACTGGCGCCATACCTTGCGCAGTAAGCGCATACCGACGTAATACCCTTGAACGTCGGGTATTAAGCGCCAGGTACCTAAGCGTCGGGTATAACCAGAAAACGCACACACCTCGCTTAAAAGGAATAGCGAGTGTGCGATTTATACGCTACCAGCGCAATTCTCCGCCAGAAGGCGGACACCGGTGCAATTCCAATGAGCGCCGGGTGCAATTCAGTCGGGTGTTAACACTAACCTACTGCGGATAAATGAACTATTATTACTACGAATCGACCCACAGAAAACAAAAAATGCATTATAGTAAAGAATTACATGAAATCAATATGTTTCTAGTTATAGGCGCAATACATTGGCAACCAACAGACTAACCCTTCTTGTCCCGCGCACGCTCGATAATCGGCCGCTTGCCACGCTTATCTTGTTTAAAAATATTAAGGATGATCTCTGCCTCTTCAAAGGGAACGGTAATAAACGAGTAATTCTCAAAAATTCTGACATCCTGGATTTTACGATCTTCAACCCGCGAACGTTGTTTTATAAACTGCACCAGTTTCTGCGGGCTCATACCGTCAATTTTGCCCAACGCCACAAAAAGGCGGCTCGTCCCCTTTTTATCGATCGAAACTTCCCTGATCTCGTTGTAATTACGAGCGTCAAGATCATCCTGATATGAATGTTTAAGAAGCGCCGCAATAATATCCTCGGCGGTATTCTCCTCAAGCATTTGGCAGGCAAACGTCATATACTCATCGCCGCCACCATCATTGATAATATCGGCAATATCACTTTTAATCCGCTCTTTCTTGATCGCGATAACATCTTCAATATTGGGTAATTTTTCCTTGCGGATATCGGTTCTGGCAACCCGCTTGATAAATGTAAGCTGGCGGTATTCCTGCGGGGTCACAAAGGTTATAGCAGTTCCTTCTTTGCCGGCGCGGCCGGTTCGACCAATTCTATGCACGTAGGATTCGGGGTCCTGCGGCAGAGCGAAGTTGATAACATGAGTCAAACTAACAATATCAATACCCCGCGCGGCAACATCCGTCGCGACAAGAACATTGATCCGTTTCTTCTTAAACTTCTCGAGAATCTTTTCGCGCTGATACTGCGAGAGGTCTCCGTGGATCGCTTCAGCGTCATAGCCCCGGTCCATCAGCCGATGTGAAATCTCATCCACATCAACTTTCGTCCTGCAAAACACAAGACCGTAAAATTCATGCTCCACGTCTATGATACGGCAGAGGGCCTCAAACTTATCAGCGGAGTTAACCTCAAAATAAATCTGCTCGGTTAAATCAGTAGTGAGCTGGGACTTGTGCACATTGACAACCTCATAATTGCGCATGTAGGTTTTGGCAAGGTTAAGTATTCGGTCGGGCATGGTTGCGCCAAACAGAAGCATTCGTTTTTCGCGACCGGTGTGTTTAAGGATTTCTTCCACATCTTCGATAAAACCCATATTAAGCATTTCATCGGCCTCATCTAAAACCACATAGGAAACATTTTTAAGCTTCAGGCTGCCGCGGCCAATATGATCAATGATCCTTCCCGGCGTTCCCACGACAATATCAACCCCCTCTCTGAGACGGCGTAATTGCTGCTCTATGGACTGGCCTCCGTAAATCGCCACAACCTGCAATCTCTTGTGGCCTTTTAATGAATTAATCTCCTCGGAAACTTGCAAGGCAAGTTCACGCGTCGGAACCAAGATAAGCGCCTGGACAAAGCGACCCCCTTCCTTGAGACGTTCCAGGAGAGGAAGACCAAAAGAAGCGGTTTTACCCGTTCCCGTCTGCGCTTGACCAACCACGTCAACCTCGCTCTTTAAAAGCAACGGGATAACTTTTTCCTGTATTTCGGTAGGTTCTTCAAACCCTTTACGTTCCAAAGCTTGTAAAACCTGCTCCGAAAGCCCTAATGCTCTGAATTTAGCTAATTTTTCCATAATCCTCCTGAAAATAAAAAAGCTGCAAGTTAAGTAACTACTGAACTTGCAGCCGCAAGATAGCTCAACTTAATGTGAGAAAGTATACCATTATTGAGCCTCTTTGTCAATCTAAACCTTGCAGGCACATTTTTTGGATCGCAGAAGGGATTTTTGACGTATAAGGGGGTCAACATACACGCGTTGTACGCCGGAACCCGTGGCGTGGGCACGGTTAAGCTCGCTTTTGTGCAGAAACGAACGCTTTTGCATTTCCGCGACAAGTTTTGCGTGCCTTCGGTAGAGAGCTTTCAGCTTATTATTCCATCGCAAGGTTTCAGGGTGCCTGCTATAGCCTTTTTTTCCTTCTGTGAGAATCGTCCAAATCGCGTGAAGCTCCCGATGCTCTCCCAGAAGATGGCTCCGGCACAACTTTCCTGGATCAATATCCCAAATTCGCATTATTTCCAGCTCTTGTCGGATACGCAGTGCCTGGCCGCAATAAGATTATCCTGACCACCCTCTGGTAACCGAACGACCACTATAACAATCGCAATGATACGTTACCCCATCATCAACCCAAAATCGCTTTCAAATCTGCTTCCGGGGTTGTGATTGCTTTAATATCAAACGCATCCTGCAGCACCTTCAGCACATTCGGCGTTATAAACGCAGGCATGGTCGGCCCAAGCCTGATTCCTTTGATACCTAAATGAAGGAAGGTCAACAATATTGCCACTGCCTTCTGCTCAAACCACGAAAGCACAAACGAAAGCGGCAAATCATTGACCCCGCACTTAAACGCACCAGCAAGTGCCAGGGCAACCTGGATAGCAGAGTAAGCATTGTTGCACTGCCCAATATCGATGAGGCGCGGTACGCCCTCGATCTGGCCGAAATCAAGTTTATTGAAACGATACTTGCCGCAGGCAAGCGTCAGGATGATGCAATCACCGGGAACCTTCTCGGCAAATTCCGTGTAATAATTTCTTCCGGGTTTTGCGCCGTCGCAACCGCCGATTAAAAAGAAGCGTCGAATTTTACCGCGATTGACCAGATCAACGATTTTATCCGCGAGGCTCAAAATCGCCGTGTGATGAAACCCGGTCATTATCTTTTTTCCCTTACCTTCGGGTAACGGGGGCAACGTTTTTGCCTTGGCAATCAAGGGACTAAAATCCCTGTTTTCTATGTGTGCCGCCCCAGTAACGCCGGCAACTCCTGCGGTGAACAACCGGTCAAGGTAGGTATTGGCGCGTGGGATAAGAACGCAATTAGTCGTCGTAAGCAACGCTCCGGGAAACTCCGCAAATTCTTTATATTGCTCCTGCCAGGCGCCCCCGAAATTTCCGGCCAAGTGTTTAAACTGCTTTAATTTCGGATACCCATGCGCAGGAAGCATTTCGCTGTGCGTATAAATATTGATACCGGTGCCTTCAGTTTGTTTAAGTAATTCATAGAGGTCAAGCAAATCGTGCCCGGTCACCAGTATCCCCGGCCCCTTGCGCGTGCCCGTTTCAACTTCCGTAGGGACAGGGTTACCGAAATGCTGAGTATGGACCGTATCGAGAAGTTCCATAATTATTAAGTTCATCTGGCCGCATTTAAGAACAGCTTGGACGTAAGACCCCAGATCAAAATTCACATTGGTTACGGTCTTAAAAAGCGCTTCGTGCATAAATCCGTCAACCTCGGTACTAATGCCTCCCAATTCCCGAGCATGGTAAGCGTAAGCGGCGATACCTTCCAAACCATACAAAAGCGTATCTTGCAGACTCTTTATATCAGAGTTTTTACCGCACACGCCTATTTTTGTGCATCCGGTACCTGCGGCCGTCTGCTCACATTGATAGCAAAACATAGAAACCTCCTTTTTTAAACGCGAATTACCACTAATCAAAAACGCTAATGACCGCTAATTGGAAACGTTAATTCCGGCCGCCATCAGGCAGATACGAAAATCTGTCGTCCCTCGCCATTCATCCCTCATTCTTATTCCATAAACAATGAACCATAAACTATGAACTTACGAGTTTTCTCGCGCCTGGTGTTAAACCACTCAAGAGCTTAGCAAGCGTTACTTTGCGAAACTCGTTATCGACAATTTTCTCGATGCGGCTTATCTCACGACGCAAAACACACGCTGCGCGATGTGCGCAGAGTTGGCGCCTAAACATACACTGAGAAAACTGCACATCACCCTGAAATATCTTAATAACATCAACAACGCTCACTGACTCAGGCTTCTTGATAAGCTTAAATCCCCCTTGGCCTCCGCCGCGCGAGACGACCAGCCCCCCGGCGATAAGCTGCTGCAGAATCCTGCGCAAGAATTGATACGGGATACCTTGCTTGGTCGCGATTTTCCGGGAAGAAGAATACACCTGGTTCTTGGCCAGAAAAAGTAACGCGCGCACCGCGTAGTCAGAATGTTTGGTTAGTAATTTCATAGCCACTTCTAATTGATACTAATATAGTATCAATTATTCTTTTGTCAATACTTTTTTAGAAAAAAGATTGCGGGTCTTCGGGAACGATGACGAAGATTATTACAGGGAAAATCACAGATTTTAGACCTCAGGAAGCGGGTATGCCAAGAAACAGCACATAGAACGCAGCACGCAAGAAGTATAAAAGATACTTAGGAACGGGATTTATCGGGACAGCGGTTTTTTTTAGTCTTTTTAGCAGGTGCTTCAAGAAAAGTGTATTTTCCGACCAACACACAGCCGGCAGCAAGAGGCTTACAGATTTTCTTGCGCATGCGACAAACATTGCCGGCGGCCTGATGCGGACACACCCAGCTCACAAGCTCCTCCATTATCAGCAACACATAATACCGATTCAAATACCTCTACGATTATTTAATGACCCTGCAGCAACACCCTACAGGCAATTCGCAATTTTAAACTATCTACGCAAAGTTTTTGTCCGCTTTAACGTTATTCCCGGGGGTCCGGGACGGACTAAAACTGTGGAAAGCGCTGAACCTTCAAGGAGGCTACCATAATGAAAAATAGCGCATGCACCCGCGCCAAGGCCTTCACATATCTTAATCTCCTCGCGAAAAACCTCCGGCGAACGTAGCAACTTATAGGCGCCAACGCCAATTATAACCTTCCGAAAATCACTGACTTTTGTTTTAACATAAGTAATCCAGGCCGCAAATTCCACAGGCTCCGGCGAATAACTCATAGTCGTTACAAAATCAACGAGCCCATGGTTAAGCCATCCAGGCCAGTCCTGCAGCGCTTCATGATACGCGCGTGTATACGGCATACATCCGGTCGCTGAAATCTTAATGCCGGGTTTCAGCTTTCGCGCGCGTGCGACCAATGCAGTCAAGAGTTCAGTCACCTCGTGGCGCTTCCAATCTTTCCATGCCTTATCCTCTTCCGTAACAACACGCTTACCGGTCACTTTCTTAAAACGCGTTATATTATCCTTTGAATAGCCGTAAAAAGGTTTTGTATCCGGATAGCGAATATAATCAAATTGCACACCATCAAGCTCCGGATAGCGCCTCAAAAGATCATCAAGAAGCGTTGAAAGGTCGGCACGTACGCGCCGGTCGCTCGGCTCTAAAAAATACTGGTTATCAATTTTATAATCTTGAAGTTTGGTTTTGACAACCTTATTGCGTGTTAAAACAGTCGTCCCGTACTTTTTAAGAATCGGCGCTTCTTCGTTGGTGCTTAAGGTTAAGAGGTTTACCCAGGCGTGCACTTCGATTCCCGCCGCATGAGCTTTTTTTATCAACAGGGCGAATGGATCTCCTGAAACGCTCTTATAACATTCTTGATACGGTTTTGTATCGGCAATGGACGTAAGAAACCACGCCCGATTGGCCCGATATACCTGCACAAAAAGCATCTTAATCCCCGCTCTCTGAGCAAACACGATCAAATCTTCAATGGCTTGACGGCTTGAAAGAACAGACGGGTCCTGTATTACGGAGACGAAAAGATAACGGGGCACCACGACTTTTTCGGCCGCGGCTGTCTGCGGCAGACAAACAGCGCAAAGAATATAAAACAGTATCAATACTTTTTTCATGCCCGTGGTAATAACAGACCCCACTTGAGGAAAGTGGGGCGCCAATCCGCATCCCAATTTTCAGACACTCATAACAATGCACTTCAACGTTTCGAAATACAGAATGCCGATTGAATACTCACAGGACAAGTAAACTTTTTTAGGAGTTTTTCCGTGCGATGATCACTCCATACCGCAAATAATCGAAGTGCGTCTTAAGCATCCCGGTATAATAGGCAATACCGCTTTCTTTGGCACTCCGGCCGAGCGCTTCTTCGTAAATCTGCCACTGACGATCGGCCTTCAGCCGCGCCCTCATTCTAATATCAACCCTATCGGTGCAATCAAACATTTCAAGGACCGTAAATCCCGCGTCCGTCAATAATTGTTTATAGGTAGGCAAATCATCCTGAAACCATATCCAGCGTTTATAGAGGTCTCTAAAATCAGGGATCGGGTCATACGCGTCATTCAAGTCTCCCTTATCACCACGAATCCAGGCGTTAAACCCGAGAGTAGCGCCGGGAACGCAATGGTCAAAAATCCGAGCGAAGGCTTTCGCCTTTTCCTGCCAATGGCCACACGTTTCATTGACATAGGCTTTGGTAAAATCTTTTTTATCGAAAGAAAAATCCTCCACATTATGCTCATGATATGCTAGCTTCTCACGTAAGCCGTGCAAAACTGCCAGCTCCCGGGCTTTGGCGATCTGATTCGGATTAACATCAACCCCCAAAACATGTGCTCCGGTTATTTTAGTGAGCAGGCGCGAAGGCCCGCCGGCGCCCTCACCGAAACTTAGAACATAATCCTCCTTAGTAATCCCCATGCGTTTAAAGAGCCCTTCCACTCCGCGCTGGAAAAAATGAGTGATACCCTCAAGCTCGTAAATCCGTGGGTCGAGAGAACTTTTCGGATCAATACCAAGCGCCTTGTATATCGTGGAAAGCATGGCTGCGTCATGCACGATAAATCCGGCATCGACCTGATACGATTCAATGATATTCTTCTTAATATGGGTATCCACAGTTTTCTTCCCGCGATCCGTAACCCTGATCGCCGCCCGATCGGGTTTTTTCGTGCCCGGTGAACGCCCGGATCATGGACTGCGTTCACTTAATAATTTTCTCAGGTATGATCTTTCCTTTTCCGGCGCATACTTTACAGGGCACACGCAGCATTCTCTTGCCCCGACCTCTACATCGAGAACAGGTTTCCTGGCCTCTGCCGTTACATCGGGGACAACGCACTTTTCCAAGCCCACCGCAATAAGAACAAGCCTTTGTTATCCAGCCTTTCCCATCGCATGCCTCACACGGCTGATTATTCAGGGTACCCGTTGCGTTACAGACAAGACACTGTGCCCTCTGGGATCCCTTCCCTGAACACGCCTTACAAGGAGTATCTCCGGCTCCTATGCAGCGCGTGCATGTAATCATGCCTTTGCCGTCACACTTGGTGCATTCTCTTCGCTCGCCTACAAACCCCGTTCCCTTGCAGTGAGCGCACTTTATGATTGCTGCGTGGGCCGGCACCCTCAAAGAAGTTACAACCATAAAAAAGCCACACGCGCTTAAAAGAAAAAATAATGGTAACAGTCTTTTCATATGCTCCTTGATATTGGGTTTGATGGTATATATTTCAGGTCCGCCGCATTCTCCCAATGTTTAATGAAACTACTAAATAAAATCCGTAAACAGCGCGGGGCACGGACTAGAAATCACTCCAAAGGAACGATAAGGCTTTTTGCGGCAGACTTACCGCACCATTATTGTATCAAAAGATTTATTCGATTCAATACGTATGCTCAATACGAAAAAGGAAGATTTCGTGATCCCGTGCTTCAGGGGACGTGAGGCGTTCGGTAATAGGCAGCTACCGAAAGGAAAGAAATGAAGATACGACAAACGAGCTTACGGGTGTGCTCACCGAGCAATTACTAAAAAATATTTCACGATCCTTCTCGGAACTTTCCGCGAGCCCCACTACAGACAATAGCGTTAGATCACCGGCAACCGGCTCATCACAAATTGAGAGATTACGCTCCTGTCGTTTCCGCTCATATCGAGAAACTCGATTCCGGCTTCGGAACGCGTTTCAGTCTTCTCAGATATTATATCGAATGATTCCGTCCAGACCACCTTTCCTTTGGAATTGATAATTTCCCCTTTAGGTAACCGGAATTCAAGACGTACGATATCGCCCACAGCCACGGTCTCGCTTGCATCAATAGCCAAGCAGACACCACCGCAAGAAATGTTCTTTGTGTGAGCAGCCTTCTCCGATAATTCCTCTTTTTTTAAATTAACGATGACCTCAGTTACATTGAGTCTCGGAAACTTTCTTTTTTCATTCATAAAAGTCGAGTTTTATTGATTAATACTCACGCGAGCACGCATATGAACTTTCAACGTTCATGCAAGACAAAAACATAAGGGGCTGCGGCTCCATTACTATTAGATTACCACAAAAAAACAAAATTAACACACCATTTTTCCGGCTTGAACATTGTTTCATTTCTCGCTAACTAATACTCTCGGCGCTATAGCGGGCAATAAGGCCGGTGCGCAGTGCGTGACGGTAAATACGTGTAAAAAAAAGATACGAAAGCATGATATACCCCAACGCAAGGCACGTCGCAATAACTAGTGGCGCCAATGGAGCCCTGTTCCCGGCAACAATCAACCGCAAGCCCTCAAAGACGTACGACGGCGGAAGACAACGCGCAATAATCTGCATCCAATGCGGAAGAATTGCAACCGGATACAGAACGGCGGCAAACGGAGAGATCAACGCAGGGATAGGCCAAATAAACCATTCCGCCGCGGGACCGAAGCGAAGCACCAACGCACTTCCGAAAATACCGATCGCAATACCAAACAAAAAAAGCACCAGGAGAAAAGGAATGATCATCAAACCATAGATAAAAAATGAAAGCTTAAAAATTACGGATGCAATAAAAAGCATCGCAGCCAGGCCAACAACACTTGTGGTAATACTCGAAAAGACAAGGCCCGTAACGTACTCGGAGATTAAAAGCGGCGTGGAAAAAATATTAAGAAAATTACGCGACCAGACATCCTCGAAAAACGCCATGGTCACGCCCTGCATGATGCGGATAAAAAAGTCCCACAACAATACAGCACCCAGCAACGCCGGTACAAAATTGAATCCAGGCGCAGCGACCGTATTGAGGTAACGGGTAAGAAATCCCCAGAGGACCATGTCCACCACCACCCAGGCAAAAAGCGGAAAGACACGCGAAAAACTTCCCCGAATAAGATAGATCTGCCGAAGCACGATTGCATAGATGCGGTGTAATAACATAGTAGTCAGCTCGCCTCCAGGGTGAGTGGCTCGCGGGCTACCGTAATAAAGAGTTCTTCAAGGCTCTTTTTCCCGTGTTCTGCAGGCAATGTTTTAGGATTTCCCTCGAGCAGGATTTTACCGTGAGAAAGAAAAAGTACGCGATCGCATACGTCCTGAACTTCGTACATATTATGCGATGTCCAAAGCACTCCTCCATTCTCTTTTGTCGCAAAATCGCGGATTTTAATGCGGACATCGCGCGCCGTAGACGGATCAAGCGATCCGGTTGGTTCATCTAAAAGAAGAAGCTCCGGACGGTTAAGCATCGCTTTGGCGAGCCCGACGCGCGTCTGCTCACCCGACGAAAGCACCCCGCACCTTTTACGACACAAAGCGTCCAGTTCAAACTGAGCAAGAAGCTCCGTAATGCGCGTTGAAAGATTTTTTACTCCATAGAGGCGCCCGAAGATGGCCAGGTTTTGCAACACGGTCAGATTCCCCGGTAGCGGGGCGTAGACGGCGGCAAAGTTGGTGCGCGCCATTGCCTGTGAACGCGCGCGCGCAAGGTTAAACCCATTAATAGTAACAGACCCCGCGCCGGGCTCCAAAACTCCAAGAACCATATTGATAGTGGTGGTTTTCCCCGCCCCATTTGGCCCCAGAAGCCCGACAATCTCGTTGCGATTAACCTCAAACGAAACTCCATCGACCGCAACAAAACCGTTGTATGTCTTCCGCAACCCCGAAACTGATAATAGTACCGACATCACACTATCTCAACATATCGTATTATAGGGAAGATTTACGGAAAGAAAGGATGAACTCGTTGGCGCATCTACACCGCCTTCTGATACCGCCAATAGCTCCACAGATAAAAAATGACCTGCGGGACCGGGAAACCTGGTACGTTACACTTTACGATGCTCGTTAGAGGCAATATAGTGGCTCAGTGCCGCACGAAAGGTATCAGGTATATCAAGAAAATGAATACCTACTTTATAGCCAGACTCTTTCAGGTTTTCGCAATGACGCACCTCACCCTTAATTGATAGCGTGCCCGGTATACCGAAACTACCCGTATCAAAATTAAGCTGCACGACCAGTTGTGCAGGCAAGAAAAACTTTGATGATAAACTAATGCCTGTTTCGCTGATATCAACGGCCGTAGCCTCAAAAACATTCCCTGAAGCAAGAGAAAATTTCGATGCCGCTGACTCTTCGATCTTTGAAACAACTTTTAACTCGACGAGAATGCGGGTACTTAACCGTGTTTCCATCGCCACCACCCCTTATGTTTATTTCAATTGATTCTATCTCGAAAAAAGTTTAAATTCAAGTTAAAGCTCTATGGTATCATGAGCATGAAGGTCCGCTGCTCCGCGTGACCACGCAGGCCCCTTAAACGCCTATGCGGCCCTTGATCTCTGACAAAAGCTCTTGGGGATCATATGGTTTGGCGATAAAATACTGCCCTTGTATAATATGACCCTTGCTTCTTTCATCTTCCCTTGTATAGAGACAGGTTAAAAATACGATCGGAATATTTTTTGTTTCCTGGTTAGCCTTTAATGCTTCAGCGACTTCCACGCCGCCGACGCCCGGCATCCATATATCAAGAAGCACGAGATCGGGTTGTTTTTCCTTTGCGAGTTTTATGGCTTCAACACCGCCAGTCGCCTTTATAACGGAGTAACCATTCGCCAACAATCGCTGTTCAAGGAGCATCAATAGATCTTCTTCATCATCGACGATAAGAATCTTCTTCATGACCGATCCTCCTTTGCGTTGCTACTCACATATACCGGCGGTTTACTACAATAGAAAAAAATAGTCTTGTGGTTATCGATAGCAAAAACTGATCTATTCCGACGACAGCCGCATTTTTCGATAAAAACTCTAGGCGTTTCTCCCGGTCTGTTCCTGGGCGATAGCCGGGCTTGCATTCGGTATTTTCTCTGTACTTCCTTGCTCTCTAGGTAACACAAAAATAAACGTACTTCCTTTCCCGACCTCGCTTTCTACCCGCAGTGTTCCTTGGTGAAACTCCACAATACCCTTCGTAATAGGAAGGCCTAAACCTGTACCCTCTTGTCTTTCGACCTTAATGCGCTCAAAACGGTTGAACAACGCTTTCATATCTTTCTTGGCGATACCCGGACCGGTGTCTGATATTTCACACCGCACTTCGTCCTCGGTGCCGGTAAGCCTAATAGTAATCGTGCCGCCGAACGGCGAATATTTTCTGGCGTTACTTAAGAGATTAACAACGACTTGCTCAAGCTTATCAGGGTCAGCGCATAAGGAACCGATATCCCTTTGAATGTCAGTTATAATTTTTAACTGCTTCCTGGAAAGCGCCACTTCGTATTTTTGCGCGACCTGGCGCATGAATTCCTCAATATGTATCTGTTCCGTGTGAAGCTGTATCTTTCCCTCTTCCATTTTTGAAACGTCCAATAAGTTTGTTATTAACCGGACAAGGCGCTCCACCTCTTTCACGCCCGTTTCAAGCACCTTTTTTTGATCAGGCTTGATATCTCCGAGAAGCCCGTCAAGCATAAGATCATGGTTCATTTTTATAATACTTAAAGGGCTCTTCAGCTCATGAGAAACATTGGCCACAAATGTGGTTTTAAGGTCGCTTAACTCTTTTTCATGTATCAAGGCAGATTTAAGCCTTTGGAGAAAATAAACAGCAATAAACAGGAATAAACCCCGTGCGGCCATATTGACATAGAAAAATAACGGATAGGCGTATAAATCCTTGGCAGCCGGAATACTATTTAAAAACCAAAAAATAGTACTACATAAAACTATGGCCACACCCGCGACCGCCCCGGAAAACCACGTAACCAAAGAAACGGGTATTAGGTAAAAGATAATAAGGGCCGGGTGCTCGCTGATATATTGGTCGGTAGTAGCAAGAGCTATCGCGATGAAAAACCCAACAATCGTTATCCCGTATCGGAATGTTCTTGACTTAGGAATTATATTTATATCTTTCATGTTCTTTATAATTTTCACCCTTGTTTTATTGAACGCTCGCCGATAAAAGACGATTGATCCCCACCCCGATCGAAATTATCCCACTTCTTTGCTATTGAATCAAGCCCTTTTGAATGCAGTAACATAGAGGCTTTCCAGGAGACGCCATTCATCGGAACCGTCAATATCTAATTCCGGGCTGATATCTCCAAATGCTGATTTGCGGACTTCCGAAAAACCGCTCTCATGTAACATCAAAGCCAGGGTTTCAAAATCCCAGGCAAAACGATGGGCTCCTCCCATCATAAACATCTGGTTAACAATCTCAATATTAGTACGTAAAGGCTGGGCCGTTCCGCCTAAGTATTTTAATTTGTCAAAAAAGCTCGTATCTTTCTCGTAGTATGCCTTAAAATACTTCTCGGCGTCGGGCACGATAATCCGTATCGAACCGGTTCGCTCAAGAACCCGATAACTCTCCTGAAGAAACTTTTTTGCAGCGGGATATTCAAGATGCTCCAGAAAATGCTCGCAATGGATGTGCTTGACGGCGCCGGATCCAAAAGGCAGGCCTTTCGTTGCATCAAGAAAGAAAGCGCCTCGGCCAGGGTCAAGATCAACATTGATCCATCCCGCTTTAACTAACGTTCCGCACCCGATATGCAACAACAGATGGGTGCCTTCGAGGTCACCCTTTTTTAAACCAAGAAAAATTCTTGAGTACGCCCGCTTTATCAAAGAAAAAATCAGAAACTGAATCCTCCTGAGCATAGAACGGACATGCCCCGGAATGATAGACTTTAACGTATCTTTGATTCTCGCGTTCATTGAAATACACCGCGCCCCCCAAGCCAATAAGACTCCCGTAAAGGTTTCCCCGCCAGGAACACTAAACCTTTTTTTTAAACGCATGTCGTAGAGTTTGATACAATCGAGTTAGGGGATTAGTGTCTGTACCGACTCGCGAAAGGGGCTTCATGCCTTCTCATAACAGCTGAAAGGAAACCTCTCACGACATAGCCGTACTCGTAAGGCAGCAATCGAGCTTTTGATAAAGAATGCCACGCCCATAAAAAGAGCCGTTAACGCCTGGCAAGAGGTGCTGAGGGAATCCTCATCTTAGTAAGTTGCTGATGAACATGGCAATTAATCTCGGGGTTGTATATACTCAAAATATGGTCACAACCTGAAACCTTACATACCCTGCGTTTCTTATTAGCCTTGATCTTCCCTTTATATCCCATAGTTAACACCTTAATGCTTATTGTACTCGCATCAGGCGCATTTGTCCACCGGTATCTCTCCACTTGACGCGTAAGGCTTTTTGATGTATAATCTGGGACTGTTACGTATATAAACAAAAAGGAGAATACCTTGGCACGAGACAACTATTCATATAAAAAATATGCCAGAGAGTTGGCAAAGAAAAAGAAGAAAGAAGAAAAACAACAGCGCAAGTTAGATAAAAAGGGTGCACAAGCTAACGACGAAGTAAAAAACTCTCCAACAGGCTCAGAGGCTGAGCTCACCGGAGGATAAAAAAAGGAGTAACATGGGATATCAAGATGGTGGTAGATTCAACAGTGGCCCGAGGGAAATGCATAAGGCAACATGCGCCGATTGCAAGAAAGAGTGTGAAGTACCTTTCAAACCCAGAGAAGACCGTCCGGTATACTGCAAGGAATGCTTTTCGAAGCATAAAGATACCGGTCGTAGATAATCTGCTTTACCGGTAAACTAACGGAGGCGTGTCAATACCTGATACGCCTCCGTTTTATTTCCCGGGGGCGGCAATCAAACCCGGGTCCTCTTCTATGCGCCTCGTGAAATTTTCCACCTTTACATGTACTGTTTCGGCGCAACACTCTTTGCAGCGATTTGTCTTTCGTAATCCTTCATACGAAGAAAAAAATTTATTACAACATGGCATTTATTAGCTTACAGGAAATTAGCCTGGCATTAAGCGGGCCTCTGATCTTCGATCGCGTAAGCTTGCAGATTGAGCCCGGTGAGCGTATCGCCCTGCTTGGCCGCAACGGCGCAGGGAAATCAACCTTAATGAACGTTATGTGCGGCCAACAGCAGGTTGACCACGGCAACATCATTGTGCAAAAAGGAATTCAGGTCGCCCACCTACCACAGGAAGTTCCTGTTACTATTACGGGTACTGTTTTTGATATCGTTCTCTCGGGACTGGGCGCGCGCGGAGAACTATTAAGCCGGCACCACCACGTGGCCCATCGCCTCCAAACGGAACAATCTCCGGAATTGCTGCGACAACTCGATATCTTACAGGATGAGCTTAATCATACCAATAGCTGGGATATACACAATCAAGTTGAGGAAGTTATTGTAAGGATGAAGCTTGATCCTGACGGTGATTTTGTCCGGTTATCCGGCGGACAAAAACGTAGAGCGCTCCTAGCCCGGGCGCTGGCGTGCAAGCCGGAGGTTTTATTGCTCGATGAACCGACAAACCATCTCGATATCGATTCAATGATCTGGCTTGAAGAATTTATGCTCACGTATCCGGGGACCGTTTTTTTTGTCACGCATGACAGGATGTTTATGGGTCGTCTAGCGTCAAGGATCATTGAACTTGACCGCGGACGGATATTCAGCTGGTCGTGTGACTACAAGACCTTCCTCCAGCGTAAGCAAACAGCGCTCGATATCGAAGAAACACAATGGGAACGTTTTGATAAAAAGTTGACCGAAGAAGAGGTTTGGATACGCAAAGGAATCAAGGCCCGCCGATGCCGTAATGAAGGCCGCGTCAGGGCGCTGGAGCGCTTAAGAAAAGAAAAAAAAGAGCAGCGCAAAACAGTCGGGCAAGTTCGCATGCGGGCACAGAAAGCAGATCCTTCCGGACATCGCGTCATTAAGGTTTCACATCTTGGTTTTGGGTACGATGAAAAATGCCTCGTCAGAGATTTCTCCACTCACGTGATGCGTGGCGACAAGATCGGTGTAATCGGGCCTAACGGCAGCGGCAAGACGACATTGTTGCGTCTCTTGTTAGGCACGCTAGCACCCCAAAAAGGTAAGGTTACCCTCGGTACGAACATTCATGTTGCGTATTACGACCAGCTTCGCGAACAATTACATGAAGACAAAACCGTTGCTGAGAATGTCAGCGATGGGTCCGACACCGTCATCGTCAACGGTAAACCAAAGCATATAATCGGGTATCTGCAGGATTTTCTTTTTACTCCCGACAGGGCGCGTACACCGATCAAGGTTCTCTCAGGAGGAGAACGTAACCGTCTTTTTCTTGCGCGCCTTTTTTCCAAACCTTCCAATGTTTTGGTAATGGATGAGCCAACCAATGATCTGGACATCGAAACCCTCGAGCTATTGGAAGAATTACTGCTTGAGTATCCCGGTACGCTTCTGTTAGTCAGCCATGACCGGACTTTCCTCAATAACGTAGTAACCTCGACCCTGGTGCTTGAAGGAGACGGGATAATCAATGAATATGCCGGTGGTTATGACGATTGGTCAAACCAGCGAAAACCCGTTGCGTCGGGCGTGATGAAACCACAAACTACGCAAAAAATTATTCGGCAGAAAAGTCCCTCACGTTTGCGAAAACGTACATTCAAAGAACAACGTGAACTGGATAATCTTCCTGCAATGATTGAAAAATTAGAGACCGAGCAAAAAGAACTATATGCTCTCTTGACTGATCTTAATTTTTATCAAAAAGATACTGCAGAGATCGTAAAAATCAAAACTCGGTCGGAATTATTGTCGCGTGAGATCCAAAAGGCTTACGAACGTTGGGAATATTTAGAAGGGATAGTCGAATAATTATTTTAGAGAAAGATGCAACGCACGCTCACCAGCCGCCGACATCGCCGGTGAACTCACCGATAAAAACTTTTTAATCGTTCCCTGGTCTTCTCGTCGGCCAGATATTCATCAAAGGTCGTACTGACGAGATCAATATAGCCTTTGGGCGTGATCTCGATAATACGATTAGCCACGGTTTGAACAAGCTCGTGGTCATGAGAAGAAAAAAGAACGGTGCCGCGAAATTTCTCAAGGCCCCGGTTCAGCGCCGTCAATGACTCGAGGTCCAGATGATTGGTCGGCTCGTCAAGAATCAAAACATTTGCCTGCATAAGCATCATGCGCGCGAGCATACATCTGACCTTCTCCCCGCCGGAAAGAACCTTGACGGACTTGAACGATTCGTCGCCGGAAAAGAGCATGCGCCCCAAGAATCCACGTACAAAATTTTCATCTGTGTTGTCTGAAAATTGACGAAGCCAATCAATAAGAGTACGATCATCATCAAAATAACTAATATTGTCTTTCGGATAATACGCGCGCCGGGTCGAGACCCCCCATTTAAAATTTCCGCTATCCGCGCTCACCTCATCCATCAAAATTTCAAACAGCGTGGTCTTGATCAAATCATGAGGGCCGACAAAAGCAACTTTATCCCCCTTTTCAATCGTAATATTAAGATTCTCGAAACTTACCTGTCCATCCAGCGACTTCGACAAGCTATTGATATGCAGCAAATCATTACCGGCCTCGCGCTCTTGCTCAAAACCAACGTAGGGGTATCGTCTGGACGATGGACGGATCTCTTCAATGGTTAATTTCTCTAAACTGTTTTTTCGGCTGGTAGCCTGCCGGGCCTTGGAAGCGTTTGCGCTAAAACGCATAATAAAATCCTGCAGTTCTTTTCTTTTTTCTTCAATCTTTTTATTCGTCTCGCTGCGCTGTCGTAGCGCGATCTGGCTTGACTCCTGCCAAAAAGTATAATTACCCGGATAGAGCTGGATCTTACCGAAATCAATATCCGCAATATGCGTGCACACCTTATCCAAAAAATGGCGATCGTGGGAAACGACGATAGCGGTGTTTTCAAAATCGCACAAGAACTCCTCCAGCCACATGCATGCCTCTATATCCAAATGATTGGTCGGCTCATCAAGAAGCAAGATGTCCGGATTACCCAACAAGGCCTGTGCCAGGAGCACGCGCACCTTAAGTCCCGCCTCAAGCTGCTTCATGGGCAGCGGGCACAATTCTTCGGCAATACCTAAACGGCTTAAAAGCTGCGCTGCTTCGGACTCAACATTCCAGCCGTTTAACTCGGAAAATTCATGGTCGAGGTCGGCAATATGCATACCATCGGCATCTGAAAAATCGGCTTTCGCATACAATCTTTCTTTTTCCGTCATAATATCATAAATCCGTTTGTGCCCCATAATGACCGTCGTTAAAACTGAAAACTCATCAAATGCAAACTGATCCTGCTTTAAAACCGATATGCGCTTGCCACGCAGAACAACAACCCCCCCTGTCGTAGGCTCAATTTCGCCGGAAAGGATCTTAAGAAACGTGGATTTGCCCGAACCGTTGGCTCCGATCAACCCATAGCAGTTGCCTGACGAAAAAATGATATTGACGCCGGAAAAAAGCTTACGCTGGCCATAGCGTAAAGAGACATCATTAACGGAAAGCATAGGCGGTATCCTTTAGAAGCATTAACATGTCCTCGGCAAATAAAAGAATCGCTCCTGAAGCATTTATTTAAAAAATGAGTGAAGACGAGTTTAACACATTATGGATAAAAAGCCACGACTATCTTCAAAAAAAATTGAGTTTCAATGGCTGCTTCAGAAACAACAACTCACAACCTCAACACACCCCGGGGCCGCAGTTTTTCATGTAACAGCTCATCAATAAACCTACATTTCCTTACGATGAGCGTCATGCGCGTAATTATAAACGAGGCCGTACCGTGCCACCCGATACAATCCTTTACAATGGTGAATGCAAAACGCCCTGATCAAAAGTACCGATCAGGGCGTTTTTGTATCTCTGGCGCGTGAAAACAAATTATGTTTTATCCTCAGTGCTCGACATCGCACTCGTGTAGCTATTTAATTCCCATACTCAACTCTCAGTTGCTCTCCTGTTGGAAGAGTTGGATAAAACTCACCCCTTGGCCCCACAAAACCGTTTGAATATCGCACGAGCGTGATAGCCGTATAGCCACCACTAAATCTTGGCACATTAAGGGTTACTGTTTCCCTGTCTCCTGTCACCTGCTGCGCTTGGGGCGGCACAACGCTGTTTGCAGCTGGTATATACACCACATTAGGTGATATGTATTGAGTCACCACGGGCTGGTTTACTACCACATACCCTCCGGAATAACTTTGGTAATAAACATTATCATATTCATAATACCTCGTGCCTCCGACGTACACAGTCCTGTACCCGCGCGGTAGATATGTTACCGTCACCCCCATGGGTGGAAATACTACGCTTAAGATAGCCCCAAATAGAGACGTTCGGTAATACCTTCCTTCGTAATAATCGAATCTGTCATGCCCGTACCTGATCGATTCGTGCCTGCTACGATCATTACGGTGATCTCTACCCCTATAGTCAGCAAAGACTGTCGTAGAGATCATACTCAGCATGAAACCGGCCATTACGACCGCACACACCTTCCTTGAAGCATGTTTTTTAGCCATCGGACCTCCTTATTTTGATACGCGGGCAAAGCCTTGCATAAACGCACGTAAAAGTTTATCGCGCCCACGTACTTATTAGACGCCCGATACATCAAAAAAGTCTACATGTGGATTTTTATTCAGGAGGCTGGTTACGTCGACACAAAGCAATAAAGCCGCACGCTCAAGCAAACGAAACAGCGGCCGGCGACGAACAGTCAGGGGCGAGTTCTCTCATCGGATGAGGCCGTATCGGTTGGGAGTTCCCTTTCCTACTCCCGCCAGAAATACAACGCCGCGGTAAGAGCGATACCGATAAGATAAAGGGTAAGAGCTCCTGAGAAAAAATAAGGGTAGACCATTAAGACAGTCCCGATAAGCATAGGCCGCACCGATTGGTTTTTTTTACCATACACAAACGCGGCAAACCCAATCGTACTGAAAATAATGCAGGCGAATATTTTAACCCCGCTAAAATCGCCGGCCAGCGGCAATTCGAAATTCATCAAAGCTCCCCTGCTCTTTTATTTGAGAAAAAAGAGTGACATTTCTGTCGGCATTCACTTCGGATACCCTACGGTCTGGGCAAGAATTATCTTTTGGTCCGGACGCAGCTTCATCGCCTTTGCTAAAACGGGCTTATCGATCAAGCCGCGCACAACCGTCACCAGGCCGGAAGAGGCGCAGTATAAGTACACGTTCTGACTAATAAATCCCGTATCCGTTGCGGCATAAAAATCAGCGTCCTGGGATGATATCTTACTCATCCGGGATATATCAGCCACATAGATAAGATTTACCGGGGCATCTTTCACAAAGGGTTGCCCTCCGGTCAAAGACCTTATGTCTGCCGATAGCACCGGTATTAACGTATGAGCCGCGGCATTGTACAAATACAGGCCGTCTGCCCGGGCCAAGTAAATATCAATTTCCTGCATATTCATTGCAGTGGGAGACGTGTGGTGCGCCGATTCCGGCCGGTTTATCCCCGCGGCAGCCCAAAGCAGGTCTGAGACAGCTTCCGGCGGAAGTTCCTGAGAGCTAAATTCACGCGTGCTTCTTCTCTCTTTCAATGCCTGCATAAGCGGCATCCCACCCTGAGTCGTGGGCTCAGGAAGCTTAACCGGTTTTATCTCCTGAGAATACGCAAACGCAGGAAACACGAATAATAGAATTAACAATAGTTTTTTTTCAATAAGCCTCCCCATAAACCTCCTTAGAATACATAACTTGCCACAAGAAGCATTTTATTTTGCCACGTGTGGTTAAAACATAAATACAGGCTACAAACGAATATAAAAAATATTGCAAATTGGAAAGAATTAAAAAGCATAAAAGGCTCAATAATCCTTATGCGTCTGCGGCCGCTACATCAGGCGCCATGACATCAATGCTTCGCGTTACCACCGGAAAAACTTTATCCGGCGGCAGCCGGATTAAAGATTCAATTTAAAAACAAACAAATTTCTTATATAGTAATTCTGAACGCCCGGGATCTTTACCATTTCCTGTTTAAGATGCTCGGTCACGATTGTATCAAGCCGGAAATTGACCGCCTCAAATCTCTTGATCCACCATTCATACGGTTGCAAGTTTATATGATCAGGGCCCACTTGACCCGGGGGCGCTGCAGTAAAGAGCACAACTGAGCTATGCTGAACAAGATTGCTGATTAAAATGCGGCTATATTTTTCTTCAATGTGTTCCGCCACTTCTAACGAGATGCATAAATCGAATTTTTTCTTGCCCGTAAGCTTATTTCGGATATCAAATAAAAGAAAGTTCTCTTTTTTTATATAGCAGTGATTATAATTTGCTCTACTCCCGTCTATTCCTAAAATTTCAAGGCCTTTCTTTTCGAAGGAATGCAACAGGTCAGCGGTACCACATCCAAAATCAATAACCGATTGAGGATGAAATGTTTTTAAAACAAGCTCACAGAAATCATCACCCCACGATTTATTTTGCCATGACGAAGTTGCAAAAGATTCGTCATAAAAATAATCAATATCCCGCCTGGTTAACCTTAAATATTGTATAAAGATACTTCTTAAGCTCTCGGCGCATTTTTCACGCAGGCGCAGGGGGGGAAATTTTTTTAAAATACTCATGTCGTCAAACTTTTTAAGGAATATTTCTGCACTTCTTGCGGACAGGAGTCCTCCAGTCGACAGAAATTACTTTTATAATTCATTTAGGAATATTTCTGCACTTCTTGCGGACAGGAGTCCTCCAGTCGACAGAAATTACTTTTATAATTCATTTAGGAATATTTCTGCACTTCTTGCGGACAGGAGTCCTCCAGTCGCGGTATTAGTCAATGAATTGATATCAAGGATTTGCGTCATAGCCTTTCCTTGAAACGTGCCCAGGGAAAATTCTTACCCGGACAGTCTGTTTTAGCGCCCAAAACATGCCGGTGCCCCTTTATGTTTTTAAGCGGAATTTTATAATATTCTTGTAATGTATGTACTAAATAAACCAAGGCATCTAATTGTTTTGAAGATACAACGTCTTTATCAAAATTCCCTACAAGGCAAATGCCGATTGCTTTTTTATTCATGTTGCTTGCCCTGCAATGGGAGCCATTTTGTTGTTTTAGCCAGCGGGGAGAGACCTCGATCTGACCATCCTGTTTCTCTTTGGTCCCATTGTCTATCACAAAATGATACCCTATGCCCTCCCACCCCTTCTTCTGATGATACATATCGAAGTACAAAGAATTACCTTCGTCAGTCGCGCTATGATGAACAATAATGTATTTCCATTTCCCTGAAGGGTACAGCGTAATGACCGGGGTAAGGGGAGCGGCATGAGGAACTAAAAGACGCTGACCTTTTTCTAAAACTTCTGACTCCAGGTTATTTGCGGATGATATGTCCTTTATGGGAACATCGTACATTTTACCGATCCGCCACAGAGTTTCTCCGGGAGCCACGGTATGAAAAAAGTCCTGCCTTAAAACGGGGACAGGGACCTTGGAATAAATCGATTCGGGGGAATACGCAGGCATGATGGGGGCTCGCGCGCAAGAACTTAAAACAATCATTAATCCCGCCATTGATATCGCATAGGCCAACTTTTTCATCGGTTTCTTAGAAATGTTGCTCTCAAATAGTAAAATCTGCAGCGTGAAACAAGAACTTCTTACGCACGATTCTACGCTTTTCCTACCTTAAATTTCCTACCCTTGATCTTTCCCGCGACAAGAGTATTAATTGCCTTCTGGGCTTGATCGGACGCAATAGCCACATAGCTATTGACTTCAAAGATATTGATTTGCCCGACATCCGTGGCTTTCAGGCCCACATCCTTGGTCAAAGCGCCTAAAATATCTCCGGGGCGCATATTATCCCTTTTACCGCCGCTAATATACATGGTCACCATAGGCGACTTGAGGGTAAAAGCTTTTTCCACTTTTAATGATCCTAATTCCACTCGCGCACACGGCGTCTTTAAATATTTCTCAAGTATCTCAAGAAGCGGCTGCTCCTTATCGGTAAAAAAGCTTAACGATAACCCTTCCTTGCCGGCCCTCCCCGTGCGGCCGACCCGATGCACGTACAACTCATGATCTTGGGGTAAATCATAATTAATGACTGCTCCGACATCCTTAATATCTAAACCCCGTGAAGCCAGGTCGGTGGCTACCAGGATACCGCAACTTTTATTGGCAAACTTAGTCAATACCAGCGTCCTATCTTGCTGCTCCAAATCAGAATGAATTTCAAGGGAACTTACTTTTTCTTTTCTCAATAGATCGGCCACCTCGATGCAAACTGCCCTGTTTTTACAAAAAACAATTGCTGATTCCGGCCGATAATACCCCAGTACTATCCTTAACGCTTCTGGTTTAGCGGCTTCTCCTTGGACCCGAAAGAATAACTGTTTGATCGTACTTTGCTCGTGCTGAGAATCAATAGTCACCTGGGCAGGGTCTGATTGCAACGCAGCGCTTAATTTTTTAATCCCATGGGGAAAAGTCGCTGAAAAAAGAAGCGTTTGGCGGCTAAGTGGCGTAAGCGCGGCAATCGCGTTAATATCATCGATAAAGCCCATCTCCATAATGCGATCAGCCTCATCGAGCACCAGCATTTTTACCGCATCCAGATTAAGCTCTTTCTTTTCCAAGAGCTTCTTGATGCGCCCGGGAGTGCCTACCACGATATGAGCGCCGCGCTCTAAAAACTTGGCCTTATGTTTTTCTTCCACTCCACCGTACAGTGACACGATCTTAATATTACTGGTCGAGCGTGCTAACCGACGAATTTCAGCAGAAATTTGCTGAGCCAATTCTCTTGTCGGACAAAGCACCAGAGCTTGCGGACGATGGTCGGATATATCTATCTTAGACAAAATCCCTAAACCAAAGGCTGCGGTCTTACCGCTGCCTGAATTAGACTGAGCGATAAGATCCCTGCCTTTTAAAATAAAAGGCAGGGACTGCTCCTGAACGGGCATCATGTGAGAATACCCCAAAGCCTCCAAGTTAGCCAAAACGTCCTGGCTAAAACCTAAATTCCTAAATTCCTTAGACGTTCTCAAACCATTTCTCCTTTTTTAAGGGCCAATGCCCGCGCCTTGTCTTTTTTGCTCATGCGGTGCCCTTTAACCGGAGCTTTGCCTTTTTCTTTGAGGATCGGCTCACCGGTTAATTCAAAACCTTTAATACTTTCTCTGGGCAAACGGATATGGTTCCTTTTTTCAACAAGCGAAAAATGATGCTGGTCTTGGTGGCCGATAAAGGAAACAACAACTCCCCTTTCGCCTGCGCCGGTTGCCATCCCGATACGATGACGATAATCACCCGGGGAGCGCGGCAGATCATAATTAACCACGCAGGACACTTTATCAATATCGATCCCGCGCGTCACGATATCGGTCGCCACCAAGAATTTGAATTTCTTGATTTTAAAATTATGTAAAACTTCAATTCTCTGGGTCTGGGTCAGGGCCCCATGAAACGCATTCGCTTCAATACCCGCATTTAATAATCTTGCGGCCAGAATATCCGCATCCCTGATACTGGATACAAAAATTAACACCTGGGCCCATTGTTCTGTTTTAATCAAATGCCGCAGTAGAGGGCCGCGGTTGTTTCGATTAACCTCGATAGCCCTTTGATGGACATGCTCCGCTGCAAAAAAACCTTCGTCCTCCTTAACACGCACGTACGTATTCATAAACCTCTAGGCCAGGGCTGCAACTTTTACGGTAATAACTGAGGAAAATAGTAAACTCTAGCGTGCAAATTATTATACCATATAATAATGAGCGCTTAACAAACTTCACTAAGGCCCCATAATCAATCTTTTAAACTTAACAACGCAACTCTTTAAAAAATTGTGGACTTGAGAGCTACACAATCTGCATAAATTTATTTACTAACCTTCCGCGTCACTATATAATAAAACGTATGCGTCCTCAAAAATCAAATATCTCCGTCTTCTTAACGCATAATCGATTGACAATACTTCTGGCTATTTTTTCATTTCTACTTTTCTATTATTTTAAACTTGATTTCATGAGAGAGTGGGATAGTTTTGGATACATCCGAGATATTTATGCTCATTCGAGAAGCGGACTACTCCTTGGCAGGCCCGGATTTATTTACTTTTTTGTACCGATCTGGCAATTTTGCTACCGATTCTTAAAAATGCCAATCTTGAAGTTTCATCAAGTAATCATACTAACCAATCTCATATTTTCCTCTCTAACAATAGCTCTTGTATATCTCGTTGCCAGAAGAATAACCAGAAACAAGCTCATAGCTCTTGCAAGCGCGATTATTCTCCTTTTTTCAAAAGATTTTATAGGATTAGCAGGAAATACCCTAACAGAACCAATGATGATTTTTATGATCATCTTGAGTAGTTTCTGCTATATAACGGCAATTAACAAAAAAAACGTATTCTATTTTTATCTTTCGGCGTTTATTTTCGGCTATGCCTTTGAGGTTAGGGAGACGGCTATATTCTCAATCTTCTTATTCCCCGCGTTTCTTATTACCCGGAGTAAATCAAAATATTTTAATATTAAACATCATCTCTTGTTTATCCTGATTTTTCTTGTGACGGCGCTCATAATACCTTTTTATTTCTATTTTAAAGGCGGTAATAGGTATACCCAAGAAATCATTTATGTTTCTTTTCATAATAAGTTGCATTTTAATCACTGGCGGAAAGTATATGACATCACGAAGTTCGGATTTGGTATCTTATTATTTCCTCTTGCAGGTCTCGCTCTATTATTCTTCAGAAAGCAGTTCGCGAAACTCCTCGTTATTCTTGCGTTCTTTATCCCAAACATCATATTTTCATTTTTCGGGAACATGCATAACCGGTATTTCGTATTTGGATATATCTCCCTATCTATTTTAACCGCTTACTGCTTCTTCTATAGTGCGCAATACACAAAACGTATCCTAAGATTTTCCAAAAAGCATTCATTTTTGTTCTTTTATATTTTTTTAATATCCACTATAGTCTTCAATTTTGCTAATTTTTACCGGCCCTTGATGCGGGACAAAGAATATTCAAGATTTTTGCAGGATTACGGTTTAAATTTGTTGAACAGTTTCCCTGAGAATACCGTTTTTATCATAGGAGATCGCAGTGCGCTCATGGGACATTACTATATCCCTTTAACCAAGTCAAAAAAAAGGTTAATTTGGTCTGGGTGGCGTTGGCCCCATGAAAATTTAGGAAAAATTGTTGACCGGCACTTGTCCAGCGGGAAAGAAATTATAATAGATTTTGATGGATTTCGTTATGATCCAAATAAGAAAAAGGATATCATGAATGTAATGGTGATGTATAAAACAAAAAAACTCGGATCCAATCTTGTTCAACTGTATAAATGAACGGCTTATTGCCCCCTATACACTAAACAATCAGGTAAAAAACCCTGATCGATAATAATCAGGGTTTTTTATGTCTCTCGCTATGAATTTAGAGAGATAAAAATTTCACTTATTACATTCTCGCCCATACCTTTTCCGTTTTTTTATTATACTCCGGACAAAAATTTTACACAAATATTTTGCCGGTCTGCCGGCAAGCAAAAATGAAGTTATATATGTCTCCGCAATATCCTTCTCTCCAGTTCGTCTACCTTCCTTTTTAATTCCAACACAACGTGTTCTCGCCCTAACGCTGTCCTTTGCAATACTTCTAACCGCCGTATCTCCTCGCGGAGCCCGTCTAATATCTTTTTTGACTCAGTGATGTCTTCGATAGCAAGAAGAATTATACTTTGTCTTCCTGACGGTCTGGGGATCTGCCGGGCGTTAAGAAGCATCGTGCGCGTGCCCAGGCCCGGAAATTCATGTTCAACTTCAAAATTATCAAAGCTGGTGTTTTTTGGAAGTATATCCTCCAATAACTCTTTCAGCTTAGGAACGTCCCATTGACGACCTCCTACATCATAGATAGACCGGCCGATAGTCTCCTCAGGTTTTACCTTGAAGATATCGTAAAAAGAACGGCTTACAGAGATTATTTTTAAATCTCCATCAAGAACCAATAAAGGATCACGAAGGGTGTTAATGATGCATTCCGCGTATTCGCGCGCCTCTTTGATTTCCTGATGTTTATCTTTTTCTTCGTTTTCCATCACATCGCTCCATTGTATGGTAAGACATATGTTGTAATGCCGCCATAGTTATAGGTGCAAACCCTCTACAATATAGTATCACAGGAGGTTTGAAAGTCAAAAGTCCACGCCAAGGAACACAGGGTAAACTTATGTACCGACATTCTGCGTCTCTATACGATAAATCTCTCGAATAAAAAAGCCTCAGCCGAGCTGCCTTACACAAAGCTTATCGATCTCACAGCAAACCCTTAAGCCTCTATCCTGACGATGCGCTATCATATCATACCGTGATGTACGAGCATCGACCCAAACCTGTTTTTTTCAGTGTTATTTTAAAAAAGGAAGGCACGTATAAACGCAACAGGACAACCGAACACTTTTTTAATCAACAGGAATACGAGGAAGCCTGAATACAGTATTAGCATCTAAACTTAGCAAGGACAAACTCTATATTTTGCGAAAAGAGGTGATAACTTCCTAGTGAGCTGAAATCAATCCCCGCCCCAAATCTGTTAATGATCAAGCATTCTTTAACTGATTCAAATAACGCTCTAACCATTCTTTAATATATATCGATATTAATCGCAAAGCTTTCGTATACGACTGCCCCTGGGAAAGTTTCAGCATTTTAAAGTACACGATGGGCTGTAAAACAAAAATAGTGACTAGATTCGTTAAAAACAAGAAAATTTTAAATCTGGCGCCATTTTTATTTTTCCGGTAAAAATAAAGTATTCTATTCATCCACGCCTCATCTACAAACGCGGCAATTCTGATAAGGTCATTTACTCTGTCCCGGCAGGTAATCTGATAATCCTTGGTATAATATTGCTCACAGTACTGAGGGAACGCAGATTGCGCTTCCTCGAATAATTCAGTTCCGGGATACAAAACCAACGAAAGGCATTGAAGATAAAAGGGCTTCGGCAGCTTCATAAGCGTTTCTACTGTCTCGAGCTTATCACGCTCAGTTTCAAAAGGATTATCTGTTATAACATCATAGGTCGCCGGCAGATTGCAATCGTTAAGTATCGTAACCGTTTCAAAAAAATCAGACCTCGATATATGACGCTTGTAAACCTCTTTGCAAACACGATCACTTCCGCTCTGTAAGCCTACCATCATCCACGACAAACCAGCTCCTTGAAGCATCTTGACCTTATCCTTTGTAACGAATGTAGGAATAGCCCTTATTACAAACGGCTTCTTAACTCTTTGTTTATACAGGTCGCAAAACTCGCGAAGTTCGTTTTCCGGAGATGCCAAAAAACAATCGTCCTGAAAGTTGATGTACTCAATTTTAGGACAATCCCTTAAAACGTGTTCAATCTCTTTGATAACATTTTCCGCACTTCGCATTCGTATTGGATTATCAGTGTATATGCGCCGAAGGGCGTTATTGCAACAATACCTGCACGAAAAAGGGCATCCGCGGCTTTTCATTATGCTGTAAACTCTTCCTGAATACCGGGCGAATCGAGAAAAATTTTTCCTGCCCAGTTTTTCTATCCTGGTGCCCGTAAAAATAAAGCTATTGACGGGAATACAATCACATAACGGTAAGTCATCTAAATTCTTAATGTACGGGTAAAGGCTGTTTTTAATCATAGTTGTTTTATCTAAATAACAAAGGTTGCATATATCTTTTAAATCGAGGCCTCGATCGAGGGCGTTTGCAATGTCCAGAAGCGTCTTTTCTCCTTCCCCCATGCAAACATAATCGGCATAAGCCAAGCACTCGTTCGGAGATAACGTTGGGTGAATACCACCCCAGATAACAGGTACCGAACCCAGGCGATCCTTAAGGAGCATGGTTACATCACGGGCAGCATGATACTCTGTGCTCATTAAACTGATTCCCACTAAGCCCGGATTCATTTCTTGCACAAATCGCCGCAAGCTTTCACTTTCTCTGAAATTATTTCCCTTGAACATCGAAAGATAAAGGATTGCAGAGTCGTGGCCATTTTTAAGAAGAAAATAATGAAGGTGCCGCAGCCCAATGGTTTCGAGCCCAGGTTGAAAAGAAATAAGAAGTATTTTCATCTAGATCATGCCCGGATCCTCAAGACCCACTTCGAAACAACAGTCAACGTTAATACATTCTTTCTTTCCTGAAGAATAAAATACTTAGCCAAGACCGAATGAATTTTATCGATAGTCAATTTGTGCTCTAACAACGTGAGTTTTTTTGTTAGTTCTTTTTTTCCGCTAAAAAACCAGGAAAGCCGCGAAATATTATTTTCCGTAGGCTGAGCGGTAATTATATATCGGGGGCCCATCGCAATGAAGTCCTCCAGGGTACGCTCAAGCTCTGCCGGCCCTAAGTGCTCCAATACGTGTGAACACACAATAACCTGCGGACGTATCTTTCTGTAATCATCAATATCTCTAAATTCTTTTATCACATCATATCCAATAACAGTATGCCCGCTCAGATTTTTTTTCAAAATTTTCTCTTTACCACAACCAAAATCAAGTATTACACCGTCATGTGAGCAATCGACCAATCCGGCAACGACACTCTGTACCCGATACCAATAGAATCTTACCAAAGGAAACCAATGATTATAGGGCGGCTGGGAACTATGTGATTCGTCCATTTTTATTCGAAATGCTTAAAATCCTTTACGATTCTTTATATTCGTTTTTATCCGCCTTACTTCGAGCAATGCCTTGGCTGATTTCAGCACTCTATTCCTGATATTATAATGCGACCTTCCGAATCTTCTCGGAAATGATCGTATAGGTATTTCTTTAATCGAAAATCCATAGGCACTACCCAATGAAGCAATAAAATACCAAAAATCAGGACAATGAGGCAACACCTTGAAACATTCCCTTTTAAAACCACACAAAGAAGAACCGGTATCTTTAAAATTTTCGCTTAGGATTTTATTCCGTATGAAATTTGCAACTTGCGAGGAGATAAATTTTAATAATCCATCGGACTCAATCCTATTGATTCTATGAGTTATGACAATATCAAAATGCTCAAGCTCCTTGAGAATCATAGGTATATTATCCACGCTGATCTGTAAGTCAGCGTCAATCGTTATAATGTGTGAACCGGCGGCGATGTCAAAGCCGGCAAGGAGAGCATCTCCTCTGCCGCGATTTTTATCGAAATGTATAACTTTTACCATTTTGTCCTTGCGCTGAATCCCTTCTAAAATATCAAGGCTGTCATCAATGCTCCCGTCATTGACAAAAATAATCTCGTAGCGGTAGCCGGAATCCACAAACAAAGAGCTCAACGTATTATATAAAGTTTCCAGGCTTTCGAATTCATTATGCACAGGTATTACCACAGATACAAACATTACTATCTCCTTGAAATCATTCAATTACGTAAACAATATATCCCCCCGTGTCTAGAGCTTCATGCATAGTTTTACCTGTCCTTTTAAGTAGTTTATTGAATGCCGTACGAATGGGGCCTTTTCGCGCTACGAACGCGACGTCAGATTTGGAATTTTCAATAATTTTTTTACATATTTTTTTCTTGTTTTCCTCTCTCCACGTAGGACACGGATATGGATCAAGCTTAAGGCCCGAATAAAACTCTATTCCCATATCTATGATGTAATTAGAGGCTATAACTTTCTTAACATTATTTTTAATAAGCCATTGCGTCACAAAAGAAAGGTTATCATCAGGTGTCGGCAAAAATTTTTCGGTAGAAGTGATATTAGAGAAAATAATCGTTGACAAAAAAATTACGCTGAGCGGCCGAGACACATAAAAAATATTATCTTTAAACATTTCATATATCATTACGGCGACAATAATAACGACATAAGGCGTCAACATCAACAAATGTTCATCGCGAATCAAAGTAAACGTAACGCATGAGCCAACGAGAGTCAACACAAAAAGAGAGAAAATAAATAATATTCTTCTTTTATTGAACGAATGAGGTCTTTTACGAAAAAATTTGTAAAAAGTAAGGCTCACGCATGCTCCAAATAATAAAAAATATGGTAGACGGTAACTGCCGTTCCCGCGCGCATTGAAAACTATTCTGAGAATATGGTCAAACCGTAAAATTAAGTTTTGAAAAAAATGAGTATTATTCACAAATTCTTTATTTGAAACCAAAGAGTATCCATGCGTAATCGGAAAATTATACATAACAAATTTTTTAAACCCCGGGTCGCTTGCATAGTGGAGCAGGACAGGCAAACATCCGATAAAAAAGAAGCAACAACCAAAAAATAGTATTCTTTTTTTGTTATTCATAAAATGACGAAAAAATAAATATGCGCTCACCAGGAACCCAAAAATGAACCAAACATAATGCCCCCGTGCGTTTAGGCCTAGCCCCAGCATGAACATCCCCCAATAAAAAAACGACTGTTTCTTCGTAGTGTAAAATTTATACATCAATAATACCGGTATCACCGAAAAAAGCTGAACGGTTAAACCCCATGTTATACTAAACCTCATCATTACTATAAAATATTGGTTTATTGCAATCAGAATTACGCTGATTACCGCGATGGTTCTATTGAATAATACTTTAGCCAAAATGAAAACAAAGATAATCGTCAGCACCGCAAAAAGAACAGTCACGATCCTTATTCTCTCTAGTCTAAAATCGCTCAAAGCGACAAAAGGAGCCATCACGTAAATCTCTAAAGCTCCGTGCCTTTTTCCGATATTAATAGGGAAACGCCTTCCAAGGAACGTTATGTATTGGCATTCGCCATGTTTGATATTATTGAGAAATTTCAGCGTTGCATTAGAAGCTTCCGCTTCACCGCCCGTTACGGACGGGGAAGTTAACGGGAATTTCAGTGTTTGCCATAAAAATATAGCCACCGCCAAGACTAAAAGGGTATAGGCTATTTTTTTGTTCATTCTAAATTAAATATTATGGGTTATTGTAGCGATCTAAACCTTTTTCCTTTACGGCCTGCGCCCGCTTTTGTCAGCCGCGGGTAAAAATCTTACCATCCATGCGTAAGTATTATATCAAAGATGCTTATTATCGTAAAAGCTTTATATTTTACAAGGTCAGATAAGTTGCCCGGTATAAGATACTTACGATACTATAAAGCAAGATTTGTCCAGGTAATTGGGAAAAAATGGTAGATACGGGGGCCCCTCGGTTATAGCATGGGTGGGAAAGAATTGACAAGGAATGAATTCTGTGGTTCCCTCTGGCGGGAAGTACCTCTTTAGTTCGAGCCCTACCTGTTTTATACCCCTGTTCGCATATATATCGCTTAAATTTTATTAAAATTTAAGCGAAGCTCGCGGGGTTGAAAAAATTAACGCCACCCCATTCTTGGATAGAGCAATCTTTTTATGGCTCCCGTATTACTTTCATCCATCCCTTAGTGCCTACGCGCAATTTAAGTGTCTGTAAGTGCTCTGGGCACACATGGATAGGTAAATATTTTTTAACTTTTTCAGCAATCTTTTTCCCTTCAACGGGTGTAATATTAAAAATCGACATGGTTTGTCTAAACCCTTCAGGCGAAAAAACTATCAGATCGTTCGCTATTCTTGGCTTACCACATAATATACAACGCATGATTTACCTCCTTGTTTCTATACTCTATAAATAAAAAACCGAGCATACCTACGCCTCAAAAGAGACATTCGGCAGCTCGGCTTTCCTTGTTCGTTCCACTCACCACCAATTAACACAAATTATAGTCGAATCACACAAATTTTCATTCGTAATTATTCGCTTTTCATTCGTGTCAATTCGTGTTTAAAGGAACCGTGGCTTTGCACCCCTTGAAATCTCATGAAAGGGTACCTTTTCGTTGTCTCCCCTTAACAATTAATACGTACCACCACACCTCTACCGATGTCAAGGGGAGACTCATTATTGAAGCATTAAATATAGCCGTATTCATTAACGTTTTTAGTTGTGATATTTTCCTCCTCTATTTTCCACTCCAGAAAACTATGCAATCTGGGGAAGGGTAATTCTGCCTCCCTGCCCTCCTCTGGCGGTTCGAGCCCTATCATCTTTTATACCCCTGCTCACCTGCATACCGGTTAAAGTTTAAGTAAAATTTAATCTGAGTTCGCGGGAAAGAATACTAATTTATAAGGTTCCCTTTTCGATGGGAAATACCTAGCACTTTTTTGCAGTGAGGGCAAAAATAAATAAAACGAACACCGAAAAAAGTACCTAAATTACGTGCCCAAACTTCACTCAGCTCTGTGGAACAATACGGACATATGGGATGCACGTCATCTTTTTGTTCAACACACTTGATTCCTGCCATAACCCCTCCTTGTATTGTAAGTATCAAATAGACAAACCCTCTACAATATAGTATCATAGAGGATTATAAAGTCAAAAACTCCCCGCCCCGCTTCTTGCGGGATGCTCACGCGATAAGATACAATAAAGTGTTCGCTAGGTAGGGGGCCGTCACCGTCTACATAAAACATTGTTGAATGTTCCGGCACTTCCTGTACGCAGGAGCGCTCCGGTCGCGCAACCTTGGCTTGCTACGCAAGAGGTTCGAGCCCTACCTTGAATGAAACAATGAAATAAAAAACCCCTAGCAAAAAATGCTAGAGGTGTTTATTTCATGGCTCCCCCAAGAGGACGATTTTCGCAACTTCTTAGATGAGTTTCACAACTGGTGTATGACGGAGGAGGCGAAGAAACTATATATAGAAATGACTGCTATTACTTAATTATTGCCAGTATACTAAACATAATTCCTACTAATATTAGGACTATTCCAGAAAATCTAACGAGAGCTGCTTTGTTGCCTAATTTTTCCTTTTGTTTTATGGATAAAAAAATAAAATATATGCCTATTGCAAACCAAAATAACTTATCTATAACGGCTCCGATATGCATAAATATGAACCATCCTCCTGTATTTAAGGGCTTATTACAATGCCTATCATAAATAAACTAAATGTCGCAAGTACTTTGACAATGAATATTAGTATATAATTAATTTTTTTTAAACATATATTCTCGAGCCAAGGACACCAAACTACGCTCAAGGCTAATATTAAAATCTTATTAAATAAAGTATCGTTTCTGAGAAACACCATTGCTGTTCCACCGGCAAAGATATAAAATAATAGCCATTTAAACATCCCTCCCATTATGACTATAAGGTTTAGAACTTGACCAATATCCATATCAGAAAATACATACTTTTTGACAATCGCTACAACTTTATAACGCCCTAAATCCTCAGCGTACGAGCGTTCTATATTTGATATATTTTCTGGATTACGAATTTTATTTACCATTACTACTATAAACCAAAAAAGTAAAACAATTGCACCAGCTGCGCTCGCAACAAGCACTATGGCATCTTTTAAATTCTCGCCCGTCTTAACTAAGCTATAACCAAGAAACAGCAGGCCTATAATTGAAAATAATACTAAGAATATCTTAAATGATTTGGAAATCTTGTAAGATGTGTAAAAATCGCTTTGTTTATTATCTGTCATTCTTCCTCCCATAAGATTAATTTTACTCCAAAACAAAACCCTAGGCAAGTATTATACTCACATAGGGTTATGTTTTAGTGGCTCCCCACAGCGGACTGCTGTAAGAACTATCAATATGCCTTTAGTATACAACGAGTTACGAAGATATCCAAGAGAAAAATCGCCCACCAAAAACACCTCGAACGCTACGTTAACCCCATAACCAAAGCAAGAGAATACAAACAAATGCTAAACAAGCAGAATCTCAGCCAAAACAAGCTTGCCAAAAAGCTAGGCATTTCAAGAGTCCGAGTAACCCAATTCATAAACCTTCTGAAACTGCCTGAAGAACAGCAGGATAACATTCTAAGGAATGGAAAAGAAAAAATGATTACGGAAAGAAAATTGAGAAATAAGCTTAGCTGTTGACTCTTCTGTACTGCATAATAAAGGCAACCGCATCTTCGGGAGAACGACTATCAAGATTATTTGATTGGTAAATGGAGAAGCAATCCCTGCATAATTCTAACTTGCGGCCATTAGAAAATTCACCTACATAAGCAACTTCATCCTCACGACAATTGCGGCTACATCCCAAACATCTAACACCCACTCCGAACCTCCTTTTGGAATCATTATAACATGATAACTTGACAAAAATATTAGAAAAAAGAGAAATCATTTCAAATCGCTGTGCGTGTTGATAACAGCTTCGACTTCTTCCTCAGTAATCTCTATCTGATAATCTGGGTGCCCTTTGGCTTTGAATCCCTCCTTTTGCATCATCTCCCTGTCCTGAATCATTTCGAGCCGCAAATCAACATCAAAGTCTGCACACCTGTTTTTCATTTCTTGCCTGAGCTTTTGAGCTTTGTCCTTATCTTCCTTGATCTTCCAGCACCGATCCACTACCTTGTTGTTAAGCTTCTTCCTGTAGCCATTCAATACTTTGTTGATGTCCTGCGGGGGCACACCCCTCATGTTTGACAAATTACACATTTTTTTATCACCTCAATATATTTTTTTCTCGCATAAGGAAAGAGAAAAAAATAAAGGCTTTCAGGAAGCCTTAAGTCCGGGCTTAAAGTCATACATTCGAGTTTGGCCTGCCTCAAACTGCGCTTGTTCCTCATCACAATAAATCGACTTAGGCACTATGGTGAATTTGAACGCTTCCTGCACTCTGGGCAAGTTATCATACACCGTAGATACCGGAATCCCTGTGCGCTTTGACATCTCCGTAAGAGTCATGCGGCTGTCTTCAATAAGAAGCGGAACCAACTTCTTCATGATATGCATACGCTCGCTTATGAAAATAACCGAATGCGTAAAGCCCCGCTCCTTCCGCACAAACTCAATCTCACCCCTCAAATACCCAATAGCTCTAGCTATCCTTTCTGTTCGATTCATGCTTCCACCTCCTTCATAGCCATCTTAATTTTCTCGACGTTCTTTGCCTTTCTAGACTCAAAATACAAATCGCGGTCAACTTCAATGCCCTTGACACTCAAATCGCAGAGCTCTTTGAAGCTAATGTAGCCCCACTCAGCCATCTGATAATCATTGTTCAAAATGGCAAAGCCAAAGAAAAGCTCCTTCTCAGCGTCATACTCTGCGACATACCAATCACACCCGCCCAAAAAGAAGTGCATGTGAATATCCTTTTCTTCCGCAGACACATCTTCTGTTTCATAGAATTTCGGTATCTTCTCAAGCTCCTTAATTGATGGTTTATTCCACATCGGGCACCGCCTCCGGGATAATTTGTTTCCCGACAGGGAAAGAAACAAATTAGCACCAAACCCGACAGCCGTTTTTCAGTGGAAACCTTAAAAGAAAGCCCGTCTCTACTAAACAGGGATACAACATGAATTACGATGGATACCTATACCCAATAAAGCCCGAAGAAGTAATCGTCCAGCAAGGCCGCTATAGATACATTACCGGCCAAAAAGACTACGCACGCCGAAGTCCTGAGCCGCAGGCAGAGGACAAGGCATCATCAATAGACTCCATCCTTGAGCTTGACAGCAGAGCGCTTCTGGACAGAGTAGTGAACACCTCTTTCAATATCGTGTACCGCATAAAACTTTACAACGACATTACCAAAACAATCGACTATAACCGCCTTAAAACAAGCAGCGGCATCACCCAGCTTTATGACTGGCTTCCGGGAACAAACGCGAATGTGGAAAGGCGTAAAAGTATGCTTATAAAAGAACTCCACAATTTTGACCGCCAAAAACTTGAAGAAAAACTCACGTGCTGGAAAGACCTCACAGAACCAACCAACTACCTCGTCAGCCTATTCCACAAAAACCAGGAGCTGAAGCAGGATAAAAAGCTTCTTGATTAAAAATGCAAGACACAAGATTAGTGGATGATTTGCTCTTGCGGCTTGAGCCGGAATGGGGCAGCAAAAAAATAGAGAGCCTTAAACTTATTTATCAACTCGGTGACGAAGAAAGGAAGCAGCGCATAGAGAAAATCCTCAGTATTTCATCCAGAAAGCTACTGAACGACAACCTTCTTAACACCGATGTTCTGTTGCCGCCAGTCACAAAGACTGAATGTGAGGGCAGGAAGGAAGTTTTTGCCGGAACAGTCTGCTACGGCAAGGACTCAGGAGGCCGCAAAAGAGAGCTTTTTCCTCTGTACCTCAATTTCGAAGACGTAAAAAACCACATGCTCATCACCGGGCTTTCCGGTACAGGCAAAACCACTCTTGGCTATAACCTCTTCATAGAACTTGCAAAGCAAGGTAAGCGCTGCATTGTATTTGATTGGGACAGAACATGGAGAAATCTCCTAAGTCTTGATCCAAAAGAACACCCATTCGTTAAAAACATCCACGT
>JBDRAN010000047.1:0-3735 GCA_043823745.1 Candidatus Omnitrophota bacterium | reverse complement strand
GATGCGTTGGAATTTATCACCGGTATCCGCTATCAGGAAACCATTCAACGAGACCCCAAAACAAACGCTATCGTCTATTCTGAATTGGTCAAAGAAAACAATCAGCCGGTGGTTGTCTCAAGAATCAAAGGCCTGCTCGATCATGGAATAACTATCGACCGGCTGGCCATCAACAACGGCACCGCCCACGGTAACAACTACGATAAAGAAGGCAATCTGATACAGACCCAGATGAATATCCGCACAACCCAGGCCATAACCGAAGCCTTAAAGCCTTTTAATATAGAGATAGTCCAGCACGGTGTAACCGGAACACCTTTATCAACTCTGCCCATGCTGCGAGCTGCTGGCATTGCCTCAGCGCATGTGGGTACCCATTGGCAGAATATTGTCTGGGATACCCTGACAGAAAAAGCCAAAGAAGACTCAACTATACAAGCTTTAGTCAACCGCATACTTACAACCCTGGTAGAGAAATACGGAAAGAATTACAAAGTAACTTCTCTTACACCAAGCCCCGAAGAAGACAAAGCACTCCATGCCAAAAACCTGGCCCCCTTCGACTCGCTTACGCTCGCTCAGGACGTCGGCGCAAAGCGCCTCCAGAAGCTTATCGGTAAGGAATTAAAGAACCTCTTAGGTACATACAAGTCAGAATTAAACGCCTTACCTGACGCTGTCAAAGACGCCATCACCGCGGCTACCCGGCAATCAGCCATCGAGCACTTTAAAGCATTCGGGACCGAAGGGGTGGCGGAGGTGGTGGGAGCCGGTATTATCGCGGCGGTGGCAAGTAAGACAGTCGACAGTCGAGTGCGCAGCCTCCCTGAAAAGGGACGGTCCACAGACCGCAGAGAGAGAAGAGAGAGCAGGGGGGTAAGAGAAGAAAGAGAGCCGGTGCTGAGCCTGGCGAGTTCTGCGGTTGTTACGAAGGAGTATTCAGAAAAACTCATAGATTTTACTCCGGTATTCTTACAGCAAAAGGGGAGCCTCAACACAGCCATAACAGCACCACCCGCTGTCACAAAAGCAGAAAAATTATTCATCGCTACATCGAGTGAAACTATTACCGATGGTAACTCTGTCAAGCAACGCACCACACTCATCACTACCGCTGACGATTTCTCTAAGACTGCCAGCCGTCGGGTTGCTTCCGAGATTAGAAAGCTCCAAGCCAACCCTGATAAACAGGTAACGATCGTCTTTGCCACGGGTAATACCATGGTAGGCTTCTTGGATAACCTCTCTAAAGAATCCAACATTGACTGGAAGAGGGTACAGGCCTTCCATTTAGATGAATACAAAGGTTTACCTACAGATCACCCAGCATCATTTGCCTATTTTCTAAATAAGAACCTTTTTAGTAAAGTCGCGCTCCCCAAGGAGAACATCCACTATGTCAATGGAGCCAACCCAGACATAAAGGTCTACCTTCAGACACTCAAAAGCTTTGGCGGTGCTGATATTGTTATGCTTGGCGTTGGTATGGATGGTCATCTTGCCTTCAACGAGCCTCCTGTCTATTCACGCTTTGACTCCCGTATGCAGGAAGTCTCTCTGACTGATTCAACCATCGAAGCCAACAGAGAGGATTATCCGGAAATCACCAACAACCCCTATGCCTATACCATGGGTATGGCTGATATCTTCGAAGGCAAACACTTATTCTTCTTAGCCAATAAAGCCAAAAAAGCAGATATCGTTAAAAAATCACTTGAAGGCCCTGTTACTGAAGACGTGCCCGCATCCCTTTTACAGAAACACTCCAAAGTCACTGTGGTACTTGATACAGAGGCGGCAAGGTTGCTTACAAGGAATTACGCGAGCGATGTAACTACAGACTATAATGTGTCGATCGAAAAAGATTCCATTTTTAATTTACAGTTCAGAGCAGCAACAGAAAATATTGCTCAAGTGCTGGCAGGTCTTTCAACAAATAATGCGATTAGTGTTAAGAAGTTCGGGCCTGATATCCAAGTGGTTATAGTGGTTAACCCTGCCCCGAATGCTAGAGCTTATTTTGATCGTAAGAAAGGTTGGTTTACATGGGATGGTAAAGGTATAGGCGGAGACATGGTCAAGCTGGTTGGCCTTAAACATCGTGAGCTTTTAAAATCCTATTTTGATTCAGATATAGGAAGAAATAGTACGTTGCGTCATTCATTAGCGGATACCGATCTTTATACATGTGATTATTCCTGGAAGTTGGTAGATGGAAAGCTTTATGCTTTTGCCGAAGATTTAATTAGAGGCCAAGACGGTTTATTTGAGCTGCGTCAGAAGCCGACCTTTGGCTTTGTGATTACGGAGAATGGCCAGCGGATTATGGAGGATCTCATTTTGAAGGGTTTTCAACGTAGAGAGTTAAGCAACGGTAATGTTGAGTTCTTTGGTGGTGATGTGTATCGAGCTAGCGATAACCAAAAAATAACCAATGTAAAACAGGGGACCTTCTTAAAGAAAATGTTGCAGGGTCATCAAGCCGTGCCCTTGGCTGAGGTTGCACCAGTATTGGTCGATACGAAGTGGATGTTTAAGTTGCCAAGGTTTGAGCGTCCGCGAGCACGCTATGAATGGCCAGCATGGTTCTTGGGAACCGTCCAGCTATCGAGTGATTCAAAGAAAAAGATCTTAGCCGCAGAAGGCGGAATTATCAGTTTAGATCTTAAAGAACTTGACGATATGCACGTATTTGATGATATGGGCAGAGAAACAAAAGAAGCTGAAATAGTCAGTCGCATGGCCACTTCAGGTTATCAACGTGTTCGCAAAGAAGCAGAAATCGTTCGACGAGGCGATTATGTTCTCGACATGGCGACAAACCAAATATACCTGCGTTTGCACGAAGGGGTTAATCCTTTGAACATAATCGGCCTTGATAGAGATAGCAATATTTATACCGTTGAGTTTCATGGCAAGATCAGCGAGAGCGGCACTACCTTGACCAAGGCTGCTCAATATCTTGCCGATCTTGATTTAGAAGTTGCTGGATTGCTTTCTGAGTCAGGAGATGTCCGGGCTAAACCAAGCGTCTTCAGTGGTGACATTGTTCAGCTTTCCGAGGAATTTCCCAAAGGTCATGATGCTAGCATGGTTTTGTTTGTTGAAAGGAACCCAGTAACGATATCTTCCGAAGATGCTGTTTCGAACACGCAGCTTGCATTGGCGAGTTCCGCGGCATCAACAGCAGCGCCGTCAATCATGGAACTTGAATCCGCCTACCGCAAACCCATCATCGGCGGCAACCTGAAGCGTGAATTTAAGCACGGCCAGACCAGGAAACTTATCTTTGAAATAGCCGAGGAGTTACAGAATAATCCTGTTGACCCAGATAAGGTCGACGTCTTTATCGCGCCCAGTGAGGTCTATCTATCTGAAGCAGCACGCGCGATCTCAGAGCTTGAAGCCGAAGGTAAACTTCCCAAAGGTTTTATTAAGCTTGGCGCGCAGAACGTTGCGCGTCGCGATAAGCTGGGAGCATTCTCCGGCCAGCATGCTACTGCCACCCAGCTTAAAGAGATGAAGGTCAGCCATGTCATCATCGGACACTCTGAGGTCCGTCACGGTTCAAACGAAGATACTGAAGATATACGCTTCCAGGAATCAAGTAAAGTCATCAACGCAAAAGTCCGCGCCGCGATAGCCGCGGGCCTTACGCCGGTGCTTGCCTTTGGCGAGGATGCTCAGGAACGCGCTTCCGGCAGAGAGTTTGACCTGGTACGCAGGCAGATCACC
>JBDRAN010000046.1:0-8784 GCA_043823745.1 Candidatus Omnitrophota bacterium | reverse complement strand
ACGTTATTCCTCAGGCATGTACGTGCGCCTTGCCTTTGCCGTGGCCGCGCACCTTGAGCCGGAAATCTTACTTGTTGATGAAGTGCTTGCAGTGGGGGATATACAATTTCAGAAGAAATGTCTCGGAAAAATGGATGAAGTGGCAAAAGAAGGTAGGACCGTGCTCTTTGTGAGCCACCAGATGAATGCCATTCGTAAGTTATGCAAGACGTGCGTGTGGATTCGTGACGGTCGCATAGCAATGTTTAGGAATACAGCTGAAGTTGTTGGAGAATATGAAGGAGCGGCGTATTTAGCGTCTTTACCGAATAATCGGCATTTAAGAAATAGTAGGGCAGATGCAGAATTTTTTCACTGGGAAATAGTAGAGCCTACCTCCGGACTTAATTTGTTAACGTCGGTCGGTCCTGTAACATTCAAATTTTCGGTACGAATTAATAAGGCCATTACCAATGGAGTACATGGTATAGAACTTTTCGATAAGCAGCAAAATTTATTATGGGGAAACGCCCAGCTTAATTTTAATCTGGAACCGGGTATATATGATTTTTTTCATACATTCCAAAGTTTACCTCTACATCCGGGTATTTATTACTGGAAAGTGAGCCTATGGGATAGTTCAGAACAATTAGACATTTGGAATGGGGTACCGGACTTACGCATTGGCACCATTCCTTGCACCCATCCATGGGACTATGGTTCAGGGGTGCTTAATCTGCCTTCCAGCTTTCAAATTAAAGCGTCCACGTAACTATATATTCTTCACCCTCTAAGGATTAATGATATTCGGTAAAATCAATGATTGGCTTAAGAGGATAGCGTCAGCTTCTCATTCGTGTGTCCCCTCGATGACGGGAATTATCCCGAAAAGTTTTATAAACCAATTTATACCGGATAATTCTATAATTGTTGAAGGGGGCGCTAACAGGGGATACGATACTATTGAAATGAGCATTCTCCTGCCCAACGCCACGATACATGCATTCGAACCGGTCCCTGAATTATTCGCGCAATTGGAAAAAAATACCGGGCAATATAAAAATATAATCTGTTATCCAGTGGCATTAAGTGATGTTACCGGAAAAATGAAAATGTATATTAGTGAAGGAGGAGGGAACGATTCAAGTTCTCTATTAAAACCTCGAGAACATCTCATTGACCATCCCGCGATAGCATTTAAGACAGCGTTGGAGGTGCCGACTATTACGTTAGATGATTGGGCCCAGAATAATGAAATTAAAAAAGTTGATTTTTTGTGGTTAGATATTCAAGGATATGAATTCGCGGTGCTCAAAGCATCTCCTGCTCTGTTAGCGAATGTAGCCGCTATTTATACAGAAGTAAGTCTTAAGGAAACATACGAAGGAGTGCTATTGTATCCAGAATTTCGCCAGTGGCTCATCTCACGCGGATTTATGGTCAAACGGGAAGAATTGCCCTGGCATGATATGGGAAATGTCTTGTTTGTGCGGCAACCGCCAGGAAAAGCCTAGAGCAATTTCCCCACTTTTTTACAAAATATATGAAATATTATAGCCAATATGGCCAAGATCAATTTCTTGACCAGGTATGTTTTAAGGGTATGGTTGAAGGCACTTTCGTTGACATTGGTGCAGGGGATGGTTTAGAAATAAATAACACGTATTTTTTTGAATGTAACCGTAGGTGGAAGGGGGTGTGTATAGAGCCTCAAGAAGAATTATTTAATAAGTTGCTTCAAAATCGGCATTGTTTTGTTGAGAACTGTTGTATTAGTGATTTTCGAGGTGAAGAAAAGTTTCTCCAGATAAAAGGTTACAGTGTTTTATTAAGCGGCCTGTTAAAGAAATATAATCCTCAGCATTTACAAAGAATTGATGCGGAAGTTCAACGATATAAACAAACTAAAGAAATCATTAACGTAAAGTGCGAACCGCTTGAGGATGTGCTTAGAAAATACAATATTACAAAAATTGATTTATGCAATATTGACATCGAGGGCGGCGAATTGGATATTCTCAAATCTATCGATTTTACAACAATAAACATCAAAATGTTTGTTGTCGAAAATCCTTATGAGGTAAAAAAAATGAGAGATTTTATGGAATCAAGAGGGTATGTATTAATAAAAACTCTCGGACGTGACGATGTCTATCAATTACAAGATGCCCCTCCATTGAAATCATGAAAGTCGTTTGTATATTAGTTGGGTTTTTAGTCCCGTAGGTATGCCGTCATGAAACTGGCCCGGATTATAAAAAATTATAATATTCCCGGCGAACGAGATAACGATCTCGGTATTCTAAGGCAGACACCAGGGTGTAAAGGAATATGGGGAAATGTTCAATTTACCTGTGATAAGGTTGCGGCATGTGACTACGCACTCGTGCTTAATTTTCCTCTTACCGATACCGCGATACGATGCCCCAAGGAACATGTTTGGGGGATTATCCAGGAACCGCCCATTAAGGAACTCATGTGGTTACATCAGGGAGACACGAAGTATCACGTAATTTACACATCGGACGATCGTTTGCATACGAATCGCCATATTCCCACTCAACCGGCAATCCCTTGGTTGGTAAACAAAGATTATGATTTTCTTTTAACGTGCGCGATACCACCTAAAACTGAAAAATTATCGTGGATAACAAGCAATTTAGCAACCTATGATGGACACCGGAAGCGTTTAGCATTTCTCGAGTTCATCAGAAAAAAAATTGATGTGCACCTTTACGGCCGTGGATTTAGCTACATTCAGAATAAATGGGACGGCCTGGCGCCCTATCGGTACTCTTTCGCGATAGAAAATTTTTCCAATGCGTACTACTGGAGCGAGAAGCTTGCCGATTGTTTTTTGGCATGGACCATGCCTATCTATTATGGGTGTACTCGAATTAAAGAATACTTTCCTCCGGATTCTATGATTTGTATAGATATCAACGATCCCGATGTTATAAAAAAAATCTTATTAATTTTGGAGAGCGATATCTGGGAGCGCAACAGACAGGCTATCGCCAAAGCTCGGGAGCTGGTATTGCAAAAATACCAATTATTCCCTTTCATAGCCGAAAAAATACAACTTCACGAAACTGGCTGTGTATGCAAAAAAAATAACAATCTCCTTATATCCAGAAATCCTCGCGTACGGTTATCGTTACGAGAGAAGATATGTAGGAGCTTCAGGTTATGGTAGATTCGTGGTGGGTTCGCGTTGTGGTTCGATGAACCATGAAATTTCTCTTCTTAGCCGTCACTGATTAAAAAAAGAGACATATGTTTCTAGAGGAAGCCCTATGGATTGCAAATTTCTTGGCTACGCTGCGCGTATACAGAGGGCAGGCGCTTATCGATGTTGGATCATCTGACGAGAGACTGCGATGTTTAGCTCTGCCGTTTGTAGATTATTATATCTTTCGGCCCCTCCGCGAATCGGGTGTTACTATAATTTATATAGATCAAAGAGAGGGAAAGGGAGTTAGTATCGTCTGCGATATGACAAGCGAAAGTGTCGAGGTGCTCAAAAATATTACTCCGGCAGAGGTAGTTTTATGCACAAGCTTCTTAGAGCATGTCGCAAACCGCGATCGAGTCGTTCAACGAATTAAAGAATTAACGAGATCAGGCGGTTATATTATTATCACCGTTCCCTATGTTTACAAATATCATCCCGACCCCATAGATACGCTTTATCGGCCGTCAAACAAAGATTTAGAGGCTTTATTTACCAGGGATGAATATACGGTTGTAGAATCGATGACTATCGAGGTAGAGGGGGAACCCGTAATTGTTACGAGGCGTTTATCCATACGTATCATACATAAAATTACGCGCACATTTTTTCCCAGACTTGCTTTGAAGCTCGCTTCTTACTTTGCGCCGATTATTATAAAGAATAAGGTTTCAATTCTCGCCGTACAAAAGAAATGAGGACAGCGATATTCCGGAATCGAGATGCCCGATGGATCAAGCGCTCTTCATAAGCGTGGTCATGCCCGTCTACAATGGCGCACGTTATTTACACGAGGCGATCGAAAGCATTCTTTGGCAGACATTCGATCAATTCGAATTTTTAATAATCAATGATGGTTCAACCGATGAAGCCCCCCGCATTCTTGCGCATTATGCGCAGCGCGATAGCCGAATACGTATTATAGAGCAGGCCCATTTAGGGTTAATCGCAGCGCTGAATAATGGGTGCTGTCAGGCAAAAGGAAAATATATTGCGCGTATGGATGCGGATGATGTGAGTCTGCCGGAGCGGTTTCGAAAACAAGTAGAGTATATGGAAGCGAACCCAGAAATCGGAATACTCGGGACCTGGGCCGAATGCATCGATGGACAAGGGGCGCACCGGGAAGACTGGTATTCTCCTACGTCGCCGGCACTCGTGCGTTGGCATCTTCTTTTTTCTGACTGTGTCGTGCACCCTTCAAGCATGATGCGCCGCGACCTCGTTAGGGCATTAGGTTTTTATCGCGACAACGCCGTTTGTGCAGAAGATTACGATCTCATGGCGCGGGCAATAGAAATAACTAACATTACCAACCTTCCGGACTTGCTCTTACGATACAGAGTCTGGAATAACCGGGTCACGTCTCGGTATCCTCAGATGCAACACCAAAGCAGCGTAAAGGTTGTGCATGGAATGGCTCAGGCGTTATTAGCAAGAACTATTCCCGAGGAAGCAATTGATACTATTAGAAAAATGGGTTTAGGATTGCCCTTGACCAGCAGGCAAATTGAATCAGCTGCCGGCCTTATTCGGAAACTATGCCGGGCCTATACCCGCCGGGTCGTTATGAAACATAAAGAAGCTAAAAAAGTTGCTCAAGATGCTGCCGGAAAACTATACGCGCTCGCCTTATCGATGGGTAAGGTATCTTTATGGAAAAGTTTTATTATCTTACTTCAAGCGTTCAGGTTGGATGCTTCCTCGATGGCACACCTTACCGTAAAAAATGTTTACAAATTCCTTACCAAACATGCATTGAAGACAAGGTGATCTTATGCGCGCAACAGACGGGATGTATTCTTTGTTTATCGATGCAAGGGGCATAAAGGAAGATTGCAGCGTTTTATAACAAAATAGTCAGATGGCAAAAAGCATTCTTTTTATCAGCCACAACGCCTCTCGTACGGGGGCACCGATACAATTGCTCTATTTTTTAACATGGCTGAAAAAAAATACCGACATTACATTTCAGATTCTTCTTGATGACGGAGGGCCTCTTGAACCAGATTTCGCCGCTTGTGCACCCGTTTCAATTCTTAACAAGACGATACCCGTGACAAACTATCGTCTTGCAAAAGCATTTAATGTTCTCGGGGTTCAGAGAATCGCCAAAACCATTCATCGTACATTGTTGAGAAGAAAATTAATCCATGCCAACATCGGGCTTATCTGCTCCAATACCGGCACCAATGCTGAGGCTTTAGAATTTCTTGCAGGCTTGCAATGCCCTACGATCACGTTTGTCCATGAGTCTGATTTTGTCATGCGTTATTATATAGGGATAAAAATTTTCGAAAAAGTAAAAAAATATACTCATCATTATACTGCATGTTCAGAGGCCGTCCGTAAGAGTCTCGTGGAGCACCATGGAATACCGCGCGATACCATCGATCTCGTGTATGGGTTTATACCAGCATCATCGTATGCTACCCGAGATTGCCATCGTTTACGCGCGCGCCTGTGCGGGCAATTAAATATTCCCGTTGAGTCGTTCATTGTGTGCGCGGCAGGCGATATCGATTGGCGTAAAGGGTCAGATTTATTTATACAACTTGCACGCACCGTCCATACCCGGCAGCCTAATATCCCAGTATATTTCATATGGATTGGCGGTACTACGGAAGGGTGTTATTTTAAACAATTATATCACGACATAGAGGCTTATGATCTGGAGCGTTTCGTACATTTCATCGAACAAGTCCCGAACCCCGTAGATTATTTTGCTGCTTCCGATATCATTACCGTGGTTTCTCGGGAGGAGCCTTTTTCGCTCGTTGCTCTTGAGGCCGCCTCTGTTGGTAAACCAATCGTATGCTTTAGTACCATTGGAGCGGCAGAGGCGTTTGTTGATGATACCTGCGGTCGCCTGGCTCCCTACATGGATATCGAGGCTATGGCCGAACACGTGATGCATTTGTTGCATGATGTTGACCTGCGCCAACAATTAGGCCGGCATGCCGCAGAAAAAGTGCGGCATCAGTATGATACTGAGGTGGGGGCGCCGAAGCTACTCAGTATTATAAAAAAATTCCTAACACAAGAGATTGCGGAATAATTCTGGTCTACAGAAATTCCGATAATCATGTACGAGCAATATTGAGTGGAATATTATGAACGATAAAGTAGCTATTATTATTCTTAACTGGAACGGCTCAGCCGATACCATAGAATGTCTTACATCCGTAGGGAAGATTCAATACCCTAATGTTGAAATAATCGTTGTGGATAACGGGTCAACAGACGGTTCTCCGGGCGCAATCAAAACTTCATTTCCTTACGTTACGATAATTAATAATCCCGTTAATAGAGGGTACGCGGAGGGTAATAATGTCGGCATCAGGCATGCGTTAAAAAACAATGCAGAATTTATTTTACTCCTTAACAATGATACGGTTGTCAATCGGGACATTCTCACGATTCTTCTTAAGGCAGCGCAGGATCATCCCGAAGCAGGAGTTTTTAGTACCAGCATATATTCGTATCAAGAACGAGATTTACCGACTTTTACCGCAAAATATTGGGACCACCATGCGATGCGTTTTCTCGAGCGGCACCATGGGGTCGATGACGATGCCGTCGAAACAGATTATGTCGATGGTTCTGTTATGTTTTTTCGCCGTGCCGTCGTCGAGAAAGCCGGTTTTTTTGAACCGTCATTTTTCTTGAATTATGACGAAATTGATTGGTGCTGCCGGGTAAAACGTTCAGGTTTTACGCTCTTAATAATTCCGCGGGCAAAAGTTTGGCATAAAGTAAGCAGGTCCTTTGGCGGTAAGGGGCCGCTTTTTTATTACTTTTTCGTCAGAAATCGTTTGTATTGGGCACAAAGAAATTTACCGGCTCTACAGCGGTGGCATGAGTACGCAGCGGTACTTTCTGATTTCTTCCCTCATTCTTTTTACGGGAAGAAAACCCCGCTCATTAAAAGAATGTACTGGGACATCTTACTGTTAGCCAGAGAAAGGATGATTGTCGTCACAAAACTTATCGGGATAGGAAATTTCCTTGCTCAACGTTTCGGTGGTTACCCGGTATATGTTAAAAGGATTGATGAAAAATACTTTAAGCAGAAGCTTTCTCCTTGAGTTTCTTCCCGATGAAATGCTGATGCCAATCGCATCTTTTATCCATAGAGGCGCTCGGATGATTCATAAGCCAGCACTCACGAGTGTTTTTGTACTATACCGCGGTAATCGTTCGCAGACGTGGCCGCTGCGCGTAGGAATTTTTCCACATGCGTAAAAACGGAAGATATAAAAAACTGACCCGCGCCGTTCGCTGGATTGTACTTAGAATACTGTCGTTCTGTCGTGACATACAATGGAAACTGGGGTATCAGTGGAATCCCTTTGTTGATACGGTGTGTCCGAAAATCGATTCTTTCCGTATACGTCAGCAGCTGGAAACCTTAGGTATTACGGTGCACTCGATCCGGGTCAATCTCCAGGAATATGCTACGTATGTGAAAGCCGCCCATTATCCTGAGGATTATTACGGCGGCGGCCTGTACCCGGGGTGTAATTTTGAGGAAAAAGCGCTTGAGCATTTCATGTCGATCAAATGCCTTGAAATTACTTCATCTGATATTGTGCTCGATGTTGCAGCGTTGCATTCCCCTTTCAGTGATATTGTAAAACAGCTGTATGGATGTGTTGCCTATAAGCTCGACCAAACATATGCTCCCGGAGTACACGGGACGACGATTGGAGGCGACGCCGTTACTGTTCCTTTGCCCGATAATTCTGTCAGCAAACTTGTTTTGCATTGCTCGTTTGAGCATTTTGAAAACGATCGCGATATTATTTTTATGAAAGAAGCCAATAGATTATTATGTACAAATGGCAGGTTGTGTATTCTGCCGGTACATTTCGGGCACTCGGATTTTTTTTTAACCGACCCCTGTATGGATCATCGAGGAATACGCTGGATGCGAGGAGAGAAAGTTATATATATCAGAAATTTTCGTAATCGGTACGCCCGTTTTTACAGTCCTCATACATTCAAGAAACGTATTATAGGCGCCATGGATAAGTTGAGTTTAAAAATGTTTTATTTAGAAAATAATGAAGAAGTTGGCACCGCAACCAACCTGAAATTTATTGCTCTCTTCGAAAAACATTAATTCAGAGAGATGTGCGGTCCCCCTAACGCGATGTAAACTGAAGTATTAGGATCGATAAGGCTCTATCACTATGCGTTCTCCAACCCTACAAGAATTACCGCCTCCTCCGGAAGGAAAAACCGGCTGGCCATGGACCGTGGAGAGCCCGCAACTTCCCGAAACCATGCCCGACGGCTCCCCCTGGCCGCGCATCAGCATTGTTACGCCCAGCTATAATCAGGGGAAATTCATCGAGGAGACCATCCGTTCGGTACTTCTTCAGGGGTATTCTGATTTAGAATATATCATTATCGATGGAGGGAGCTCCGATGAAAGCGTTGCAATAATTAAGAAGTACGCCCCATGGCTAAGCTACTGGGTAAGCGAATCGGATAACGGTCAGGCCGCCGCGATCAATAAAGGGTTTGCCAGGGTAACGGGAGCGACACTCGGTTGGCTTAATTCCGAT
>JBDRAN010000045.1:0-8319 GCA_043823745.1 Candidatus Omnitrophota bacterium | reverse complement strand
ACTGCAATATCGAGGCTCGCGACGACTTCATCGATCGTGGCGAACTGGGAAGGGACATCCGTTACGATAAGTGAGTTTGTCGACGGGTCTTCCGTAATTTTACCGAACTCGGTCAGGATTTTCTTGACAATCTCCTGCAACCCCTGTTCCTTCTTCTTATCTCCTTCGGAGCCTGCGGTCGCTGATGTGCCTGATGAGGACTCCTCTTCATCCTTTGGCCGCATTTTATCTTCAATTTCTTTTGTCAGTGCGGAAGTAAAAACACGCGCATATTTTAAATGATACACCTTGGTACGCAGCTCGATGGCCGGCTTGCCCATCTCCTTTACCGTAAACATATTAGCGTCGGGGTAGTAATCGTAGGTAAGATTATTTGCTTTAAAGATAATATCGATCGCTTCCTTTAAGGGCGTACCTTCCAAATACAGCGTAAGCTTACGGTCGCGCACCGCCTCGGTGGCGATAAAATTAAGCCCTGTCTGTTGCGAAAGCATCTTGAGGACATCGACGAGGTTGGCGTTCTCCAAGTCAAGCGAAATAAGCTTCTGGGATACCGCCATAAAATAATCCCCGGAAATATTATCCTGTGCAAAGACCAACGAGAGCGGGATCATCATAAGAAGAATTAATAAAATACTTTTTTTCATTGCGCCTCCTTCTGTTCACTCATGGCTTTTTGAATTCCGATTTCAAATATTTTTCCTTTATATTGAAGCGAAACAACATTCTTTTCGATTTTAAATATTTTCGCATCGACGCTCTTAAGCGTATCTCCTTCTCTATATACGTCCCCGTCAACAATCGCCTGCGGCATCTTAACCCCGAAGATAATTCCCTCAACGGTAATACTGGGGAGGGTAATTTCCTCACCCGATTCTTGTCCGCCGGTACCCGGCCCCGTCTCCTCAGGCAAAACCGACTCGAAGGGATCTCGATACTCGGCTGCTTGGTCTTCGGCATACACGCCTACCGTGGCCATACCGACAAGCACAATACAAATAAAGTACTTCATCATATTATTTAAGGACAAATCCCTGTATAACAATATCCTGCTCTGTATTACGATTCCCACTCTTTTGTATCATTAACTGCTCAAATTTCACCGTTTTTGCTTCAACAGCCTTTATAAAACGGGTAAGGTTACGGTACGACGCTTGAGACTTCATGGACAGCTTAACATATAAAAATTGACCCTTCTCCTCCTTGGTGATGCTCGATGAACTAATCATAACGTTACTGCTTTGCGCGGCATCCTCCACGAATCGTTTAAAGAGAGCGGGGTCTTGCTGGAAAAACTTAGCAGCGATCGTATTGTACTCTCCCGATGCTTTCTGCCAGCGCTCCATGGATTCTCTTCCCTTGTCGATTATTTGTTTGTATTCCTGTAACTTCCGTCCTTTAAGCTGATAATCTTCAAAGATTTTCTTTGCTCCAAAAGCAAAGACCACGATAATAACAAGTGCGGCAAGAACGTTTTTATATCTACCAAGTCCTTCCATCATTACTCCATTTTAACGGTAAACGAAGTTACCATAAATTGCCGTATCTCCTGGCGCTGTGTAGAGATAAGATCAATATTCTCAAACATTCCCGTTAGCGCGTCATCTTTTTTGAGTTTTGAAACCAAACCGTCAATGGCCAGGCGCTCCAGGTTGGCATCGGATAAAAAACCAAACCCGTGCATCGTAACGGTATATTTCCCCTGGGGGCCAAGCGCCACCTTTAAGGTATCCAGCCAAAAACCCTCGGGCATACAAAAAGCTATTCTTTCAAAGAGAGGGCTTGATTTCATAAGCGAACCCTGCAACGTCTGCAGTTCAAGAAGATTGTTTTCTTTTTCTATTACTTTCTCTTCCCGCTGTTCCCAGGATAAATCTGCCAGTTCACGGGGGATCATAATTTTCGATTCTTCGATTCTTAAACTCGCTTTTTCCGTAGAAATCGTGCTGCCGGTAAATGCCGCAAAAAGAAAAACGACCAACAGCCCAATCCCGATAAGCGCAAGCAGGAGCCCTATGTTAAGCGGTATTTCCTTCGGAGCACCTGCCCGGGGTATAATCACATCTTCTTTCTTCGTAAGAAGGGGCTTAAACGAGTATGGGTAATAGTCAAAGCCTGCTACGCCGAGAGCCTTTACGTGCTCTACCTCGCAACCGGGCTTATCCAGCAATTCCGAAGGCGAAACAACGACCGCGTCGGTTTGCAATTCTTCTTTAAAGAACGGCGCTATATTCTCGACTCCCGCGCCGCCGACAACGATAAATTTCTCCACGTCATAAAAATCAAACTCTCGCTTAAAGTATTGAAAGGACATGCGCACCGCATCGATGAATTTTTCGAAATCGATCTTCCCCTCTTTAAGCGGGATAGCCAGGTAACGGTTAAATAACGGTAAGTCATGATAAAAAAACGTCAGGTACGCCTCTGAACTCGTAAAGTCAAGAAGCGCAAAATTCTTAACTGCGGCGTGTGCTTTACTCGTTTTAAGTACGCGCACCAGGGACAATGAGGATGGCTCAACGGTTACCACGTTTAGGCCCAGGCGCGTCAAAATATCGGTAACCTTAACGAAATTGTTATCTTTTATCCCCACAAACGAAAGATTAATTTTCCTATCGCGGGCGAATGTCGTATAGCCGTACCCCCACCGCAATTCATCGATCTTAAAAGGTATATACTTGGCAACCTCATACACAAGGGAACTCTCGATCTCTTTCTTCTTCATAAGCGGCATATCGAGAAAGCGAAAAATAAAATCCTTATCAGACAACGAAACGCGTACATCTTTCTCGGCAGCTCCGATATCACGGAGAACTTTATTGACAAGCGCTTCCCATCGTATTTCTTCGCTGAGGCGCTCAATCTTCGCTTCCTCTTCGACCGCAGAAACATCATACTTGGCGTACGCGACGATCTTCCTGTTTTCAACGACAACGCCACCAACCGAATTAACGCCGAGATATAAGCCTACGTTTCTTTTAGCCATTGTTTGCCTTACTGCACTTTTTTAGCCATTCATCAATATATTTACGATCAAACCGCCATACCTTGCCTATCTTAAGACCTGAGATTTTTTTCTGGGTAAGCCAATTATAAATCGTCTGCTTCTGTAAACCAAGATACTCGGCCAATTCATCAACACTCATTAATCGGGGAACTCTCTGTCTTTTCATTTTTTTCATCTTCATCTCTTACGTGCGCACATCGATTGTATCTCTATTTAAATATCATTATGGTTTTGCGTCAAGAATAATTTGTTATAATTTATCATAATATTACCATATATTGTGGCGCTTTGTAGTTACTACTATATATTGTGTATAAAATAGGCTAAAAAAGCATAATTTTATGCTTAAGCCGTCAGCTATCAGCCATCGGTTTGGCGTCTAGCCCAGAGGGGCATGGTTTCGCTTCTTGCCCAGAAGGGCAATACTCGCGCCATACCTTTAAGCGCGAGGTACGTAGCGAAAGCCGCGACCATAGCCAAGCCAATGGTTGAGAGCTGAAAGCTTTTTATCGAAAGCCTTATCGATAGGCATTCACAAAAAAATCGGGATATCGATGAATTAGGAAACCGGAAGAAAGGTATGAGCGCGATAAGAAGAACGGGTATAGGGAGAACTTTGTACCCCCTTAAAACCGAGGTTACGGGCTTCTGAAGCAAAAAAATTAAACTTTTCCGGAGAAATATACTCCGCTAAAGGGTGATGGTGCCGGGTAGGCGGCAAATACTGGCCTAACGTAAGAAAATCGCAGGAAACGGACCGTAAATCCAATAATACCGCCAGAATATCCTCGCCTGACTCCCCTAATCCCAACATAAGGCCTGATTTTGTTAAAATTTCCGGGTTTAACTCTTTAATGCGTCTTAAAACATCTAAAGAACGCTCGTACGCGGCGCCCTTCCTTACCTCTATATATAAACAAGGGGTGGTTTCAAGGTTATGACTGATAACCTCCGCTCCCGAATACGCTATACGCTCAATTGACTCAATTTTTCCCTGAAAATCGGGGATAAGGAGCTCTACCTGAGGCGAAGGGCTCATTTTCTTAAGTTCCCGGCACGTTCGAGAAAACAATTCTGAACCGCCGTCGGCTAAATCATCCCGGGTAACTGACGTTACTACCACGTAGCGCAATCCCAGCTTCTCTGCTGCCAGGCGTACCCTTTCAGGCTCACCAGCGTCAATCGGAGAAGGTATACCCTTCTGTACGGCGCAAAAAGTGCAGTTTCGGCTGCAGATTGAGCCTAAAATCATCACCGTGGCGGTCTTTACGCTGAAACACTCAGTAATATTGGGGCATAACGATTCTTCGCAAACCGTACGCACCCCGCTTGCGCGTAAAAGCTCTTTTACCTCTCTGCAGGCACCTAAATTGAGCTTCTTATCAAGCCACAACGGTTTCTGGGGTACGTATGACCTCATAAGCGCACCGGATCTATCGAAACATTCTCTCTATGGTAGTTCCAGGCCGGACTACTGTATTTTGCGGTAACAAGATAATCCCGTGTATCGGCCTCATGGCTCGTCAATGCACTGGGCTGGCAATCAAGACTGAACGTCTCTCTAAACGATTCCGCCAGCATCTCCTGTAAACGGGAAAAGTCAGTGGGCCTGCCCAATAAAATATCGAGCGCGCCGCAGACGTGGGGATTAATATGCTCGTCGTTGATGCAGGCGCGGATACGTGAAAAATCGAGCGTCTGGGGAATGCTCCCGTGCTGGAAAATAAGGTCATGCCTTCTACGCTGAGCGTTTCCGCCGATCTTACGGCCGCCAATCACAAGATCAAAGTGTTCGCAGGAAGAAAAACAAAAATTTCCGTAATGACCGAATCCCTTTAGCTCGCCCACATCACGTGCGAAACGCGCGCGCAGGCCCAGGCGCCGGTAAAAATCAATCAGAAAAACGCAAAGCTCTCGATAGGAATCCTTCACGCGGATGGATAAGTTCAAATCCTGCCGCAAACAACATACGCTATAGGTTATTTCTTGATCGTGCAGAATTGCCGATCCTCCGGTCAGGCGACGGACAAACGCGGTTGTGCGCCCTTTTTTTAAAACCTGCTCCGGGTCCTGATTGTACCCTAACGAAATATAGGGAGCCTGCCAGCCATAGATACGCAAGGCAGGGATACCTGTAGCTTCATAGGCATACAGCAGCGTTTCGTCAGTCGCCATGTTACAGGGGCCATCGAGTTTACCGTCCAGGATCAGGCGCCAGGCTTGTGCCATCGTAAGTCAAGATTGCGCGCGGCGTACACTTCATCAACACGGCGGGTTTCGGTGGTATGGGGAGCGTTCTTTACGCGTTCGGGGTTCTCGCTAATTTCACGGTCAATTGTACGCATTGCCTCAATAAACGTATCGAGCGTTTCCTTGCTTTCCGTTTCTGTCGGTTCAACCATGAGCGCTTCTTTTACAATCAAAGGAAAATACATGGTCGGCGGATGTATATTAAAATCAATGAGACGCTTGGCAATCTCAAGAGCCGAGACCCCTTTTTCTTTTTGCCTAACGCAGGAAAAAACCACCTCATGCATCGAAGGCTTTTTTGACGCGCACAAATAGGTACGTTCCAGTTCCGCGCGGATATACCCGGCATTAAGGATGGAGTTCTGCGCGACACGCAATAACCCTTCGTGGCCGAGCCTGAGCAAATACGCGTAGGCACGCACCAGGACATTGAAGTTTCCATAAAAACTGCGCAACCTGCCGATTGAATGCGCGGGAGCGCCGCCCCAGCAAAAGGAACCATGCTTTTTATCAACGAGCGGAGTAGGCAAATAATCAAGGAGCTCTTCTCCTGAACCCACCGCTCCCGCTCCCGGACCGCCGCACCCATGCGGCGTTGAGAACGTCTTATGCAGGTTCAAATGAATAACATCAAAGCCCATCAACGCCGGGGTTGTAATACCTAACAGGGGATTAAAATTAGCTCCATCGTAATACATGAGTCCCCCGTTTTTATGAATAAGCTCGCTGATTTCCAAAATATTTTCTTCAAAAAGCCCCAGGGTATTGGGATTGGTCAACATAAGCGCGGCGACCTCACGATCAACGGCAGCGTAAAGTGCCTCAAGATCGATCAAGCCTTCTTTGGTGCTTTTAATCACCACGGTCTCATAGCCGCACATGGTCGAGGTTGCGGGATTAGTGCCATGCGCTGAATCAGGAACGATGACTTTTTTCTTGTTGTTTTTCTTATCCTGGTGGTACTTACGTATCATAAGCATTCCGGCAAGTTCCCCTTGCGCTCCGCTTGAGGCCTGAAACGTGAAACGTTTCATACCGGTGATTTCACATAAGATCTTCTCCAGATGATAGATAAGCGCGAGCGCGCCCTGAACCGATGAACTATCCTGGTAAGGATGGATGTCGGTAAAACCCGCTAGTCCCGCCGCATAATCATTTATTTTCGGATTATACTTCATGGTACATGAACCAAGAGGATAAAAATTGGTATCCACGGAAAAATTAAGGCGCGATAAGTTGGTATAGTGCCGAATGACCTCAAGCTCTCCTGGCGAAGGAAACCCCAGCTCATCAAGCCGCAAGCACTCCTGCGGCAGGAGCTTCTGGGCGGGCGCCATCACCATGTCCGGAGAAGGAACATAATTCGTAGCCCTTCCGGTTTTACCTTTTTCAAATATTAATGTTCGATCCATAGGTTTATTCTCTTAATATCTACATTGCATGCTCTAACGCTTCAATAAAACTATCGATATCTTTCTTTGTTTTCTTTTCAGTGCAACAGCTTACGATACAATCACGTAACGAGGGATATGCCTCTTCCATGCAAAAACCAGCGATAATATTATGCTCACGAAGGCACGCGCAAAGTTTTTTTGCGGCAGGTATCTTCCAGACAAATTCGTTAAAAAAGGGAGCGGTAAAAACAATTTCAACGCCGCGGACTTCACGGATACGCTCATGGAGATAATGCGCAAGATTAAGCGAGTATGTCGCGACACGCTCAAGGCCCTCGTTACCCATAAAGGCCATGTACAGCGCCGCGGCAATAGCATTCAGTGACTGGTTGGAACAAATATTACTGGTCGCGTGTTGGCGTCTGATATGCTGCTCACGCGCCTGCAAGGTCAGGCAATACGCGGGATTACCCGCTTTATCAATCGTTTTTCCCACGATACGACCGGGCATCTGCCTTAAAAACTCTCTCTTAGTGGCGAGAAAACCAAAGCTTGGCCCGCCAAAATTCATAGCCCCGCCTAAAACTTGCCCGTCCCCGCAAACAATATCAACACCAAGCTTTGAGGGCGATTTTAAAATAACACAGGACAAAGGGTTGGTAACCAGCACCGAAAGCGCCTTTTTTTCTTGAGCAATTCCGGCAATCGCTTCACCGGGCTCGATAATACCAAAAAAATTCGGGCTCCCAAACACGCAGCAGGCAGTTGTATCATCGCAGGCATGCTGCAAGGCGCAAAGGTCAAGAAGGCCGGTTTCCGTAAAACCGACCTCCTCGATCGTGAAATCAAAACCACTCAAATATGTTACCAGTGTCGTACGATATTCAGGATGGACACTCCCGGCAACAACAACCTTACGTTTACCGGTTATGCGCAATGCCATAAGCACTGCTTCCGCTAATCCTGACGCTCCGTCAAACAGAGAAGCGTTTGAGACGTCCATACCGGTCAAAAGACACATGTAGCTCTGGTATTCATAGATTGCCTGCAAGATCCCTTGAGAATTTTCTGCTTGATAAGGGGTGTACGCTGTTAGAAACTCCGCCCGGGAGATGATCGTGGATAGGGCAGCCGGGATATAGTGATCATAGCATCCCGCACCCAGAAAAGAATTACATTGCTTAAAAGAAATATTCTGACCGGCAAGTGCCTCCAGTTTTTGTTTCACTTCGTATTCACTTAAGCCGGGACCGATCGCGAGCTTTTCTTGAAGCACAATTTTTTCAGGCAGATGAGCGTAAAGCTCATGGAGAGACCCTGCCCCTATTGCGGCAAGCATTAACGTAACGTCATCGGGAGTGTTGAGAATGTATGGCATGATTTTGCTACATGCTTCAAGCTACAGACAATTTAGCTCATGAGCTCATCAGCGTAAGAGCTTAGGTAGCTGATACGTCTGTGGCTTATCAGTGTGCTTCTTTGGCGATAAACTCTTGATACACTGCTTCGGTCATCAGAGCTTGGAGTTCGTTGGGATTATCGAGTTTGACCTTCATCAACCAGCCCAATCCATGCGGAGCTGCATTGACCCCCTGCGGGTTGTTATTCAACGCGGTATGGCCCTCGTCCACGTCCCCGCGGACCGGAGAGCAGAGCGCGCGGGGTGTC
>JBDRAN010000044.1:0-65204 GCA_043823745.1 Candidatus Omnitrophota bacterium | reverse complement strand
GAAAGCGTTGCAATAATTAAGAAGTACGCCCCATGGCTAAGCTACTGGGTAAGCGAATCGGATAACGGTCAGGCCGCCGCGATCAATAAAGGGTTTGCCAGGGTAACGGGAGCGACACTCGGTTGGCTTAATTCCGATGACGCATATTTATCCGATGTGTTTGGGGCAGTTGCCGGACAGCTGGATTCACTCAAGAATCGAGACGTTATATTCGGGGATTGCCATTTAATTGATGAATCCGGTACGATTACCGGGATATGGAAGGGGCACTTTTCAAAAAGAAAAGATCTTATACGATGGTGGTCATATGTACGTCCCGATGGCCCCTGCTGGCTTACGCATTCGATTTTTTATTCCAGGGAAGCTATTGATAACGTGGGCCTTCTCGATGAAACGCTGCATTACTCTATGGATTATGATTTATGGATACGATTAAGCAGCAGGTACCGTTTCTGTTATCTGGATAGAGTTTTAGCGGTATATCGATTTCATTCTTCATCGAAATCAATATTGCAATTAAGTCAAACCGCTGAAAAAAAATGGTTCGCTGAGCGTATGAGAATCAGTCAGAAATACTGGGGTAGCATGTTGACGCCGGCGTATTACTTTTATTGGTATTCGTTTAATAAAGTGCAGTGGCAAAAAAAATCACTCTCCTTTTACGCGCGCGCGGAAGAACAATATAGATTAGGCCATCGGTACTTGGCATTACAGTATGGGTTTGTTTCACTGCTGTTGTTGTCGGTGAATGCGCCATGTCGAAACCATGTGGCACTGCTCTTTCGTCTTCTTGTCGGAACCCGCATTGATAATGCAAAAGAGATGCGCTAGTATGCATCAATAACAAATGAAACCAACAACTTTATTTACCTTTATTGCGGATATGATCGAACCGGTACGTTTGGTGCTCCGCATAACTCGTTTTGTGGGTGAGCCGATCTTTTGGCTTTTTGGGTTTCGTCATCGAAATAGATCGATACCTATTCTTCTGGCAAGAAGAGTCCTTGTCACGCGTTTAGATGAAATCGGCAACGTGATCTTAATCACTCCCTTTCTGAGGGAATTGCGAAAGAATATGCCGCGTGTGTGGATCACGCTTATCGTAAAGCCGGAGATCTATAATCTGGTAGAGATGTGTCCCTATGTTGATGAAATATTAACGTTTGAACCAAAAGCAACAGGCTGCCACAAAACATTAACACACTATTTTCAGATCGTAACTTTTGCGGCCAGGCATTTATGGGCAAAAAAGTTCGATGTGGCAGTCTTACCTGTGTGGCACCTTGATAAGGGCTATTATGGCTCATTGTTGACCTATGTAAGCGGCGCAGCCCGGCGCGTTGCCTATTCCGAACGCGTCCACGTCGACAAGCAAAAGGGGAATAAAGGATGCGATAGGCTGTTTACGGACGTAATTTTAGACACAACGCTTAGGCACGAGGTAGAAAGGAATTTAGAGGTAGTAAAATTTCTTGGCGGCAGCGTTACGGATGATGCCTTAGAGGTTTGGATTGATGAACGGGATATTCATTTTGCTGAGGAGACACTTACGCGTCACGGCGTCAAGCCCCATGATCTGCTTGTGTGCTTCTGTATGGGAGCCAGTGTACCAAGAAGAAGGTGGCCGCCTGAACGATTTCGGCAACTGGGCATGTGGCTGCACAAGAACTATAATGTTCGGATACTTCTTCTGGGTAATTCTCTGGAGAAAGATATGGGAGAAGAGCTGAGCAGGGATTTAGGAGAATCGGTGGTTAATATTATTGGGATGACCACGCTTCGGCAGGCAACAGCATTGCTAAAATCTTGTGTTCTTTCTATCGGTAGCGATAGCGGCTTAAAGCACATAGCAACGGCGCTGCGCATACCAGTCGTAGAAATTTCTCCGTTTGGAAACACAAGTTTTCCCATGAGCCTCAATACACCGCAGGCTTTTAAGCCATGGAAAGTGCCGCACATCCAACTTGGCCCTAAAAAACCAGATGATGTTTGTAAATACGGCTGTGTCAGTCTTACGCCCCACTGTATTTTACAGGTTACCGTAGAGGAGGTGCAAGCGGCAGCACAGAAATTGCTCTCTTTATCCTAACCGGAGCCATTGTTTCCGTATATACCCTAGAATCACGAGATCTTGTGCTCGTAGTATTCTCCAGTGAGCATGAAACGTATGATCAAGTTGTAGGGGCGTGTGATAAACCAACCAAAAATATTTATCGTACTGCTTAATTGGAATGGGTTGCGGTATACGCCCGCATGCCTTACGTCTATCGGCGCTATAGACTATTCAAATTATGAGGTTATTGTTGTCGATAATGCTTCGACCGATGGCTCCTCAAAGGTAATCAAAAAATTATTCCCCGAGATAGTTCTTATAGAAAACCATACAAACCTAGGGTATGCCGGCGGCAACAATGTCGGCATACGGTATGCTCTTAAAAGCGGCGCCGATTATATTTTTATACTCAACAACGATACGCTTGTTAATCGAGAAATCCTGTCCGTTCTCGTTGCCGCCGCGCTCAATGAGAAAAACGCAGGATCATTGGGGTGTAAAATAGTTTACTACGAAGATTCAAGCCGCCTTCAGCATGCCGGCGGCATCATTACGGATAAGTCTATTATGCATGCCTTCAATCGCGGGGAACGCGAGCAAGACTGCGGACAATACGATACAATCGCCCAAGTTGATTATATTACCGGTGCAGCTATTTTCTTGAGCCGTTCTACTATCGAGAAGGTCGGATTCTTTGACGAGCGCTTCTTTTTGTATTGGGAAGATACTGATTTTGGCCTACGGATAAAGAACGCAGGCTTACGCAACATCTACGTTCCGGCGGCACGTGTACGCCATAAAGTCGCCGCCTCGACCGATAACGCTGCTCACCCCGGCATTTATTATTATCTTTCTCGGAACAGGCTCTTATTCGCGAAAAAGCACGGATTCGTAAAAAAGAGAATCCCCAAAGAGCTTATTATGTGGATCATGCATGATATTAAAAAGTTATTTACCCATCAATATTATTTACGGATAACAGCGATAGTGTTGATTATACGCGGAGCGGTAGATTCTGTACGCGGTAGATTTGGCAGCGGACCAGGTTGGTTTGATACGCCAAAGGAAGAGTTTCTTGAGTATAGATTGAAGCACTATTATAAGGTACGCATAAAGAAATACCTTCGCAGTCTTAGAGACTTTTTCAGGAACATTCGATGCAGAACGCATAGCCGTCCATAAATAATTTTTGTTGCAATGTATTACACATGATTCTGATAAGATTATTCCAGACGATAAAATTGTTTCTATTTCGCTGGAAACAGCTACGGTATCACCATATACTATTGTTGCCGGTAGCATTGTTTGTCTTTGCATGTCGCCGTGCCGTCAAAAAAAATCCTCGGAGGATCTTGATTACGAATACGGGTGGCCTTGGCGACCTCTTAATGATGTCTTCATTGGTACGGGAATTATCAAAGAAATATGAGGTTGACCTTGTATCAAATAATCCGGAACGAGCCGCAGCGCTCGCACAACAATCCATATACAAAAATATTTATTATGTCGATTTTTCCTGCGCCCGGCATTTTGCCCATACACATTCTCGCAGGCAGGCTATATTCAAAGCGCTTTGTTATTACCCGATAGAATATCTAACATTATCGCGGCGTAATTATGGAGCAGGCATTAATTGCGGACAACTTCCCTGGACCGTTATGCTCGAGGGTGCCCTGCTTAACGTTTTAGCGATTCCCGCGATAGTCGGTTTTCATAGGCCTGATGAGGCAGTTCTGGCAATGCAACATCATACGGTTAATGAGTTTGATCTTGTAGGCCCGTCTTTTTATCTTAATCTGCTTACGTATTTCGACATTGATTCTGTCTCGTCTCCTGAGCTGTATTTCGAAGTCGATAGAAGCAGTAGAGACCAGCTGCAACGTATTTTAAAAAAAATAGTCGGCATTGACGTAAACCATCCTATAGCGGTTGTGCATCCCGGAGGGACCCCGCATCATAATTCAAGGCGTTGGCCGGCTGAGTATTATCGAGAAGTCATCGCCCACCTGGCTAAAAAAAACTATTATGTTTTTATTTCAGGCATGGGCCCGCATGATGCCGAGGTATGCGATTTTGTGCATAAAGAAATCGGCAACAGCTATAATCTCTGTAATCAGCTGACATTTCAGCAGCTTGCGGCGTTAATAGAGAAGGCCGATATATGCATTAGCAACGATACCAGCGTCGTTCATCTGGCCGCCGCAGTTAAATGTACGATGCTTATCGCCATTTACGGGCCGACGAATAGCGCTTTCTTGGCGCGCACGCACAAAAAGCATTTTATCGTCACCTCTGACCTCGAATGTATTCCCTGTAGAAAATCCATGCTACTGTTGAGCCTGGATGAGCCTTGCGCCCGCGCAGAAAAGATGGAGTGTTTAAAGAAAATAAAGCCAGCGCAGGTCATTAAGCTTATTGACGAACATATTCATGATAGACGAGGGCAATGACCGTGTCCGGGGTCATTACCTATAACGTTTAAACTACATTGTTGTATGAGAACGAAACGCATTAAGAAGGTGGTATAACGATGGCACGAGTTTTATTAATCGATCCTCCGTGGTATGCTTTGCAAAACGTCAGCTATAACAAGGTTTCCTATGGCCTTGCTTCGTGTGCGGCAGTCTTACGAAACAATCGACATGAGTGCATATTGTACAATGGGGAGTTTGGGTTGGTAGCAGAAGACCATTTCAAACAAGATGTAATCACAAATTTCGGTCTTTATCTTTCGAACTTAGAAGAAAACAGCCCTATCTGGAAGAAAACATGGCATACCATACGAACCATTATCGGTGACTTCAAACCCGATATCGTCGGTATTACCATGCCAACAGCAAAGTATGCGATTGTCGTTAAAATAACAAATCATATCAAAAATGAATTTTCTCAGGTTATTATCGTTGCCGGCGGTCCTCACCCGACCATCTTGCCCCTGGAAACCCTTAAAGAATCCTCGATTGATGTAGTGGTAAAACATGAGGGTGAGTTGACTTTTTTAGAGCTGGTGAACGCTATCGAAAAAAAATCAGCCCTTGAGAATGTGGCCGGTATCGCATTTAAGTGCAATGGCGCTATCCGGGAAAATCAGAATCGACCATATATACAGGATCTTGATAGTTTACCTTTTCCCGCGTGGGATTGCACCTATCAAGGCACGCAACATCCTCCCGATAGCTTTGGGATACTTTTTACATCACGAGGGTGCCCATACCAATGTACGTATTGTGCGAGCAACAAAATATGGAGCAGAAAGACTCGTTTTATGTCAGCAGACCGCGTGCTTGCCGAACTGATATATACCGCACAACGTTTTAAAGCATCTACGTATCGGATTGCCGACGATACGTTTATCCTCGATAAAAATAGGGTAATGGAGATTTGTGAGAAAATAAAGAATGCTCAGCTAACTATACAATGGATGTGCGACATTCGGGCAGATTTATGCACTCCCGAAATTCTTCAGACCATGAAATCGGCGGGTTGTTTCAGGGTCAACATCGGAGTAGAATCCGGGAACCCGGAAATCTTAAATTACATAAAGAAGAATATTACCCCCAAACAGGTTCGCAGAGCTTTTGCCATGGTTAAAAAAGCAAAGTTAGAATCATTAGCCTATTTCATGATCGGTTTTCCTAACGAAACGCTTAAGCAGGTTCATGACACCACTAAGCTGATGTATAAGCTCAAAAGCGATTTTTCATGTTTTTGTATCGTGACACCGTATCCTGGTACTGAATTATATGATTATGCTTCGTGCAATGGTATATTGCCCAGCACCGGTGAGTGGTCAAACTTTTTCCACCATTCACCGAAAATGGGTTTAACGAAAAATATCGCATACGATACGCTGATACAGATAATTAAAAAAATACAGGTAAAACTTGATAGCGATAAAGAAAAAAATTATCGAAGGAAGGTTTTTAAGAGGCGAATCGGACTTCTGGTGAGCAATCCCATGGAATTTGTCGCGCGGCTCTGGCATAAGGCGTGGGCTTTCTTGAAGCCTCGATAGTGTACAGCAACCGCGGCACTGCCGAGCGGGCTTAAGCGGCATAGGGAAACGTATTTTGAATATGGACCCGAGAAAAAAATCACGGAGCATTGTACTCATAAGTACCGATGAATGCATCACCGGTACCGGCGTACGGACGCTTTCTTCGTGCCTTCTTCAGGCGGGATTCAGCAGCACGATTGTGTTTATGCAGACGTTTGCGCCAGGCGATAATGGGTTTCATTGGAATGATCTTAAGGAAATATGTAGCGATGCCTGCCTTATAGGAATTTCATGCATGACGCATAGCGTCGCGAAGGCGATTGAAGTAAAACAAATTCTTGAAAGAGAATTACCGGCTCCCATCATTGTCGGTGGGGCTCACGCTTCGGCAGACCCGGAGAGTCTTCTGAACTTTTTTGATCTGGTTTGTTGCGGCGAAGGCGAAGATATGCTCGTAACATTGGCAGAGCGCATATGTCACGGCGCATCATACCAGGATGTTGCGGGCTTATGGATAAAACAACACAATGATATTATCAGGAATCAGGCCTGTCCGCTTCAGAGAGATATTAACGATTATCCATTTCCTGATTATGATATATCTCACCAGTTTATCCTCGAAAACAATCGGCTCATACCCATGAAAGCACAGAAAAGCGGCTCCTGGCATGCTGAGTACATACATTTTCCTATCCAAGGTTCACGCGGCTGCCCGCATCGATGCGCCTACTGTTCGAACCAGACGCTTAAGGAACGTTTTCCCTGGCGCGCGCGGGTCCGGCATTATTCGGTCGATTACATTATTAATCATTTAAAGGAAATATGCAATCATTACCCTGAAATAGAAAGTTTTTGGTTTAGTGACGATACTTTTTTCGACAAAGGTTTTTACGAACTTGCGGAGTTTGTCCGCATGTACCCATCGGCAATCCATAAGCCTTTTCTTATTCTTATTTCGCCCTGGACGTTCGATGAGGAAAAGCTAAAGCTTGCTCTTGAGGCAGGGATGAGTGAAGTCATTGTCGGTGTGCAGAGCGGTAGCGAGCATACCAATCGTGCGATCTATGATCGTCCCATAGCGACTGGAAAAATTCTGGAGGTAGCACGAACGCTTTCCCGATATCGTACTATACAGATTTATTATGATTTTATCGGAATGAATCCGTTTGAACGCGAGGAAGATATTGTTGCTACCATCCAGTTGATAAAAAGGCTGCCGCCTCCTTTTTACCTCTATCATAATAGTTTGGCGTTTTATCCGGGAACAAAGTTGTATGAGCGTGCGCATGCTGCGGGCCTTCATGTGCGCACGCGAATCAAACACACAGGTTCTGCCGTCGGATATTTGATTCTTAAAGAGGAAGCGCTACCACATAAATTGTTCCATTGGATAATATTACTAATGGAAGGCGATGCCAATGATTTCAGAATCGGTTATGTGCCGAGAGCATTGGTCACCGATTCCTGTATTGCGTTTTATCGATTCATCAACCAACGGTTGCCCCTGCTTGCAAATTCCGCCATAAGCATACTGAGTTTTTTTGTTATGTATGAACCGCTGCGGAAAGTCATCAGATTTTCGTATATCGATGGTATTCTTTGCAAAATGAAATCGAGATATCTACGGATACATTAGAAGCACGTAACACTTGGTAGTGCGCCCTGATCTGCGAAGTATCGAGAACGGTGTGTGCAACGGCTTAAAATCAGTCGGCTACAAAAAAGCTAGTAAGAAAGAAGAATGATCTATGGTTGGTTCCAAAGAATTTATTGAAAAGGTTCTCGAGACCCGGCACGTCGCTGTACCGTCATAATTGCTATGGAACAGGATGTTTTAACTACTATAATTATCTGTACGTATAACCGCTCTATGTTCCTTGAGCGTTTGCTCAAAGAATTGGCCGCACAAAAGGCTGATTTCTGTTTCGATATTCTTGTTGTTGATAATAATTCAAGCGATGCGACGCGGGATGTTGTAGGAACGGTACGCAAGGAAACACAGGTAGCCATTACGTATTGTCTCGAAAAACAGCAAGGTATCGCCTATGCCCGTAATCGCGGCGCTTATGAAGCTTGTGGGAAATATATCGCATACATTGATGATGATGCATTACCAGGACCGGAATGGCTTACTCAGATTGTCCAGGTTTTTACGACCGTACAACCTAGTCCCGCCTGCGTAGTGGGGAAAGTGGAGCTTGCCTGGGAAGGCGCCCGACGCAAGCAATTTCCTGTCGAATATGAAACTATAGTAGGTAAATATGATTTTGGCAATGAGCCCTGCTATCTCGGGGCAGATGATTATCTGATCACGGTAAATGCGGCTTTTCATAAGGAATTCTTTTTGCGTACGGGCGGCTTTAGAACATATCTAGGCAGGAAAGGGACATGCCTTCTTTCCGGAGAGGACAATGATATGTACCATAGGCTTTATGCGTCGGGAGCAAAGATTTATTACAATCCAAAACAAATAGTATATCATGTAGTTCCGCAAGAGCGGCAACGATTAACATGGCTGGCTAAACGGATTTTTTGGGACGGCGTAACAGAGGTCTATCTTGATTTTGGAAATGAATGCACCGACAATATCGCGCTTTTTAAAAAAGCGCTTTATGACATGCGATGTTCGTTGTGGTATAGCGGGAAAGGATTGTTCTATGCGATCGTGAATGGCAAAAAGGCAGCTGTCAATTTTTTGGAAAGCATACGGGCGATAGGCCGCGCCATAACAGAAATTCGTATGCTGATCGTTCAAAACCGAGCTTCACCGAAAGAGAAAAACAGCAGCAAAAAAATCTTCTGAAGCTATGGTAAAGCATGAAAGGGCACAGTATTATGTGCTCGTTAAACGTATAAATCCACGATGAAGATTGTTACCTTTGCGCCTCAAGAGATCGGCGATACGATTATGGCAACTCCGTTGTATGCCGCATTGCGCAGGCTGTATCCTCAGGAAACGCTCGATGTAGTTTCTGAAAGAAACAATCACCCGGTGCTTGAAGGAATTAATCTTTTTGATCACACGGCTGTATTTACCGATGGACTCGATCTTTCCGGCTATGATATGGCGGTAATGCCGGTTTTTTCCTGTGCCGACGCAGTCAAGGAATGCGCTAAAAAGGCCAAATGCTATATAGAATTGAGCCATTTGTATCCGACTGAACCGCAACGCTGGAAGAAAAAAGTCACTGCAGCGTATCGGCATATGCTTTTTGAGAAGCACCAGGTAGAATTGAATATGGAGCTCCTCAGGCGTATCGGCTATACGGGCGAGACCCCTGCGCTTTATTGCCCCCGTCCATCTTACGCTTTGTTCGCCGAACATAAAAATAAAATAGGTTGTTGCATATATACGGCGCAAACTGAATTCCAGGCAAAAAAGAATAGAAGCTGGCCGCTGGGCCACTGGCAAACGCTTATTGCTTCACTCGGCAAAGAAAATGTTGTCGTCGTGGGGGCAGCATGTGATTGGTCGAATATGGAACAAATAGTGTCATTAACGGGCTGTTCATACCAACGTACGGCCTCGATACAAGAATTTATCGGCTTATGTCAACAGCTCAATGTGCTCATCACCACCGATCACGGCGCAATGCATATTGCCGCAGTCAGCGGAGTGCCGATTATTTCATTACACGGCACTTCTTCTCCCGTTCTGCTGCATCCCTGGGTAGGCAGAGAGGGTAAATCTATTTCGATTACTTCGTCAACGTCGTGCAGCCCATGCCAGAGATCATATAGACTCCGATTGTGCGAGAAAGGATTGACAAAGCAAAACTGTATGGAGAAAATATTGCCGAAGCATGTTCTCAAGGCTCTCTCTATGAAAGATAGTTTACCCGTCGGCACATCAATGATCATGGTGGGGGGAACATTGATGACCACGGAAGAATTCTGTAGCAAGTGGATAATACAATTAAAGCATTTCATCAATATCATTGTTTCCCGGGAAATAATACGTATGATGAAGGTTTTCAATCCAAATTTCTAGCTTCGATACGTATCGCTCTATGTTCAACGATAAAAAAAAATTAGCGCTCCCTCTGTCGCCGTTACTTGCGTTGCTCTTGACGGGATGGTTTTTATATCTCTGCTTTGGCCATAAACTCATCGCCGCGATGTATCACGGCGAGTCGTTTGGTTTCTTGAATAGGGTCATTGAAGCGCAGTTGCTGTATTCGTTGGAACATTACTATGCGATAGGAGATGAGATATGCCAGCAGGCGCTTTTCGTAAGTGTTTATGTCTATTTTTTTCTATGTATGATTCTTTATTTCTTGCGTACCGTTAAAACCTCCTGCCATGGGGGCCCGGTAGACATCGATGGTGCTGCGGTGTCCGTTACACCGGAGCGGCGTTCAATGGTTAAGATATTAGGCGTCGACATAATTGTCTTTTTATTTCTTATGCTTGCGGTAATGAAATATACCTACTCCGCTGAAGCGATCATGGATATCAGCCTTTGGGATGAGACGTATTATTTACAAAGAGGCATCAAGCTGCCGATTAAGGGGCTACCGCATGCGCAGTGGGCGCCTTTGTATGCGGTTTGGTATTTTGTATTGTCTTTTTTCAGTAAAGATTATGTGCAACTCTATTATATGAATTTTAAAATCTTGGTTTCTTCGACAACGCTGTTGCTCTATATTTACCTGAGACGGCTCCACGTCATGCCTTTCATCTCGGCCCTTGCTTCTTTCTTATTCTTGATGTCAGGAGTTTTTCGATGGGATAATACGTGGGTTACCCTTTATGCGTTGTCGATCTTTCTCCTGTTCCTTATCCTTGCCACCTTCACCACATCAAAGGAAAATTATTACTATATACTGGGATTGGGCATCTTAACGGTTTCTTTCGTTAGGCCAGAATATTTTGTTTCACTTCTTCTTCTGGGTGCGCTTGCGCTGTTTTGGTATTTACGAGCATCGGTGAAAATATCTGGAAAGCCGTGTCTGCACCTGAGTAAAATATTTTCTTTTGTCTTGATCGGCGTCGCGATGATTGCTATTTTTGGTAATCCCTTGTGGGAGTCTAAGCCGTATGAACCGATACGTTTGACAGGCGATCATACTACCATTGCCAAAAGCTGGCTGTCATTTGCCCAGCATTTCAGTATCAATTATGTTCAGCGGCACCATAGTCTGGTTGACCCGTGGGAGGTCTGGGTAGACATTACAAAAAGTGCCTTTGGTAATGCCAATACTGTTGTTACGGCAATATTGAATAATCCGAAAGAATTTTTGCGGCATGTCTTCTATAACGTATATCGGTATACTCCAACGTTGATGCAATTGCTATTAATAAAGCCCAATCCTTCCTGTTGGCGGCCGCTGGATACCGTGATGCGGTTATTCTATGTCCTCTTTCTGGGGGCGCTTGGTATCTGTTTGGTAGTCGCGAGAAGACGTATTGTTCGAACCATCGATTATACTCTCCTTAAACATCTTGGTGTTGTTTTGCTGCTGGTCTCCGCGGCTAGTATGCTGTCAGCGTTCGTAGTCTATCCCCGAGAGCATTACCTTATTTTGCAACTCACGATTATAATAATTCTTATCGCGTATTTCGCCTCACATGCTTTTAACAAAAATGTTTGTATGCAGCGGCCGGGGGTAGTCAAAGCCTTTGCGACAGGCCTTTGTATAGTATTACTCACGCCGTATCCGATTGTGGAGCATCCCTCAGGCGTAGGATATTCCTTTGGTTTGATGCCAAAAAAGATAACTACGCAAAGAATGCATCATGACTGGCAGGGCAATCTAAAGACACTAGAGTTTATAAAGTTACTGCGGATACGCGATAAAGTCAATTTACTGACGGCAGAAGGTAAATTCGATATTTACGTAGGAGATAATTATACAAGCCTCATGGGAGTCGGTACGAATGAGTCTTTTACTGCTTTTATGAAGCAACATGAAATAAATATGGTATTGGCAACCGGGCTTCTAAAACAATCCATACGATTTGAAGCCAGTGAACGCAAAGAATTTCTCGATAATCCGAATGCGGCGGGATTTTTAAAATTAGAAGTTCCTTTCACAAAAAGGTCTTTATTCCTTCGGCGCGAGCTGTTTTCTGGCGCGCATAGTATGGAATCGAAGTGAGACTCGACGAGGCATCCTGCGTTTCCATTGATATAACTCATATTTTACCGCGCCATGCCCCGTAATATGGAATTTTTCGTTAAAAAATTATAAATCCAATGAACATTGATGAATTTTTAAACGAGATGTATGCCCTGCCAGGCGACATGCCGGATAGTCCTGTTCCTTTCAAATTGGTGCGCGCATTATCGCAATATATTTATGATGCGGTGGATGAAACCTCAAAAACTTTGGAAACCGGTGCAGGGCTTAGTACGATTGTTTTTGCGCTTCGAGGGACACACCATATCTGTATTACGCCGAATGAAAAAGAGGTTATCAATATTGTGACCTATTGTAAAAACAGAAATATTTCACTTGAAAAGATCAATTTTCAGGTACAAAAATCAGAAGACGCATTGCCGCACTTACAACTTAAAGATCTTGATTTGGTACTTATCGACGGTCGCCATGCATTTCCTACCCCCTTTATCGACTGGTATTATGCTTCATCAGGATTGAAAACCGGCGGCATCTTGATCGTTGATGATACGAACATATGGACAGGCAAAGTCTTGGAGGAATTCCTTTGTTTGGAAGCTGAGTGGAAATTAATTAAAAGCATACCTCAGCGAGCTGCTATCTTCACCAAAAGAGCAGAGGGCAGTCATAGCAGGGAGTTTCATCAACAATCGTTTGTTATGCGTAATTCGCTACATCAGAACGCAGGTGGTGCTCACCGTTTCCGGGCACTGTATTCTGCAACCAGGCATGTATATAAAGGAGAAATGGTTACCTTGGTAAAGAAAATTACACACAGAATACGCCGGTATTTTTATGGATCTCAAAAATGCGAGAAACGTATGCAGCTATCTGCTGCACCCACGACGACTAACAATGAACCCCAATTTTGGGCACAGCAGTATAATCAAAAATATGATTCAGGCAATACGTTTTCGTATGATTACCCTGAAAAGGCAATGATTTCGCTCACTTCACGATGCAACTTGTGTTGCTGGCATTGCTCAGAAGCTGATCGGCCGGGCATAGCAACGGATATGCCACGAGAGTTCTTGGAATATATCGTGAAGAATATCCTGGTTCATTGTCAATACGTAAGAATTGGGGGGGCGGACATAGGGGAACCCTTATTCTCCAAAGATTTTAAGTATTTTTTTAAGATATTGGACAGGAAAAATAATGCTCATCTAAAAGAGGTTTCGCTTATTACCAATCTTACTCTGCTTGATCGTGAAAAAGCAGATATCATTGCTGAGAATGTTGATGCGCTGGAGATAAGTGTTGAGGGAATAGGCGAGGCTTATTCAAGAACGAGGCATTTTCCTTGGGAAAAGATTGCAGAAAATATAAAACTGATCGCGGAGTACCGAAAAGAAAAGAAAAAAAATAAGCCGTTTATCGTTCTGGCTATTTGCGTTATGCTGAGTAATCTTGAGAATTTAATGGATGTGTTTGCCCTGAAAGACATAGGTGTCGATAAAATTCTGTTTAGAGAATTTACAGCATTCACAAAGGAGAAAGAGAGGGAGTGCCTCTGGCAGGACCCCCAGAAGACCGTTTCCTATATAAGAAAGTTTGAGGAAAAATCTCAACAGACAGGAATACCGATAACGATAACTTTTAAAGACAAGTATAATCCCGAAAAGAAGAATAGCGGCATCGGCGTCGCACGTAAGGAATTAATAGCTTGCTATTTACCGTGGACGTGCGTGGCCATTGATAGCCGCGGTACTATTTCCTGTTGTTGCAGAGAGCTCGACCTCGCAAAACTTAAGACGGGGAGAGAACGATTTATTGCTCTCTGGAATACTAAGAAATTTAGAGGTGTCCGTAGGCATGTAAATCGTAAAAAGCCATACTTTGATTGTCTTGGCTGCGAGTTGAAAATGGGGCATTGGACCGCAGAAGAAATAGAAACGTTGCAAAACAAATACCTACGATATACATTAAAACGTATCGCGGACAGGTATGCGACGGTAAGGGCGCTATATACATGGTTTCGTCGTCTCTTTGCGCGCTTGTCCCATGAACCATATACTAAGTAAAGGTCGGGTTATTTCTTGCACGTCCTGAACATACGGTGTCCGTCACCGTGATGTTTCCATAATTTTTATTGCACGAATATACAGCGTAAGAACCATGCAGATTAAGCGCGTACAGAATAAATTAGTTTTTATTTTGAAAAAGAATAAACCCCTCATTGTCTGCTTACGGTATATTCGTGATTTTTGGAGATTACGGTATTATCTGAAACCAGATACGATTAGATATTGTCATCATCTCTGGGAAGAAACTTTTATCAATTACTTAGGCGACGTGTATGCGTGCTGCCATTATATGCCCGAGATCGTCGGGAATATTTATCGAGACTCGTGGGCAGAAATATGGAACTCTCGCAGGATGAAAATATCTCGGAAGAGGTGTTTGGCCGGCGCGCTTCATTGTCGGCGCGCATGTTACATTGCTTCGCGGCAGTATGATTTGCCGCAGCGCCCTCCCTTGAGCGTAGCGCCCGACAAGTTACGCAAAATCTGGCTTTTGTTCGGCGAACGTTGCAATGTTAGTTGCATTATGTGTCCGCAGCGGGGCCAGGATACAAGCATACCGGTTTTAGACTTTGAGAAAATTAAAGATAAAATACCGGTGACAGCCGCGACGACAGTCGTAATACAGGGAGGCGAACCTTTATTTATGCCGGGCGCAATAGAGGCATTTCGGTTTTATGGAGAGAAGGGGTGCGATGTTTCCTTTATTACGAATGGGACAATCATGAATGAGCGCCTCGCACGGATGATCGTGCAGTATTCAAAATCGTATAATGTGTCTCTTAACGCGGCAACAAAAGAAACTCACGAGAAAATTAATCGAGGTTCTTGTTTCGAAAAGGTATTAGCGAATATCGTCATGATAAAACGAATAGCGAAAGCCCTGAATAAAGATTGTAAAGTTCTTTTTCATATGACTATCGTGCCTGAAAACCTTCATGAAATCGCCTTATTTATCAGAAAAGCAAAAGAAATCGGCGCGGACATAATTGAATTCGGTTATGATGCGTCGGCTAAAAGATTGCTAAAGAAAAATCCACCGTTACGCGCGCGTGTTGCCAAAGACGCTTACGATGCTCTTAAGGATATGGATGGCCAATACGACAAGACATATGTCCATGAGCTGAAGTTTATACTGAATTGTTAATTTGATTATGCGTTTTTTGATTGTAGAGGAAAAGCATGTTTAATTTTCTTGATACCGAGATAAGAGACCTTGTTCGCGATGATTGCGCGCGCATAGAATCCGTGCGTGATATTCTCCACGGGTATTTGAAAAACATGACCAGCCCCCGGATCCTCGATTTAGGATGTGGTGAAGGAAAGTATGTAGATTTTTTCAAGAACATACCGTCAACCTATGTGGGGTGCGATATTCTTGCTTCTCCTGAAAGCCCCGTCCGGCGCAGGCTCGATGCATCGTTTGTTGTGTACGATGGCACGAGATTGCCGTTTCCTGACGAGTGCTTTGATATGGTAGTGCTGGACCATGTCCTGAAGCATATTGAGAAGCCACACATTGTTTTATCTGAACTATCCCGGGTTTTAAAACATAATGGTTATGTGATAGGATCGGTTTCTCAACTTGAACCCTATCGCTCCCGTAGCTTATGAAATATTACGCCGTATGGGTTATGGGTGTTAGCCAAGAACGCTTCTTTGAACGTCAAGGAAATCAGGCCCGGCATCGATTGTTTTTCCTTAATACTCGGTATCTCCCTTTTTCGATGTAAACGCTTTGTCACTGTAAACCGAGAGACGATTATTAATAAGCTTATTTATTTTTTAGGTCGTCTATGCGCTAGCTCCCCGGCGCGGATCAACGCCGTCAAGCTTTTCTTATCGGGGCACTATTTTTTCATTATTACCAAAGATACTCACACTCCCCCTACTACGCTATGAATATCTGTTATATTTCTATTGATTATCACCGGACAGAAGGAGGGGGAGGGATAGCATCATATCTTAAAACCCTTTCACAAAATTTTGTTTCCTCAGGACACAACGTCATAATTATCGCGAAAGCTTTTGCCGGGGAACATGTGTTTTCCGATCCTGCGGGCGTAAAAGTCTATAGCGTTCCCTTTGGCAACATACACTATTATGTGCATAAGGTTCCCGTTATAGGAAAAAGAATATCGGCAATCATTTGCCAGCTTGAGTGGGCATTAAGCGCCTGGTTTGCCCTCAGAAAGATTTTAAAAAAACATCCCATTGATGTTATCGAGTCGTCAGAAACCGGAAATTTATTGATTACGCTTTTTATAAAGAAAATACCCCTGGTGATTAAAACACACGGATCGTATGTCACGATGAGCAAATTCAGCGGCGAAGCGATATACCTCGGCCATAAACTATCGAGAATGATAGAGTGCTGGTGTTTACGGAAATGCGCCTGTATCGTTGCGCCGAGTCATTTCCAGGCACGTGAGATCGCTGGTGAGCTGCGTATCCCAGAACAACAAGTACGCGTTATACCAAACCCGATAGACGCGGATTTTCTTCCGCATGTATCACGCTCCCTGTCGCCCACCAATGGCGCACCCACGGTTCTTTATACGGGCAGACTGGAATATAGAAAGGGAATACTATGCCTCCTGCGGGCCATCCCCTATGTTATTGAGCAATATCCTGATGTAAAGTTTATCTTCGCGGGCGGCCGGCATATGTCTTTAACGCAGCAAACGTTGCAGAAAACTATTAAGGAACTGGGCATTGCACCCTACCTTGATCTTCGAGGCCATCTTGCATGGTCGAAGGTTTTCGAGCTTTATCAAAATTCGTTGATTTTTGTCATGCCGTCATATTTTGAAACATTCTCGATATCATGCATCGAGGCAATGATTTTTGGCTTGCCGGTTGTGGCGGCTGCATCCGGAGCTTTGCCCGAAACAGTCCTTGATAATGTTACCGGCATACTGGTGCCACCAAAAAATGTGCAGGAATTGGCTCGCGCGATAGTGCGCCTGTTGAGCGATCGCGAGCTTCGCCAACGTATGGGCCAGGCCGGCCGCACGCACGTCATGACCAATTTTACTCCAGAAAAAATCTGTGCCCAGATGCTTGCGCTTTATGAACATCTTAAAAAATAAACATATCGTTTGTCATGGTGTATGCGCACGCATGAGAATATATCATGCGTGCGTGAGACCGCATTGCCGAGCGGTTTCCGAAGTAACGTTGTAGCCAATTTTTCCTTGCGTCCTGCGTGATAAAATAATATATTGAGTACAGCACGTAAACCAAAAATTGTGAGGATATGCTATGATGACAGAACATGTTTCTTCTCGCCGACCGTATCATTTGTATCTTTCTCCTCATTTTGATGACGCCATACTTTCCTGCGGAGGGCTTATGTATTCGCAACGCCAGCAGGGCGAAGCGGTTACGGTTCTTACTCTATTTGCACAAGGTGCCGATAGTCCTTCTTTGAGTGCATTCGCCCGGCATCTTCATGCACAATGGGGTTTAGGGAACAGGAGTGTTACCCGTTGCCGGCAGGAAGAAGATATGCGTGCGTGTAACCTTCTTGGCGTTTCCTTTGAGCACTGCAATTTCATTGAGGCGCCGTATCGGCGGACACACGAGGGCAGGCCCCTCTATTGTGCCTATGATGTTCTTGCGGGGTGCCCCTTGGATGATGATGGAGCGTTGACCGCTGAGATAATTTCTTTCCTGGAGCGGCGTATTGAACGGATACGCATCGAGAATTTTACTCCTTTTGTCTATCTACCCATCGATTCTTTCGGCCACGTTGACCATGCCCTGGTTTGTCAGGCAGTATCTCGGCTTACCGGTACAGACATACATATTCGTCATTACGACCCATGGCCCGGTGTAGAAAAATATTCCTTGCGTCAGGATGCTCATCTATGGAAGCCTTCCGTGTTCCCGATTAACCTCGCCGTTAAAGCACAAGCGGTTCTGTGCTACAGATCGCAAATCGGCTTGTGGGGGGGTACGGAAAAGAAGGCCCGGGAGCGTTTAAAGCAGTATGCCGTATATATAGGAAAAGGTGTAGCCGCTGAGCGTATATGGGAAGTGAACACAGTCCCTGCGCGTTATGATACAATCGTTTCCCAGCCCGCGTCACCCTTTGGGGTATCGCACCGCCGGTGGCGCCTGAGAGATTTTAAAGTTTTTTCAAGAAGCCTGCAATGGAATGACCTCCGTGACTTTCTTCCTGCGGGAAACGGTATTTGTCTTGATGTTGGCTGTGGTACGGGGCCGCATAGGGCGGCCGCAATAGAAGCGGGATATACATGGTTCGGTCTCGACTATCCTCAAACGCACTTCCATATTGCAGGCGATGCCCATACGCTTCCTATAGGTTCAGAAAAAGTAGCGTGTGTTATTTTTTGGACCGTCACCTCACTTCTTAACAACCCCTCCTGCGCGTTCAAAGAAATTTATCGCGTGCTTGAACCAGGAGGGGTACTGTGCGGATCGAGTTCTTTTCTGGAGCCGGTCCACGGCCATTCAACATACGGTATGAGTTACGTCGTGCTTGAGCGTATACTTAAGGACGAAGGATTTTCCGATATTGTGCTTATTCCCGATATTTCAGGATTTGCGCTTATCCTCTGGACATTCTTGCAGCGTTACGGAGGAAAGACGCTCTCAGATTTAGCGCTTCCGCTTACGCGCCTCTGGCTTCTGCCGTTGGCGTTTATACGTTATTTCATAAGTTTTGTTTGGTTTCGCCTGGGCCGGGGGGATGGTTTCAGCATGGAGTGGATTACTACCGTTATGCCGTTGGAGTTTGCCGGGCATGTGATTTTTGTTGCACGGAAAAAATAGTAAAACAGTTTATATTGTTTCCGCGGTACCACAATGCAGCTTCCATCCAGCAGCCGTTATAGATTATTAAGAAAAGATCCGCACAAAAATATCCGCCGCCGCGGCGATGCAGCACATGAAAGAAAATAAAAAGAATTATGAATGCTGCATTATCGGCGCCGGCCCTGCCGGGTTGGGCGCGGCTTTGGAACTAGTCAGGCATGGTGTTACGGATATCCTTATTATCGATAAGAATGTATACGTGGGCGGAGTTGCCAGGACCGAAATTTATGACGGGGTACGATTTGACGTCGGCCCCCACCGTTTTTTTACGAAAAATAATGAGATTAACACGATATGGCATGAAATGCTGGGAAAAGACTTCAGGCCCGTATCGCGCCTGACGCGCATATTCTATAAGAATCGATATTTTAACTATCCGGTAGAAGCCGCCGATGTATTCCGTAAGTTGGGGGTTCAGGAATCGTTGAGCGCGGCCCTCTCTTTTTTTTCTTCACAAATCCACAGGCATGGCGATTCTGCCAGCTTTGAGGATTGGATATGCCAAAGGTTTGGGCGAAAACTTTATGAAATATTTTTCAAAACATACACGGAGAAAGTCTGGGGAATCCCCTGCAGCCAGATCAGCGCAGAGTGGGCTGCGCAGAGAATTAGAGGATTAGACGGCCTTGCGGTTATCGTTCGTGCGTTGCGCGGCCGGCGGCATACAACAATTAAGACGTTGGTCGAAGAATTCGACTTCCCCGTATTAGGTTCAGGCCAGATGTACGAGGCTATGCGCGACGAAGTGCTGTCGCGCGGGGCGACGCTGATGCTTGACCATACGGTTATCAAACTCAATCGCTCAGATACCAGGGTCGTTTCCGTAGATATTATGGAACCGGATTCCCGCGTGGTAACGATCACGGCTCAACATTTTTTCAGTAGTATTCCCATGGCTCGTTTTTTTACCATCTTCGATCCGCCGGAACCAGAATATATACGAAAGGCCGCAGCTATGCTACGATACCGTGATCATATCTCGGTGAATTTGTTGGTGCGAAGAGAAAATGTATTCCCTGACCAGTGGATATACGTTCATTCTCCGGAAGTGCAGACGGCACGGGTAGCTAATTACAACAATTTTTCGAAGGCAATGGTCCCGTTTGCCGGTATGACAGCCCTCTGTGCGGAATATTTTGTTTCTCGCGGGCAGGGTTTATGGAACGAATCTGATGATTCTTTAAGAAAACTAGCGAGTAGTGAATTATCGCGCATGGGGTTACTTAAAGCCGAGGAGATAGATAAATTTTGGGTTGTCCGAGAAGCGTACGCATATCCCCTTTATTATATTGGTTTCGAAGCGCCCTACGAGGTCTTAAAAGCAAGGATTAACCAATTCGATAATTTTTATTCTATCGGCCGCGCCGGCATGCATAAATATAATAATCAGGATCATTCGCTTATGAGCGGGATCCTTGCCGCGAGAAATTATCTGCAATTGCCGGGGGCTCCGTACGTGTTGTGGAATATTAATATTGACGCCGAATATCTGGAAGAGGGCAGGAAATAGCATGAGGACCGGTTTTATATTCTTCTATTATCGCGTACCTGTCGACGGAGATACCCGATGCGTTTGAAGTATGCAATTAGTTCGTTAATGAGCACGCGTTTGCGGAGGTTCCCGGAAAATTGCTTTAACCGGCGCATTGTCCAGGGGCTTGGTTTATTTTCTTTGCTTTTTTTCTATAGTGCTGCGATGGCGTTTATGACCGGCTTTCGCAGCGTACCGTTGGTCGGCCACGAAACCGATGGTGTTTATTACATGGTGTTTAGTCGGGCTCTCTTTACCGATCATTTTCCTGCATATGCCGCGTTTCGTTTAGGGGGAGGAATCGGTGGGATGCTTACAATACGGCTCTTCGATACAGTTCTCCACAACACCTTTGCTGCAGCGAAGCTTGTTTCTATGATGGCCGGATTTTTTTATCTTCTAGCTTCCTGGAAGGTAATCGCTCGCCTGTATCGGCCTTCCTTAGGGCTTATGACCGGCTGGCTGCTTTTTGTTAATCCCACCGTATTCATTTATAGCTCTATGACGCTCTTTGATATGTTGGCAGCCGCTTTTCTTATGACGGCAATTTGGATTCTCGTCACGCGCACAAGTTTCCTGAAAATCTTTTTTGCTGGCCTGTGTTTGGGGTTTGCGTTCGCGGTGAAGACCATTTTTATAGTCTTTTGGCCGCTCATCATCATTCCTGTAGTGTATCAGAGGTGTCACCGGGGCTTTTTTATTAAAGCAGTATGCATGGGAACTTTTGGTCTTCTGACAGGAGCCTTTCCCCAGCTTATTACAAACATGATTTTTTTTGGCTTTCCTTTCTACACGGATAACTGGCGTCAGGTCACTTACCCTATTTATGTTCCCTACGCCGCCGATCGGCTTAAATCTCTTGGGCAGATTCCCTTGAATGATTGGCTCCGCTTATACAGCTCATGGATTCATCAGGTGGTTGTTTGGATACCGCAACGCCTGCTTGCGGCGGCCTATTGGCTCGCATACCTAGCGGTTCCGGGTTATTTTCTTTTTCTGCGGTCTTCGAACCATAAGCGTGTCTTGATCCTTTGGGGCGGGGCGCTTACGATGTATCTCTTGTCTCTGGCAGCGACCTACAAGCTTGAACTGCGTTATTTCCTGCCTGTCTTGCCTCTCGTGATAGCTTCTGGCCTGGCAATGTGGCGCATCATAGTCAGCGAAAAAAAGATCGGCATTATTGTCGGGTTCCTCGTGGTATTTTCTATTAGTACCTTTGCGACCATCGAAAATACCGGGGATTATTTAAAAACGCAGGCAACAGAGTTTAAAATCGCCGGCACGTTTTTGCGTAGACACGCTTCTCCCGGTGACCGCATCCTTGTCTCGCAACCGCATGTTTTATTGTATGCGCACCGCCCAGGGGAGCTTTTTGAGCGTCTTGACCGCGGTCAGTTAAGATCTCTCGCTGTCACCGTGCAGAACTTAGGGATACGATGGGTGGTTTTTGATGAGCGTTACGCGGTAAGAAGATTCCGTCCGGCCCGCTGGCTCCTGAATCCTCAATCAAAGCGTGCACAGGCCACCGGATGGCATCTCGTCTTCGATAATAAGGAAAAACCTCGTATTGTAATTTGGCGTGTACAATAGAAACTCTATGCGCATATTTATCATTACCGCTTCTTATCTGCCCGTATTGGGAGGCTTGTACAATATAGTGCATATAGGCGCTGGGCACCGGATACAGAAAGACATAAGGTTTAGATGCGCTCATCGAAGCTTTGAGCCTCGCCGCGCGGGTGAATACCGATGAGCAATAAATTTTTCAAGGAGATACGTGATGCAATTAGGGAATAACAGCAGTTCGTCCGCCGGCGCGCCTTCAATGCGCAGCGCGGAAAATTACTTTCATTATCCCACTCTTTGGAAAGTTGCCGTATTCCTTCTGTTCTTTTTCTATATTGTCGCCATGACAATACTTTTTTCTATTCGCAGCGTACCCATCACCGGATACGAAACCGATGGTGTCGTGTTTATGATAAAAAGCAGAGCGCTTTTTACCGAGCATTTTTCACCGCCCATCTTCGGCGCAGGAGTAGGAATCGTATTTGCGATACGGTTTTTTGATATGATAGTGCACGATACTTTTGCCGCAGGCAAACTTGTTTCTATGGTAGCTGGATTTTTTTATCTTCTAGCTTCCCTTAAGGTGATAAAGAAACTGTACGCACCTTCCACAGGATTGCTGGCAGCATTGTTATTGCTTGTTAATCCCACGGTTGTATTTTACAGCACCCTCTCACAATCCGACATGTTAGCAGCAGCATTTCTGATGATGGCACTATGGGCATTGTTGGACAATCAACGTGATTCACGAGTATTTCTCGCCGGTCTTTGTTTAGGGTTGGGTTTTACGGTCAGGTATATATATATAATATTTATCTTACTTATTTTTTCAGTTATACGCGATCTTAAGGGTGATAGACCTCAGGCTATCCGTAAGTTTATGATCGGCAGCGTTGGCTTTATCATCGGCAGCTTACCGCAGATTATCGTAAATGTGATATCACCCGTGTTTATAAATAGTTGGCGCCTTGTGGTGCTTTCGCTTCATAACGGTGTGTATGACGGTGCCCTTTACACCCCCTCCTATGTAAACATTAGTCAACAAGACTGGTTACGTTTATGCAGCCTATGGATTAAGCGATTTGTTGTTCACGTACCGACCGTAATATCACACGCAGCATATTGGCCGGCATATGTAGCGGTACCGGGTTATATTTTTTCGGTTCGTCGTTGCAAACAAAACCGCCGTCTCTTAACCTTTTGGGGCGTGTGTATAATGCTCTATTTATCTTTTTTGAGCGCGATATTCTTTAGAGACGAACCACGTTATTTTTTGCCCGTTCTTCCTTTGGTTTTAGCATCGGGCCTTGCCATGTGGCGTATGTTAGTTAACGATAAAAAGATTGGCATTATTATCGGATTTACGGTGATATTTTTGATTAATATTTTTGCAACAATCGAAAATACCAAGGAGCATATAGGTGAACAAGCAATGGAATTTAAAAAGGCCGGCATATTCTTAAACGCGAACGCGGGCCCTCATGATAAGGTGCTTGCTTCACAACCTCATGTTTACTTTTATGCCCAGCGTCCGGGAGAGCTTTTTGAGAGTTTTACCAGGGAGGAGTTAGAAAACTTTGAGCAAAGTATACATACACGAGGGATACAATGGGTGGTCTTTGATGAGCGTAACGGCGCAGGGCAATGTCCTTCTTTACTATGGCTCCTTGATTCCGAATCTGCGCGGGCCACTCACCATGGATGGTATACTGTATTCGATAATAAGGCAAAGCCGCGCATTGTCGTCTGGCGCGTGCAATAAAACCGTATGCGTATTTTCATACTTACAGCGTCATACCTCCCTGTGCTCGGTGGCCTGCAAAATGCAGCGCATACATTAGCGCGCGCCTTGATGCATCAGGGGCATGTCGTCGAAGTAGTGACTAATCGTTACCCACGTTCTCTGCCGCAGCATGAAGTCATCGAAGGGGTGCCGGTATCGCGGTTGCTTTTTCTATCGCCGGATTTTCGACACCTGCTCAACGGCCGTATTGACCTTTTTGCGGCGTCTTGGTATTTTTATCCCCAGACGCTTTCCCGATTGACGATGCTTATACAGAATTTTAAGCCCGACGTTGTTAATATTCATTTTCCCGATGCGCAGATTCCTTTTGTGCTCCAGGCGCACAAAAAAATAAAATTCAAACTAATCGTCTCCTTGCATGGCGATGAGATTGCACGATTCTACTTGGCGCACCGCAGGGGCAGGAACATCGTAGCTCTCAGGAATATTCTTGACGCCGCAGACGCTATTACGGCTTGTTCTGATTTTCTTTTGAAGAACGCTCTCCAATTATATCCCGTGGTCGCCCATAAAGCATACGTGACGTATAATGGCATCGAACCCGAAGCCTTTCACGATAAGGCGCCGTACGTGCATGCGCGGCCATATCTTCTTGCCTACGCACGATTTACCCATAATAAAGGCTTAGATGTACTCATTGAGGCCTTTACCCGTGTGGCGCGGTCTAATCCTCATATTGATCTTATCATCGCCGGCGAAGGGGAAGACGAAATTATTCTGCATCACCTCGTGAATCGGCTGGGCCTTAACGACCGGATTCATTTCGTTGGTAGAGCGAATGCTGCACAGGTAGTACAATTATTGAACGGATGTGAGTTTGTCGTTGTGTCTTCGCGCCACGAGACATTTAATTTAACCATCATTGAAGCCTTTGCCGTCGGCAAGACAGTAGTCGCAACCCGTTCCGGAGGACCCGAGGAAATAATCGAGCATGGCGTAAGCGGCCTCTTGGTAGAAAACGATGACTCTCAAGCCTTGGCTGAGGCACTAATAACGTTGCTTAAGGATACGGCACTACGGAACACGATGGTTCAGAATGCAACTCGTTCTCTTTCCCGTTTTACCGCAACCGCAATGGCGGCGCGGTACGTACATATTTTTCAAGGAACACCGGATGCGCCAGAAAAAGAAAATCAACCGGATACCGGGAGCAATACGACATATGAACAATAAAAAGGAGGGGATATGTATACGGAAAAAAAGTCGTACTTGAAATATTTGATGACCTTCTTTTTTAAAGGCCTCCTGTGTATCGCTTATAGAATTTATAAGCTTGATGGCGTTAACGCTCTTTTTTATTTTATCCCTCCGTCCCTTATCGTCCCCGCGTTAAGAAAATATGGCGCCACGATCGGTAACAATGTTGCGATACATACACCCCTTATAATACATAACGCAAAAAATAATTTCGCCAACTTGGAAATCGGTGATGATGCGTATGTAGGAAGAGATGTGTTTTTAGATATTACGGACAAAATAAAGATCGGTAATCGCGTCGTTATCGGCATGAGGACAACCCTTCTTACCCATTTTGACGCCGGCAAAAGCAGCATACACAACGTTTTGCCGCCGGCACGGGCGCCCCTTCTTATTGAAGACGATGCATATATAGGTGCAGGGTCAATCATAAAAAGCAGGGTTACCATCGGAAAAAGATCCTTGGTGGCTGCTATGAGTTTTGTTAATAAAGACGTTCCGGAGAATACCGTTGTCGGTGGGGTGCCTGCACGGCCGTTGCGTCGCCTTGAACAATAAGCCAATGAGCACCATAATCGAAAAGATATCTATCGCTTTCCTGATGCAAGAATCTGAGATGGCAGGCATCGAATATAACAGCCTGGCATTGGCAGAAAGAGTCGATCGGAGCACATTCCCCATCACGTTTATATGCCCGCGTGAAGGCAAACTGACCGAAAAATGCAGGCAGGCTCGGCTGCCGTACTGCATCGTGTCCCGGCCGAGGTTTTTTTCTACGAGTTTCCAATTTGGAGAAAAATATATTGTGTTCAACCCGTTTGCGCTTGCCTATAATTTTCTCGCCGTTATATATGCCGCGATTCGATATCACCGTTTCCTGCGCAAAGAAAAATTTATGATTGTCTGCACCAAAGGCCTTATGGCAAATTTTTATGGTAGCCTGGCATGCATGGGGGTTGCCGCATCGTGTATATGGGATATGCAGGAAATTATTGATAAACGCAGAGCATGCGGAGTGGTACGCTGGTGCGTCAATATGTGGGTGTATTTCTTCGTGGAGCATGTTATCGTTGGTTCCGGAGCGATACGGGAACAATTTTATAAATTTTTATGGAAGAAAATTTCCCTTGTTTACAACGGGATACCCCTCGATATATTTAACCCGGAAACAGCAGACCGTCAGTCCGTACGCAGCGAATTCAGTATTATTGAAAAACAGATCGTTATCGCACACATCGCTCGTTTTACCTATTGGAAGGGCCAGCTCGATTTTATTAGGGCCGCTCGTATAATACAGGATAGGCATCCCGGGGTTAAATTTTTTTTAGTCGGCGGCACCATATTTGAAACCTCTCGATGCAAAGAGTTAATTATCGAAGAAATAAAGAAATTACATTTGGAAACTGATATTATCTTGTTGGGTTTTCGGGAAGATTTGCCGCGCGTGTTGGCGGCCATTGACATATTCGTTCATTCTTCGATAGAACCGGAAGGCTGCCCCTTGACGCTTATTTATGCCATGGCTATGGAGAAGGCTATCGTTGCCACCAGCGTTCCGGGGACAAGCGAATTAATCAACGTTGATTCGGGGATAGTGGTTCCGCCGGGGCAACCAAGCGCGCTTGCCGCGGCCATCGAAACTTTTATCGGCGATGAGGGCTTAATGAAACGCATGGGGCGCAATGCGCATCGAAGGGCGAATGAGTTCTTCTCTCTAGAAAAATATGCTGCACAGTCACAGAACGTATTTTGTCATATTCGCAATGCATAACGTATCGGTACTTATACTTACCTGTAACAATGAGAAGATCATCAGGCGATGCCTCGCAAGCGTTAAGGGCTTTCGGGAAATCGTTGTGTGCGATAGTTTTAGTTCGGATAACACCGTTGCCATCTGCCGGGAATATACCAATGCAGTTTATTATTATAAACACGAATCTCCTTCAACGCAGCGCAATTGGGCAATAGCACACTGCAGTAATGAGTGGGTATTGCAAATTGATAGCGATGAAATCGTGACGGAAGAGCTAATGTCTGAACTTAACGCAATCATGCCCCGTGGCGATAGTGCGTGCGAGGCTTTTAAAACGCCGACACGAAACCATATTTTGGGCCGGTGGATGCGGGGCGCCGATTTATATCCTGATAACAGGATCAGACTTTTTAAGAAAAAATTCCGATACAATGGAGCGTGGATACATGAAAAGTTAATGGTTGAAGGAAATATCGGGCAGCTGCAGGGACATGTATTGCATTATGGTTTTGAGGATTGGGAGACAATCAGGAAAAAGTTGAGCAGATACCGGCGCCTCGAATATCTTCAGCGTAAACAGGAAGGCCGAAGGATAAAACCCCATCAGCTTCTCACATACCCGTGCAGTGTCTTTATATATCTATTATTCATCAAGAAAGGATTTATTGACGGCTGGCGCGGTTGGTTATGGGCTCTTTTTGTCGCCGTGAATAAATTTCTTGTCTATAAAGATTTGTTATGCATAAAAGGATGAGAATATGAAAAAGCCTATTAAGATTCACTGGGTATCTCTTCTATTCAACCTCAGCATGCTTCTGCTTTTCTTCGCATTTTCTATTTCTAGCAAGGGAGAATTTTTGATTATCGCTTTTATCGGTATGGCTATTTTCATTTCATTTGTTAAAGCCCAGGAGAAAACGTTTGTGAGCCTGCTTTACTTATGTGTTGCCATGTTTATGTTGGGGCAACGGACAATCTATATTGGCCAGGCTATACGGATTAGCCCCGCCCTTGCTCTTTGCGCATATTTATTTTTATTGCTTTTGATATTTCAAAAACGACCATCGGGAGCGCTTGTACGGTGGTTTCTTCCCTCAGGATATCTTTATCTGCTGGGCGTACTGTTTGGCCTGGTGACCGCGTTCTTGAACCGCCTGAATATGAATTTTGCTATCGCATACGGGATTTTGTTAGTATGCGCTTTTCCTATTTTTTATGTGGTACATGCTTTGGTAAAAGATATTGGTATCGTCAGAAAGATATTTTTTGTGCTGATTGTTACCGCATTCTTGAACTCGTTGCTGGGAATGGCTGAATACGTCGGGATACGAATACCGCTTTTATCAGGCTGGTACGGCGGTACGATCATGCAAGAGGGAGAAGCCGGGCCTATGCGCGCATCCGCTACTTTTTGGGGAGGACCGATGCTTGCCGGATATCTTGCATTGATTTTACCTTTAATTATCTCGTTTTTTAATATCTTCAGGAAATCAAGTTTTCTACGGTTCTTTATGGTTTTTTCATTTCTCTCCTGTATCGCATTTATATTTTTTTCGGGTTATCGAGGGATATGGATTGCAGTCTTAGCCGGGCTCATGGCCTATAGTTTTTATCGGGGGAAGAAGGAAGTGACTATCCTTTTGGGCCTCATATTGATGGCATACCATTTTGCTGCTCCGTTTATCGAATACCGCATCAGAGGTCTTGATCCGGAATCCGCCGTAGGAACCAGCGCGTACATACGGCGCGAGCGTATGCAAGGAGCTTTAGTGCTCATCAGGGAGCATCCGTTTGTCGGCATTGGACTAGCCGGCAGCGGCCTTGTTCATAGCGATATTATTCAATTTGCATCCGACAATGGCATTCTTACCTCACTTTTATTTATGATCTTTTATATAAAAATTCTCAATCGATTACGTAAATCCATACGGAGCACCCGCGATCCCGAATTAGCAGAATATCGAGTAGGGGTGTTTGCGAGCCTCTTTGGTTTTTTCTTCTCATTTTTTATCGAAAGCTATCTTAACCTTCCGGAAGTCTACGTCCCCTTTTGGTTTATGCTGGCAATAGGGTTTGTGCTGGCGCGTTTGCCTGAGGAAGAAGCGGAGGTCATTGCGATTAACGAGAATGACCCTGCTTCCCAAGAGCGTCTCTGAGCCGATTATGTTTATTTCTTTGTTGAGCGCCCCGGCGCGACGGGCATGAGGTTATTGCACCAATATCAACGATAAAGGAGAAACTTATGCGTAAAAATTTTTTACTTTTTGGGGCACCACGCATCGAGGAAGCAGAGATCAAAGAGGTGGTGGCTACGTTGCGTTCGGGGTGGCTATCAACAGGCCCCAAAGTGCATCGTTTTGAAGAAATGTTTCGAGAATACATCGGGTCAAAATTCGCCCTGGCGCTTAATTCCTGTACTGCGGGCCTGCATCTCTCAATGGTAGCTATTGGAATAGGCCCCGGTGACGAAGTTATCACGACGCCCCTGACGTTCTGTGCAACCGCCAACAGCATCATACATACGGGCGCCCGGCCTGTTTTTGTTGATGTTGATGCCCAGACGTTTAATCTATCGCCGCAAAAAATCAATGAGTGCATTGAGCGCGATTATTATATTGACCATAAGACAGGCTCCCCTGTTAATAAAGAAACGCATAAGCACCTGCGTGCAATTGTCCCTGTGCATTTTGCGGGCAGGCCCTGCGACATGAAGCAGATACGTGCAATCGCGCGGAAATATAATCTCTATGTCATTGAAGATGCCGCGCATTGCATTGAGGGTGTATATAAGAATCGTAAAGTCGGAACTATCGGAGACCTTACGTGTTTTAGTTTTTATGCCACCAAAAATTTAGTGACCGGAGAAGGAGGAATGGTAACCACCGATAATAGAGAGTTTGCGCAGCGTATCGAAATGTATGGCTTGCATGGGATGTCTAAGGGGGCATGGCATCGGTATTCGGACAAAGGACATGTCAAGTACCAGGTCGTTTACCCGGGTTTTAAATACAATATGATGGATATTCAGGCCTCCTTGGGGATACATCAGCTTAAACGAATCGGGAACTATTTAAAAAAGAGAGAGAAGATTTGGAAGCGATACAACGTAGCGTTTGCCGGCCTGTCGATTACGCTGCCTGCCCCTGTTGAGGGAGATACGGTGCATGCCCGGCATTTATACACGATACTGGTGCCTAAAACTGTTACGGGTATATCGCGCGATGAAATGCAGCAGCGCCTGCATAAACGTAATATCGGCACCGGTATTCATTTTACGGCGCTTCATTTAAGCCCGTATTATCAACACAATTTCGGCTATAAGAAAGGAGACTTTCCCAATGCTGAATATGTCTCCGATACAACCCTGTCGCTTCCTCTTTCCGCCAAGCTTACCGCTTCTGACGTGGAAGATGTTATCGCGGCGGTAAAGTCCATTTTGAAATAACAGGGCCATACGGGCTTAGTCAGGTATAGTATGAAGAAGATTTTATTTTTGCATCAAGGTTGGACCGGTTTCGAAGAAAACGATTGGGAAATACTTAAGAATAATTTTTGCGCCGAAGATTTACGTTTCTATAAAGATACGTTTTTTAAGATTCCCCGCGGGATAGGCAGCATACGAAACGTTGATGCCGTATTCTGCTGGTTTGCGTCTCGGTCGGCGTTGATACCGCTGTTGTTCGCAAAATTTTTTAAAAAGAAAATAATTTTAGTTGTCGGCGGGTGGGATTGCGTAAACGCGCCTGAAATCAATTATGGAGCGTTTAGAAAGGGATTGAGGTTTTTTCCAACCAGGGCGATCACGCGATACATCATAACGCTGGCAGACAGGATTATTGCGGTTTCTGAATTCAACAAGCGAGAGATTATCACAAATTGCAAGATTCCTTCCGATAGGATTTCTATGATATACCAGGGCATTCCCTTGTGTTCTTGCGGCGGAGCAGAAAATATCAAAAAAGAGCGTAGCGTGTTAACCGTAGGTAACATCATAGAGAATAATCTGAAAAGGAAAGGGCTGGCAACGTTTATCAAAGCTGCCGCGATGCTTCCGGAAATAAAATTTTTTATGGTTGGTTACCTTGATAAGCGAATGGCACGGTATCTGCAGGGCTCAGTGACCGACAATGTAATTATAACCGGCCGGGTGAGCAATGAAGTGTTATGCCAGTTTTATTCCCGGGCGACAGTATATGTCCAGGTATCATATCATGAACAGTTCGGGCGCTCTCTCGCTGAGGCTATGGCGCATAGGTGCGTGCCCGTGGTAACCTCAACATCAGCGCTTCCTGAAGTGGTGGGTCAGGCCGGTTACTATGTGCCGTATGACGACGCAGGCGAGCTGTCGCGCGCCATCATAAAGGCTTTAGATGATACGCAGACAGGCGCTCTGGCACAAGAAAGAGTGAAAGAACTCTTTTCGTTTGCGGCACGAAAACAGGCGTTGTGTGATCTGGTCGAACAAGTCTGCCGTGAGGGAAAACCGCTCGCGCGTAAGCCTTAACTTTAGTATTGTTTATGATGCATTCGGCCCTGTATGCCGAGAAACCGTATGGTATGTCTGAGGCGCTATGATTGATAGTACACAAGGTAGAGAGTCAAGTTTTTCTTCCCCTCAGCCCGGTGTTTCGGTAATCGTGCCCATTCGTAACGAACAGCAATATATCGAGCGCAGTATCAGCGCGGTTCTGCGGCAGGATTATCCGAAAGAAAAAATCGAGGTTATTGTTGTAGACGGGATGTCTGATGATGGAACCAGGCAAATCGTACAAACAATCATCGATCGCGAGAGCAAAAACAACATGCGCCTGCGCATCGCGCTCCTCGATAACCCTTCTCGTATCGTGCCCGCAGCGCTTAATATCGGTTTGGCGTACGCCCAAGGGGCAATTATGGTTCGTGTCGACGGGCACTGCGAAATCCCGAGTGCCTACATTCGCCGGTGTGTTGATTTATTAGCACATACCGGGGCAGATTGCGTAGGAGGGATGCAATGCGCGGTGAGCGAGACTACGGTGGGCAAGGCCATTGCTTTGGCTACCAGTTCTCCATTCGGGGCAGGGAATGCATATTTTCGTTATGCAACCAAACCCGGATGGGTTGATACGGTATATCTGGGCACGTACCAGCGGGTAATTTTCGAGCGGATAGGCATGTTTGATGAGGAGCTTGTTCGTAATCAGGACGATGAATTTAATTTTCGGCTTATTCAGGCAGGAGGAAAAATTTGGTTCGACCCGGCGCTTTCGGTGCGCTACTATAGCCGTAGTACCTTGGCGCGCCTCTGGAGGCAATACTTTCAATACGGTTTTTATAAGGTGCGTGTAATACAAAAACGAAATGCAATCCCCTCATTCCGGCATATCGTGCCGCCGCTGTTTGTGGCCGCGCTTCTTGCAAGCTTTCTTGTAGGCCTGGTGACAAGGAATAACTTCTTAGCGTTGATTGTAGGGTGCCCCTACCTTGTGCTTAATGTAATCTTCAGTGCGTGGGTTGCACGCCGCTTGCCGTTTACGCTGTTTTTTCTGCCTTTTGTTTTCACTATTATTCATATAAGTTACGGGCTTGGATTCTTGACGGGCTTGTGGCGATTCAGAAGAAACAACAAGCCCCATCAGACCCATACGACGGGTGCTTTGTAGCATACCATGGTGGTAGAATATATTCGATGAAGCACTTAAAGATTACGCTCGTTGACCCTGGCCTGGGAGAAAAGAGTTTTGGATCCTTCGGCAGCTCACATTGGACCAGCATCAACCACGAAGGTTTATGCTTTTTGAGTGCGTGCGCCAAGGCAGATGGATTCGGCGATTGTGACCTTATTGACGTAAGGAAGCTACGCAGCTGGAAAGCGTTCCAAGAAGCACTCACCGTGCGCCACCCCGATGTTATAGGTTTTACCATACGAAGTTACGATTATAGTTTTGTTATGCGAGCCATTGAAATCGTCAAAGCTATTGATGAGCGTATTATCGTCGTGGTCGGCGGTGTCCACCCAACCATAGCGACTGAGGATGTTGTGCGGCAAAGCATGATCGATTATATTGTGACCGGTGAAGGAGAGATAAGTTTTGTTGCCTTGCTGAATGATATAGCGAGCAGGGGCCGTGGAAAAGAGAGGCTTATGCGAGGGATTGCTCCGGATCTCGATTCTCTACCATACGAGGATCGGGAATTATATCCGTATCGCACCATAATCAACCGTCCTAATTATTCTGGTATATTTAAGGCACCGATGGTAACGCTGCTGGCAAGCCGCGGTTGTTTGTATAATTGCAATTTTTGTCAACCGGGCGGTCGGTTGCTCTTTGGTAAAGGTGTCAGGTATCGCAGCGTCGACAATGTGATTGGAGAACTACGAATGCTGCGGGATCGTTATGATTTCAGGAGCTTTAAGTTCTATGATTATTCGTTTGTTTCTAACCCCGGATGGGTCGAAGAGTTTTGCCATAAGTATCGAGAACAAGGCTTTACAGCTGCCTTTCTCTGTCAGGCCCGCGCCGATCAGATTTGCGCAAACGAACATGCCATACGTATGCTTTCAGAGATAGGCTTAACGATGGTGATTATCGGGCTCGAAAGCGGGAGTCAAAAGATGCTGAATTTCTTACAAAAAGGTACAACCGTCGAGCAAAATATCGCATCGGTAGCAATCTGCAAAAAATACAAGGTAAGAACGGTAGCAAATATCATGTTAGGCGCGCCCACCGAGACCAAAGAAGATGTCGATAAAACTGTCAACATGGTGAGGGCAATCAAGCCGGACATTGTCAGCGTTTCATATTATACGCCCATGCCGGGAAGCGATCTGTACGAGTATTGTGTGGCGCATGGTTTATCATTGCTCAAAGACGACAACGATCTTACAACCGCTCCGAACAAACCGAAAATAAAAGGCATCGATTACAACGTTCTCGATAAAGCAACGACGGAAATTATGGGCATGCGTTTTCATAGCAAGATTGCCGGAGCAATCATCAGGGCGCTCTATATAAAAACAAAAAATTTTCCCGCCGTAAGGAGATTTTTAGTATTTTGGTATACAAAATGGGTTGGCCGTTAGAAGAGTATGAATATCATGGGGCATTTATGCAGGTAGGGTCAAATGGGTTTCGAGCAATTCGGGACGGGGTGACGCATGGATGAAGCCAATCGCATAAAAAGTGTTTATCAGCGCTATCGTGCCAGCAAGGTTTGTAGAGCCCAATGGGACGGAGAGCTTAGCGGTAATAAATATATCTTTTCCAGAAGGGAGGAGGTACTGGTCGAAATTTTAAAACACGAGGGATTTTTTCCGATTCACGATAGAAAGATTCTTGATATAGGCTGCGGCGGCGGGACTACGTTAGCCGGATTTCTCACCTGGGGCGCCAAACCAGAAAATCTATACGGTGTTGATCTTATTCCCGAGAGAATCGAGGACGCACGGAGCCGTTACCCGGCGTTTACCTTTTATTGCGCTGACGCAGAACATCTGGAGTTTCCTGATTTCTCTTTTGACATGATCATCATCTTTACGGTATTTAGTTCCATTCTTGATGATTCAATGGCGAAGAAGATCGCCGGTGAAGCAATGCGCGTTTTAAAAACCGGGGGTTTAATCATCATTTACGATGTTCGGTACCCCAACCTTTTTAATCCTTTCGTGCGGGCTTTGACGAAACAGTTAGTTCGGAAGTATTTCAGCGGTTATACACGCCTCTCTTTTACGGCGTTAACGCTCATACCTACGCTGGCCCGGTTCCTCGGGCCCCTGTCGTATAGGCTATGTTACATGTTAGAAAAAATATCATTGTTACGGTCACACTACATAACGGTAATACAAAAATGATTATACCTACGTTTGAGCATTTTTTACGCGATTCCCGGTATGCGGGTTTTTCCGTGCATTTCCCTGTGTTTATACCGGAGAGGACCCCGAAGCTTTATAATGAAATTAAGACTTTGTGCACTCGCAATAAGCGAGAGTTACTCGAGAGCGAGGTATCCTTTACGAAAAAAAAGACATAAGGTTTCTCAATGGCAAAGCGAATATTCGATATTGTTTTTTCACTGGTTGTTTTATTTTTTTCCTTCCCAATATTTATCATTGCCGCAGTAATGATAAAAGTAGATTCGCCCGGCCCGATTATTTTTAAACAACGCAGGGTCGGCAAGAATGGGCGCATTTTCATGATCCTTAAATTCCGGACTATGAAGATGGCAACAGGGAGCCTCATTACTGCCGCCGGCGATGCACGTATCAGTAGGGCAGGAAAGCTGTTGCGAAGGACCAATTTTGACGAACTTCCTCAATTTATTAATATTGTAAAGGGTGATATGAGCGTTGTCGGTCCGCGGCCGGAAATACCCGAACTCGTTATGCACTATGCGCCATGGCAGCGGGAAATATTATGTTTTAGGCCCGGGTTTACTTCCTTTGCAACCGTAAAATTTCTGCATGAAGAGCGGCTTCTGGAAAAGAAGGAACTTATGGAATTTTATTTGAACGAGGTTTTGCCTCGAAAAATTAAATATGATTTAGAGTATTTTCGCGGCCGCACCAATCTTATCGATGACCTGAGTATTATCTTAAGGACCATAGGAGGGACGCTCAATGAGTGATTCGATGGAAAATCATAAAACAATAAGTTTCGATAATTTTCTTGCGCCTTTCAATAAGATTCTCTTGTGGGTGAAGTATTGCGTTGATGTGACGCTGGTTGTTGCAAGTTACTGGCTTGCGTATCTTATACGGTTTGAAGGCGCCGTTCCTCCCGATGATTTTGCCGTATTCAAGAAAACTATTTTCATCTTTGTGGTTTGTTTTCTTTTCTGCGATTACTTTTTTGGTTTAGCAAAAGGGATATGGAGGTACGCGAGCTTGCGCGACATAGAGCGGACGGGCGTTTTAGTCTTGGTGAGCAACGGACTCAGCATTTGTGTTGCTTTTATGCTGCTGCACGGCGCTATCATAGAGATTCCACGGTCAGTTTATATTGTTAACCTCTTTATTTTATTTTTGAGTTTAAGCGGTGTGCGGCTTTCGTACCGAATTATTTTTGATAAAGTAAAACGCTTGAGTAAAACGAGAGAAAACGTATTGATTGTGGGAGACCAAGATATCGCAGCATCTCTTCAATATACTATTTTGAAGAACGACAGTCATCGTTTCAGAGTGACGGGTTTCATCACGTTTCACAAAAACCGTGTGGGGGAGACGATTAACGCCACGTCCATTGTCGGCACGATTGGCGATATACCGTCGCTAGTCCAAGAAAAGGGCATACGCTATATTTTTATTGCCGTGGATAATGCGTCTAATGAAGAAATGAAACAAATCATCAAGATTTCTCAAGCCACCGGTGCGTTGGTGAGGATTGCCCCCTCAATGGTTGATTTGGTTGATGGCAGGTTTACCTTAAAGAGCTTACGCGAGATAAAATTCGAAGATTATTTAGATAGGAAACCGGTTACGTTTGATACCGAAAAGATACGAGATGTTTTTTACGGCAAAACTATTATGGTTACCGGCGGCGGCGGTTCTATAGGCGCAAGCATATGCAAAGAGCTACTTAAGTTTTCTCCCCGTAAATTAGTCATATTGGATATATCGGAGACCAACCTCTTTAGGATTTCCTATGACGTAACGCACCAGGGCGATATGCCTGACCCGGAGGATACAGAAATACTTTGCAAGATAGCCGACATCAGGAATAGACGGGCGCTGGATAGGATATTCACCGCCCATACCGTCGATTATGTCATTCATGCCGCCGCCCTCAAGCATGTCTCTTTGTGCGAGTATAATCCGATTGAAGCAATAGTAACAAACGTATGTGGGACGCTTAACATGATGCAATGTGCGCAAGAGTTTGGTGTAAAAAAATTCGGCTATATTTCGACCGATAAAGCAGTTAACGCAACTTCGCTTATGGGTGCGACAAAGAGAACAGGGGAGCTTTTAGTAAAAATATTCAGTGGTAATGCAGAAACGAAAACAAAATTCATGGCGGTACGATTCGGTAATGTCATCGGTTCTTCCGGCAATGTGATCGAGATATTTGCTCAACAGCTTCAAAAAGGAGAGCGTTTAACCATTACCGACCCTCAGATGAATAGGTATTTTATGAGTTTGGCCGAGGCAACAAGGTTAACGCTGCAAGCGATTTCTTCAGGAGAAGGAGGAGAAATATTGGTCCTTGACATGGGTAATCCTGTAAAAATAAAAGATTTGGCGTATGATATTGCCCTTTTTTATGGTAAACACCTTAAAGAGGACGATATTGTGTATATAGGAAAACGCGAGGGAGAAAAAACATCGGAAGAACTATTCAGTAATCGCGAAAAGAAAATAACCACCACGTTTAATAAAATTTTTAAGGTGGAAGAAAGCATGAAACTTGAAGGGATCTTAGAGCAGATACGTGCAGTCTGTGACAGCGGCCTTCGTTACGATGAAGAACAAGCAAAAAAATTATTGTTTGCGGTAAGTGGCTCTAAAGGATAATATCTCCGGAGCGTAAAAACGAACAACGTAAAACAGTTGCTTTTTCTGTAATTTAGGCTAAACTTCCTTACAGAATCAGAGAAATTGTCTCGGGTATTAAAAAATAAAATATCTTCTTCATTCTGTTTGGTTCGAGCACATCATAAAGAATCGCATCCATTGCCATGAAGGATAAGTACGACATCATTATTGTAGGTGCAGGTCCGGTTGGAGGCTATCTTGCCCAACTTTTGAAATTGAAGGGGAGGAGCTCCTTGCTTATCGAGGAGCATAAAGAGTTGGGTAGGCCCATTCATTGCGCCGGCCTTGTAGGTAAAAAGGTTTTTCAGGAGGCGCGCCTGCCGCTTGCCCCGAGCTGCATTTTGAATACAATCAATGGCGCCGTGATTCACTTTGGAAAAGAAGAACTCATCTTGCGGCGCAAAGAAGTCGCCTATGTTATCAACCGTGAACTTTTCGATAAGAGTTTAGGAAAAGATTTAAATATAATTTTTGAGACACGGTTTCTTGGTTTTGAAAAGAACAAGCATCGGTATATCCTTGAGACTGATAAAGGAGACTTTTCCGCCGATATCCTGGTTGGTGCCGATGGCGCCAATTCGGCGGTACGCAGTATCGTGCGTAAGCAAAACAGCATACAATATATGCGGGGAGTTCAGTTTCGCATGAAATTTGCTCCACTCTATCATGATATGGTTGAGGTCTATATCAAGCGTCCGTATTTTTATTGGATTATACCCGAAAGCGCAGAGGAAGTCCGGGTCGGAGTTATTTCTCAGAATCCCTACCAGGATCTTCTTGAATTTGTCAAAGAGAGAAGGATGGGAAATAATATTATCGAGAAATTTGCCGGGATCGTGCCACGGGTTCATTTCAATACGCTTTCCCGCGAGCGGATTTTCTTGGTAGGCGATGCCGCTTCTCAGGTTAAGCCCTTAAGCTATGGCGGTATTTATATGGGCATGCGCGGGGCAGAGATCCTTGTGGATTGTATGCTGTCGGGAAAATTTTCGCAATACTCGCCGCGGTGGCATAAGCATTACGGCGGCGAGATACGGGTTGCGTTGCGTGCCAGGGAAATTTTTAATGCACTTACCGACAAAGATATCAAAAAGATATTCGCATTCATTAAGCGCAAGACATCATTGATCGAGGAGAAAGGCGATTTTGAAAATCACTCGCTTCTTCTCTGGGAATTCCTAAAGCATCCCGGCGCTTCCCGTGAAATACTCAATGTTTTTTTCAGGATCATTAAAACGGGTCTTACCGAAAAGCTATGATGGGCTAACGATGTATCAGGAGTGTATTGACCAATGAGAACATCAACGCTTAAAAGCCGGATTATTATCCTTTTAACGATATTTACGATCTGTACGATCGGAATTTTTGTTACCATTCAGCTTTCCCATGGTTTGGAAGTAACCGGCCGTTACCTCGAATATAGCTCGAAAGAATATTCCCGGCAAATCGAAGAAGCGCTCAACGAAATAATCGCTAATGCGTCAAAGTCGACCAAAGAAAAGGTCAATCTTCTCGGTAGTGTTTTGCATTCAATTGTTGAGGAGTACCCGGAAGAGATCAAAAAAGCGTACATCTTTGATCTCGGAGGAAAAGTCGTTGCGTCAACCGACGAACAACTGCTTGGTTCCCCCGCCGATTATAATGATTATGAAATGCTTGATAAAATCAAACGAAGTGAGTTTATACGAGGAGAAACGGTTATTGATAAAAAAGAAAAATTGATAATTATCTATGTTCCCCTGCGCGAGAAAGACCGTATTCTCTTTATCGCTAAAATATTTTTTTACCTCGGCGATATCTGGAAGGCATTTCGCGCTGTCTATCAGCCGGCATTCTTTGTCGGCTTTCTCCTGGTTCTCGTCAACATCGCGCTGGGCATTTTTCTGGCGAGGTTGATTATCGGGCCCATTAGGGTTTTTAACGAGGCAGCAAAGACGATTTCTTCGGGAAGGCTTGATTTACGCGTACGCGTTAATACGGGCGATGAGCTTGAAGAGCTTGCCGAAACATTTAACTCGATGGCCACAGAGTTAATTAAAATGAAAGATCGCGCCGAAAACGCTAATCCGCTGACAAAACTTCCGGGTAATATTGTCATTATGGAAGAAGTTGAGCGGCGAATACGCGAGGGCAAGAAGTTTACGGTTATTTACTGCGATCTTGATAATTTTAAAGCCTTTAACGATAAATATGGAGTGCATCAAGGCGATGAGGCAATAAAGATAGCAGCTGATATTTTTAGGGAAGCGATCAAAAATAAGGGCGATAGCCATGATTTTCTCGGACATGAAGGCGGCGATGATTTTATCTTGTTGGCGGCTCCCGACCACGCCGATTCGATCGCGAACTATATTATCTCCGAATTCGATAAAAGAATACGCAGCCTCTATAATGCGGAGGATCTTGAGAAAGGGTGTATTGTGGCGAGCGCGCGTGATGGTAAAATATGCAGTTTTCCCATTATGACGATATCGTTGGCGGGGGTCACCAACGTTCATCGCACCATCACCAGTTATGGCGAAATTACCAACATAGCCGCTGAAATAAAGAAGAAAGCAAAACGCGAGGGACGTAGTTGTTTTATTGTTGACCAACGAAAAGATTAGCTAACGGCTTCTTCGCTGACCGCGAGGTTGGTATCCAGCGCCGGAAAGGGCAGGGTGATTATGTAATCTTTAGCAGTCTTATCTTCGTCTTTTTCGTCTTCGCTGATTGCGGAAGAAACAGTTCCCCGGGAGATGGCAGTATTCTCGCGAGGGATAAGCTCTTCGCTATTCTGGCTTAAAACGAACTGTCCCCACATAACCCCTATACCTGCCAACATCAGAATAATCGCTGTTTTCTTCATCTAAAGACCTCACTTATATGTACCATAAAAAGAAGCCCATGTCAATAGAACGTAAGACATTGATAGAGAATGAGTTAGGATTATCAATCCTTTCGAAATTCTACCTTTTTCTTCTTTTCTTTCACCTCATTTCACCTCATCTGTTTTACACGCGTACATTTGTTGGCACTCACCAGGTCGGCGGACCGTCGCTTTTTGCGGCACGCGCAGCGCTTGCGCTTCTGCTTTTCTGGCTCTATGGCGCTATTAAACGAGGGTCTGCCCGGGGTTTCTGGTGCGCACTTTTTTTTCATAGTTTCTTTTTATTGAATAATCTATGCGCGCTGACGCGTACCGGGGCTCTGGTGCGTGTCGAAGGACTTCAGGAAGGCGTCGCCTCTCTCGGTGCGCGACCCATTCTTATCATCAGTACCGTTTTTAATAGCCTCGTTACTCTCTATTGCGCGCGCCGTCTCTTCATGCGACACCGCCCCCTCACATAACCACCCGCGTCACTTTCCCTTAACATCACCGCGCCAGCAACCTCGCCGGTATGAACATCCCTTTTTATCACCCATTCCCGTACGGATAGTATTGACAACGGCGGTAACTAGGAATATAGTAACCATAGATGAATGCCAAATTCTTCAATAAAAATATCCTTCCGTTAATCGTCGCGTCTACCGTGGCGATTATCTTTTTTGTAAGCTACAATCAATACCTTCTTGACAAGTCATTGACTAACTTAAAGGTCTCACTCAGGCAGCTTGAGAGTGTCAAAAACGTTAAGGATGCGCATCGCATCAAAGACGTTCTTGAGGGCGCGCTTATTCTTGAAATTACCAGGGAGGATATCGATCCTTCGTCGTTAGCAAAGATAGAATTTGCCGGCAATATCATCGGATCCGCAGACAATAGGGATCAACTACGCGACGCGAACTTTTTTCTACGTGATGTTGTACGCCGGAAAGAAGAAAAAAGCAACTGGTTTTCCAAGGCTGTCGATAATTTATTTATCACGATATTTCCCCGAAAACGCACCGAAAACACCAGCCATCTTAAAAAGCGAATAGAGCGTTTAAAGCGCGAAATCGCCGCTGGTGTCGGAGTCAACGCACAGGAGAAGTATCTTGAGATTTCCCGTCTATGCATACGGGGAAAATCTTTTCAGGACGCGCAGGAATTTCTTATGAAAACAATCGAGATAGATCCGGATACGAAGCTTGCGCTGAAAGCGCAACTGTATTTAGGTTTTGTGTATAAATTTCAGGGAAAAATACTCGAAGCCAGGGAAGTGTTCGCCAAAGCGAAAGAAAACCTTCCTCAGGAATTGGGAAAACTTTCCGCGTATCAGGAAGGCGACTGTCTTTATGTAATGGGCAGAAAAGAGGACGCAGCGCGAACCTTTGAGGTTCTTTTTGAGCGAGACCCGTCTTCGCCGATGGCTCAACTTTCGCAGTTTCGTGCCGGGTATATTACCTTATATGATTTAGGCGATCAGCAGAAAGCGTACGATAACTTTATGAAACTCGAAACGGCCAGTATTACCACCGGCCAAGAGCGTATTCGCGAAATGGGCGGTCGCGGCGTGCGCAGAGGCATGGAGCCGGGTGGTTTATTCTCGTATAGCAGTCTTAACATCCATCTTAAAACAAATGTTGTGCCTTCGATAGCGAAACAATTTCGCGAAGCAGGTTTCAAACTGCTTGCCGAAGGGTACCGGCTTACGCGGCACAATAAAAAGGAAGAAGGCACGCTTAAGTACAGGGAAAGCCTGGATAAATTTGCGTTGGCGCTCAAGTTTTATTCTTCGGACGCGTTTGCGCATAGCGGCCGAGGCTTGGCTTTCTATTTCCTGGACAATAAAGAAGAAGCGATCGCGAATGCCCGTCGTGCGCACCAGCTGGCGCCCCAAAGCCCTGAGATCCTCGCAAATCTGGCTTTTATTTATTATCACCTTGGGCTGATGGACGAAGCTGTCCAGGAATATACCAAAGCGATGTTGCTTGCTCCCCAGTCGGCGTTCTTACACTATAATTTGGGAACAATTTATATCGTCAAAAGCGATCTGGTAAAGGCGATCGATCATTTGCGTAAAGCGGCGGAACGCAATCCTCATTTTGTTTACTCCTACAATAACTTAGGGTATTTGCTCTGGCTCAAAGGGGCATACGCTGAAGCGAAAGTGAATCTTGAAAAGGCGATCAGCATCAAGCCGGATTACGTCGAGGCGCATTATAATTTAGGAATCTTATTTTTAACGCTTAAAGACTATAGGCAGGCTCAAGAAGAGTTTACGATCGTAGAAAAATTATCACCCGCGTATCAACGCGTTGCTGAGTTTTTGAATCAAATCGGCGAAAAATTAAAATTATTGTAGCAAAAGAGTTAACTTTTTAGTACAATAAGATTATTATGGGGGAGGATTCAGTGGCAAATTTTTCCGGCACGCGAGATCGGGAAAAACGGCGGTGTGTGCGTCTAAGCATTCATCATCTTTTAAAATATAAAATTGTCAAAAAGCCCGAGGAAATCCGCACGCTTTCCTTTATCCGTAACATCTCCTCAAGCGGAGCCCTGCTTTTTACGAATGAGTATCTTTCCATAAACAGCATCCTTGAGCTTGAAATCGCTTTTCCCGCGCATGCCAAGACCGTGCGTGTCATGGCTCGGGTGATACGGGTTAATTTCCTCGAAAAACTCGGTGGATTTGAAGTCGGCGTCGAGTTTGACGGGCTCCCTGAAGATATGAGCGTATTTATCGATCAAAAGATTATCGATATTCGGAAAAAACAAGACCAGGAAAGAGGAGGCACGCTTATGAAAGTATTATCGGTTATCTTCTTGTTGATCGGAGTCATCGGAGCCGTTTTAGGATTCCTCGCGCGCTTCATCAATATAACGGTTCCGGTTGCGCCGGTTAGCTGGATAAATGTTGTAAATATGATTTTGCTCTTTTCGATTGCATTGAGTCTTTTGGCGATCGCGCGCAAATGAGGTTGTTACCTGCGACGCCACGCAGACGCAGCATAGTTTAGCGGATACTATACCCGTGCTTAAAAAAACCAAGGGATTATTGCTTATTGTCATGGTGGGGGGAGGATTTTTTTACCCCGCCGTCTTTGCCGAGGTAACACGGCAAGAGATCGTTTCATGCCACCTCGATTATTACGATCTTCGCGTTAAAACCGACAGTGAGAAAGCGCGTCTTGACGCGGAGGCGGCGAAATTAATGCAAGAGCGCCGCGAGAGGAGCCGGAAACAGCAGGAAGAAACGCTTCAGAAGGCAGGCGAAGTTATCAAAAAAGTTTCCGAGGATTTTAAAACCAATATCGTCTATACAACAAAGTATGATGATAATCTTTATCATGTGAACGATAAGCTTGAGGATCGCGAAATAGCCTTTGTCTCTTCTATCGATATGGCGGTTAAGTATTTACCGAAGATTGCATGGAAGAAAGGGCACACAGCCTTTCAGTTCGATATTACCGCCGGCCCCGATATTCACAGGACTAAGCGGGGGACCTTTGCCAAGGGCCGAGGCTCAGCGGATGTAACCCTTACGCATACGCGGGGAAAGTATACGTTGGGTTTTGACGGGGGTTTTGCAAGAGCGTATTCAACGACACAAGAGCTTAAGACATCCGCTATAATTCCTAAGTCACTTATTGATTATTGGGTTCGCCGGTACGGAGCTTTTTTTTTGATGGATTGGAGGTATCTCCCTTCTCAACTGGAGTATTCGCATAAAGATTCTTTGTATGAAAAACGGTATCGCGAATCAAACACGTCAGAGGATCGGGTTAGCCTGACAAATTATATTCGGCTGTTGCCAAAGACGGACTTTCTCTTCTCGTATGATTATGATGTCAGCGCGCGCCCCGATGTGGACGGGGCCGACGGCACGGCGCATACATTTTGGGGCGGTGTCCGCGGCAAGCTTACCTCGAAAGTTGGGGGAACAATGAAAGTAGGATATAAATTCAGAGAAAACGAAGACAAGACAAACATTAACACGGAGGTCGTCCAGGCAGATCTTGAATATCGAATGACCGAGCGTCTTTCCCACGGTATCTCGGTATCGCGCAATACCGACACGACAACGCTTTCCGATGAAACCTGGGTTGAAACTAATAAGTTTGAGCTTGGCTCAACGTATGTGCCGCCGTTTGGGCATGAGCGTATGAAATTTGGTTCGTTTATTCGGTTTACCAACTCAGGGTATGATACGGGCCGCAAGGACGATGTATATGAGGGCGGTGTTAATGTCCGCTACGCGTTTCGTAAGCAGTTTTCTGTCGGTCTTGATTATGTGTACTTCTGTCAGTCTTCGGATATTCGGTCGGCAAGCTATAAGAATAATGTGGTAACGTTAAAATTAGAAAAGGATTTCTAATGAAGAAAATTGTTATTGGGTTATTTTTTTTAGTGATAGGCGTTATGGCTGTATGCGCGCAGCCTTCACCGTTCGTTGAGGCAATTCAGCCTGCGGATACATTGCAGATTGCCGTTGAGGGGCAGCCTGATTTAAGCAAGACGATTAAAGTCGCAAGCGATGGGACCATGCGGTATCCGTATCTTGGCGTTATCGGAATCGCAGGCCTGTCGACATCGGATGCTGCCAAACAAATAGAAGGGCTTCTGAAACAATACTATTTCATGGATGTTAAGGTTACGATCAATCGCAGCGGTGTGGCTGCGCTTGAGGCGGTACCGGCGGCCGACGGAGAAGGTCCCGTTGTGTTTTACGAGAGGGATATTATCGTAGAGCAATCCTCGGGGCAGGTCCCTATTTATAAAATTTCTCCTTATGACACGTTGCAAATTTCTGTTTACGGAGAGCCGGATCTGACGGCGACGGTGAAAGTTTCCGAAGATGGCACGGTGCGCTATGCGCTTTTGGGAGAAATTAAAGTAGGCGGCCTTACCGCCAGCGATGCTTCAAAAAAGATCGAGGGGCTTTTGAAAAACGGGTATATGCTTAATCCCCAGGTTAATGTTCTTATTGAAGATTATGGGAAGGTTTTTATTTACGGGGAGGTCAATCAGCCCGGAAGCTACGAGCTTAAAGGGCCCCTTACGCTTGTTGATGTTGTTGTGCTTGCCGGTGGCCTTAAAGAGGAAGCGAATCCTTCCCGTGTGAAGGTTGTGAGAGTATACCGGGATCCGGGAGAGATAAGACCGATCAAAGAGCGTATCCTTGATTTGCAGAAAGAAGGGAGAAACTTCTATTTGCAACCGCTTGATAAAATTATTGTTGAGAAATATGGGAGAATTTATATTGTGGGCGCCGTAAAAAATCCGGGCGCATTTAAGTTAGAGCGCAGCGATCTGACCATTGGGGACGCGATTAACTTTCTTGCCGGCGGCGCGGTGGATAATGCTGATCTTTCTACGGTGAGCGTGAACCGGCAAGAGGCTGGCGGAAAGAAAGAATACACCCTTAATATTTTAGATAATATGGCCGCTGATTTCTTTTTGAAAGAAGAAGATCGTATCATTGTTACAACATACCAGGATATCTCAATCTTTGGCCAAGTGCGTAAACCAGGGAATTATATTTATACGCTCGGCATGACTGTCACCGACGCCATCGGCACTGCCGGGGGGTTTACTGATGTTGCCGACACCAACGGTGTCAAGGTGATACGGGAACAGGAGAAGAGGAAAAAAACCATTAAAGTTCCGATGGGGTATATTTTAAAGACGGGAGATAAATCGCGGGATATAATACTCCAGGGAGGAGACACGATTGTGGTCCCTGAAAGCTGGTTTTAGAACGAAGATTTGAAACTTTGCATTTCCTCCCGAAGCATAACGGATAGAAAAAACGTAAAGGGGAACCAAGAACTATGATTCCGCCCCCGGAAGTACGAGAACTAACAATTAAAGATTATGTAGACATCATAATGCACCGCGTATGGATTGTTGTGGCGCTGCTTGTGGTGATACCCAGTATTATTGCTTTTTACGATTTTTCGCAACCTAAGATTTACGAAACCTCCTCCAAGATACTTCTTAAAGTTAACATTCCAAAAGTCACCGGTAAAGAAGATATTGTATACAGGGGTGGTTCGCCGTCCAAGGAAGACCAGATGAATTTATTGACTTCGCGTATTGTTGCGGAGAAAGTTCTTGATCGGCTCAACCTTAGGACGGAGCAACCATTTCTTGGTGCTCGCGACCCGGTTAGGGTGCTTCTTTCGATGGTGCGGTTTGATGCGCCAGACAAAAGCAACCTTGTTTTTATCAGAGTGCGAGGACACAAACCTCTAACGGTTACCTCCATTGCAAACGTCTGGTCCGAGGAGTTTGTTAAGACCGATCTCGAACAGCGCCTCATAACGACGAAGTATGGTATCAGTTGGCTTGGAGAGCAGCTCGATTCTACCTTGAAAAAACTTGAAGAGGCAGAGAAGCGGCTCAATGATTTTGTGAGGGATAACCGTATCGGTGATATGCCCGAGGCGGGGAAGCGAGAAAGCCTTATTGAGGGATTAAAGAGGCAAAAGAGCAATCTTGAAAGAGACGCCATTGAGTCGTCGAAAAAATACGGTGACAAACACCCAAAGCTCATTGAGCTGACATCGCAACTCGAGGCGGTAGAGCAGAAGTTAAAAGAAGAAGAGGATTCTCAGTATGCATTGCAGGATAAATCATTGGATTACAAAATACTGGTACGTGATGTTGATATCTACAAGAATCTCTATACCGATTTTTTAAAGCGCATTAAAGAGCTCGAAGTCTCCAAAGAAATGGTTTCTTCCAACGTGCAGGTTATCGATCAGGCCCAAATTCCCATGATACCGATTTCGCCCCAACCCACGCAAGATATCTTGAAGGGTATTATCGCAAGCTTAATGCTCGGTATAGGGCTCTGTTATTTTCTCGAATATGCCGACTCAACCCTGAAAACTTCCGAAGATGTTGAGTTCTATACCAAAATGCCTTTTTTGGCGTATATTCCTTCGGCGCGGAGAGAGGCTCGACGTAACGAAAACAAAGACTTAATTACAGCGTTAAAACCTTATTCTCAAGTCACCGAGGCGTTCAGGAATTTACGCGTCTCGTTGATTTTTTCCTTTCCCGAAGACAGGCCGCTACAAACACTGATGGTCACCAGTTCCATTGCCAAGGAAGGTAAAAGCTTTGTTTCGACGAGCCTTGCGATTAGTTTTGCCCAGACCAACGAGGAAACATTACTTATTGATGCTGATATGCGTCGCGGGAGACTATCGAATATATTTGAACTAAAGACAAAAAACGGATTAAGTAGCCTTTTGGCCGGCATTTGCTCGTTGGAGGAGGCGGTGGTTTCTACGTCAGTGCCTAATTTGTACCTTATTCCGACGGGACCATCAACCCCGAACCCTGCTGAGCTCTTGAATTCGAAGAAACTGGTTACTTTTTTAGAAACTGCTAAGAGTCGATTTAAGCGAATTATTATTGATGCGCCTCCGGCACTGGGTGTTTCTGATACGTTGATGCTTGGGGATAAGTGCGACGGTGCTGTTTTTGTAATAAAAACCGCATCGACCTCGCTGAAACTCATAACGGAAGTACGCAAGCTGCTCGGTAAAAAGATAAAGATTATCGGTGCGGTGCTTAATAATGTGAGCGTTGAAACCGACCGATACTACTCCTATTATTCCTACTACCACTACACGCCAAAGAAAGCGTAATGACAGAAAAGATATTCTCTTACTTTGTTGAGGCTTGCCTCATTCTCCTCATTATCGTAAGCCCTCTTTTTTATGGTTCGCTTTTGCCCTTACCGCGATACCTCCTTGAAATCGCTATTCTCCTATTGATGGCGGGTTTCCTGGTTAAGCTGGCGGTATCGTTGCGCCCCACGATCATATTTCCCGCCGCGATTATTGCTCTCATGATATTTTTCGGCTTACTTCTGCTACAAATAGTCCCCTTACCCAATTCTTTGCTCACAGCCCTTTCGCCAAAGACAGCATATCTTTATCAGCACTACGGCCCGGATAATTTTCAAACTCAGCTCCATACGTTGAGTATTTATTCTTTCAATACTAAGAATGAATTAGTGCAGTACGTTTGTTTTGTGGGGCTTTTTTTTATGGTACTGAACGGGATTGTGAGAAAAAAACAATTCGAACGGCTCTGTAGTTTCATTATTGCCTGGGCAGCACTTTTATGTCTTTATGGCCTTGTTCGGAAATATCTAATCTTGGAAAAAACATTAACAGATTCTTTTAGCGTCTTTGGTAACCGTAATCATTTCGCCGCCTACATGGTGATGGTTGCGCCCTTAGCGGTAGGCTATGCAATTTCCTGTACGGATCGTTTCAAAAAAATTCTTTTTTTATTTCTGGGAGCCCTCATCTGCGCGAGCATTTTTCTTTCCGGTTCACGAGGAGGAGCATTGAGTGTTATCAGCGCACTCTGCGGTATCTTTATATTGTTACAGCATTATGATGTTATTAGAAGAAAGGCGTGGGTTGTCTTTGCCGGCCTCGCCGCCGGTGTCGTCTTGATGGGTATTGTCGGTCTTGAACCGCTAAAGGAGCGTTTTTTGATAAACGGTATGGCAATGGGGAGGAGATTGCTCGTGCTTCGCGATGCAAGCGCAGTTGCGAAAGATTTCCCCTTATGGGGAGTAGGATTGGGTAATTTTCATCACATTTTCACAATGTACCGGAGCTCCTTATCGCCTTCGTTTTGGTACTATCTCCACAATGACCATTTTCAGCTTGTCCTTGAAACAGGAGTAATCACCGCAGGCTGTTATTTCTATTTCCTAATTTTGATATTTCACTCACTTTTTAAGCAGCTTGCGCAACGGCACGACCCTTTTGTATTAGGTGTGGTTGCCGGTGGTGCATGCGGTTTGTTGGGGGTTCTGCTGCACAGCTTCTTTGATTTTAATTTTCATATACCGGCGATATGCTTTTTGTTTTGGTTGTTACTGGGGGTGACATATAAGTGCGCCCATACTCACTTTGAGCAATGAAAGAAAAAGAGTTAAACGCAACAACATTACGCGTGGCCGTAGGAATTGCCGCGGTGGTGATTCTGCTGTGCCTTTTATTTCTTCTTGCTTCGGTGCGCGCGGAGCTGGCATTGCAACAGATTGGCGTTTCGATACCAACGCTTGCCTCTGAAAAACAGCGGTATTATCGCCACGCGCAAGCGTCCGCACAGGAAGCATTATTAGCGCAACCCGATAATGCGTTGAATTATCTGAGGAAAGCCGATTATCTCTGGAATGAAATTCGTGAGACCGCTCCGTCCGTTAACGAATACGATGCGCAGACGATAGAAGCACTGTATGAAAAAGCGGTGCAGCTTAACCCACTTGATTATGTGTATCATCTTCAAGCAGGACGGTTCTGTCTCAACCAGCGCGATATGCAGAAGGCGGGAAAGTATTTAGAGGCGGCGCGCGCGCTATACCCTCAAGATTACCTGCCGTATTTCTATCTCAGCGACTATTATTTTTACAATGAGCAGCCATCGTTGGGTTTTGCCTATTTGATGATGACTTTCTCCCGGTATATGCTGGATAGGCATGTGCTTTTTGAGCAGGTTGATGCCAACCCGCGTAAGCCCGAGGGCCTTGAGTTTGCCAGAGATGCGCATGTGATTTCCTATACCTTTCCCGTTGATGCACAACAGTTTGATCTGAAAGCACAACAATTTCCGCATGAGCATATTCCGATTCGTTTGCGCGTATACATAGATTCTCACGGCGCCGAGCCACAATTATATCGCCAGAAAACATTGATTGGACCGCTCGAGAAGCTTGATGAAGTTGGAGAATATGCGGTGTACCAAGCGGTTATTGACAGCTTTCCAAAAACGGTTTATCTCGATGATTTTACGGTTCGGGTTTCCCCGCCTGCGCGCATCAAAAAGGTCGAATGCGGGTATGTCATATGGTGGGAAGTAAAAGAGTTGCTTTCCTGGCAATGATTGTTAGAATGCTAGCAGGTTTGTGACTGCTCGTCGGTACGGTAACGATAGGGAGGATTTATGGTCGGTTACGATGATTTTACAAAACTTGATTTGCGTGTTGGGAAGATCCTTGAGGCGGTCAATCATCCCAACGCCGATAAGCTTTATTGTTTAAAGGTTGACATTGGTGAAAAAACTGTTTCGCTGGTCGCAGGGATCCGCCCGGCGTACGCTCCTGAAGAACTTATAGGAAAACTTGCCATCATTCTAGTAAACCTTGAGCCTCGGGAAATCAGGGGTGTCGTCTCTGAAGGGATGCTGCTTGCCGCTAAATCAGCCGATACGTTGAGTATTCTTACTACGCAACGGGATATGCTTCCCGGGAGTATTGTTAAGTAATCGGCTCTCATGGAAACGCGCTCTATCGTTGTACATACTGCCGGTAACACCGATATTCTCAATATTACGCCGGATATTCAAGACCTCATCCGTACGGAGGCAATCATCGATGGGATTCTTTTCCTTTCGGTGCTTGGTTCAACCGCTGGCCTTACGACGATGGAGTATGAGCCGGGCCTTATGGGCGATCTTAAGCTAACGTTCGAGGCGCTCCTGCTGCACCGGGAAAACTATGCGCATAACGCCACCTGGGCTGACGATAACGCTCATTCCCACCTGCGCAGTGCATTCTTAAAAACAAACTTTTTTGTTTCAGTCACCAAGGGTGTGCCTGATTTGGGAACCTGGCAGCAAATTGTATTAATTGATTTTGACACCAGGCATCGTGAACGGACTATAGTAGTAAAAATTATGCGTTAAAACGTCGGGTATGAATCTAAAGCGTGCGATTGACGATATTGATTTAGTGTTTCTTGATCTTGAGACAACGGGACTTGATGTTGTTGAGGGCGACGCAATTTGCGAAATTGGAGCGCTGAGAACCCGCGGGGATACGATTGTCAAACAATTCCAGACACTCGTTAATCCAGGTAAAAGTATTCCACCGCAGGCGCACCTGATTCATAAGATATCCGATCAGGATGTTAAAAGCGCTCCTTCTTTTCGGGATGTCTTTGACGGTGTACAGGATTTTTTGCAGGATTCTATTGTGTGCGCTTACAACGCTGAGTTCGACTTAGGCTTTATTAAACATCAAGCCTGGCGTGAAAACCGCGTGGCGGTTGAATTTCCGGCTATGGATATTCTTTCCATGGCGCGTACGACAGTCAAGCTTACGCGTTATAAACTTGAATCAGCAGCACGATTTTTTGGCATTGATACCGCAGGCGGTTTTCACCGCGCCATAAGCGATGCGCAGATTACGTTTCAGGTTTTCCTGAAGTTACGGGATATGCTGCGTGAGCGTAATCTTACGATGGCGGATGATTATGTGTCGCTTTTTGGGGTCAATAACACGGTGTTTCGCTCGAAAGAGGAGCCTAAGATCGTGGCGATTAAGGAGGCAATGAGTAAAGAGATATATTTAAAGATTCGTTACTTTGCGGATGAAAATGTGATGCGCACCGAAAAGATACGGCCGCTTATTTTTTTTCAGGAGCGCAACAGCTTTTATCTTTGGTATCAAGGCGCCGGAGTCGAAAGCCGGCGTATCAATATTAACCGTATTTTCGATATTGAAATCGCCTAACGCGTTTGTTCTTTACAAGAAGGTGTTTGTTATTTACAATGAGGATAGTTTCGAAAGGTTATCGATGAGATATCGCGATACCCGGCCGCATTGGAACGGCCGGCACCTTGCCTTATAGGATAGGCAAGGTGTGTAAGCTTCTGCGCTATACCCGGCGCTTCATGGTATTTCGTCGGTATTGCCCCTCTGGGCAAGGAGGATTATTATGGATGATATGCTAGAAATTTTGGAATCTAACGCGCGTGTATCACTTGAGGATCTTGCAAAATTAACTGGAAAAAATAAAAAGGATATCGAAAAAGAAATTAAGGCATACGAAAAGAAAGGTATCATCGTTAAGTATAAAACGGTTATTAATAAGGAAAAGCTCAAAAGCGGCAACAGCGTGGTTGCGCTTATTGAGGTGCGGGTAAGCCCCCAGAAGGACGTTGGTTTCGACCATGTGGCCCAACGTATCTATAAATTCCCGGAAGTTACCAGTTGTTACCTGTTGTCGGGAACATACGATTTGCTTCTGTTGGTTGAGGGCAAGGATATTCATACCGTGGCAAGCTTCGTTGCCGAGAAGTTAGCACCGTTAAGTTCAGTGAAAGGCGCGGTAACGCATTTTATGTTAAAGAAATACAAGGAAGACGGCGTTATCTTAGCGGAAAAGGAAAAGGACAGCCGTTTGGCGATTACGTATTAGCCAGGCCAGAGGGCCGTGGTTTGGCGTCTTGCCCAGAGGGGCACGGTTTCGCTTCCAGTAGCGAAAGCCGCAAGCCAAAGCCATAAGCTACAAACCGTGGGCCTCAAGACCAAGGTTTTAAAATCTAAAAGCATGTAGCTTGTAGCCTGTAGCGTGCAGCTTACCAATATTGATAATTATGATTGCAAAACATATCGAACAATTAGCTCCTTCCGGGATACGGCAGTTCTTCGACCTGGTCTTAGGAATGCCTGATGTGATCTCTCTGGGCGTGGGCGAGCCTGATTTTATCACGCCGTGGCGCGCGCGGGAGAAAGCGATCACCGCGCTCGAAGAAGGTATGACATCGTATACATCCAACAAAGGCCTTTTCGTCTTGCGCCGCGCGATTGCTGCGTTTCTTGAGAAGAAGTATTCACTTTCGTATGATGCGGAAGAAGAAGTTCTTGTTACGGTTGGGGTAAGCGAAGGGCTTGACCTGGCGCTGCGGGCAATCATTGAACCCGGCGATACCGTTATTGTCGCCAGCCCCCATTTTGTCGCATATCCGGCCCTCGTCGAGATTTCTGGAGGGAAAGTTTTGTATCTTGTTACCAGGCAGGACGAAGGCTTTAAAATTAATCCGAGCGTGTTAAAAAAGCTTCTTCGTGAGAACCCCAAGGCAATTATTTTTAATAATCCGGCTAATCCGACCGGCACGACCTATACCGCAAAAGAACTTGCGTTGCTTTGGAAGGTTCTTGCTCCAAGCTGCACCCTTGTTATCAGCGACGAGGTTTACGATGAACTTAATTACGCAGGTAAACCCACGCCGTTTGCTACGCTCGCGCCAGCCGCGCGCCAGAGGACTATTTTGCTAAATGGGTTTTCGAAGTCTTACGCTATGACCGGTTTTCGTATCGGATACGCCTGCGCCAATAAAGAAATCATCGACGCAATGACTAAGATCCATTCGTTTTCGATGATGTGCGCTCCGATTGTTTCTCAGGTTGCCGCAACGGAGGCACTTAAAGCCCAACGTGAAGTGTGCCAGATGCGCCTTGAATATAAACGCCGGCGCGATTTTATGGTCAGGGAACTTAATCGCTTACGGCTCTTGCTGAGTAAGCCCCAGGGAGCGTTTTACTGTTTTGCGTCAATTGGGAATTTCAAGATAAGTTCGCTCGAATTCGCTAAACGGTTACTCTTTGAGGAAAAAGTGGCGGTTGTGCCGGGGGCGGCATTCGGCAGGGAATTTGATTCCTATATCCGTATGTCATACGCAACATCGTTCGATAACCTGAAAGAGGCGATTGTGCGCATCGAACGCTTTCTTAAAAAACTATAGGCCTGAATATGCTTGCGGTCACTAAAAAAATTAAAACCGGATCGCAAACGATAGAAGCGCTTTTATTTCCGTTGCAAGGTAAAAATCTTATTGTGCTGCGGGGTAGCCGCGGGTATGTTATGTGCGGGTATCTTAATACCTCAGTTGCACGTAAATGTAACGATGCTGCGGTCAAAATTACCGGTGTCGCCACAATTGCGGATGCACTGCGCGCGCGCGTGCATTCATTGACTCCTGCCGCGCGACGTTTAGGAATAAAGAAAGGTGATATCATTAAGGATATTCTTGCCCTGATTGCGTAAATCCGGTATTGCCACGGACATTCTTCCTATGCAAAAAAAATATCGAGTACCTGAAATTTTCTTGGTTGCGTTTCTTTTTGTTGTCGCATGTAATCCTTCGGGGCATGACGCGTTCTCTGTTTACCAGCGGGCGTGCGCCCGTTACGAAGAACGGCTCGCACGCGAACCCGCGAATGATGATATACGTTTGGAGGCGGCGCAATTTTTCTGGCGCTTTCATGATTATCAGAAGGTCAAAGCGTTAACGGAAGGTTTGACCGCGCAGCCGTTGCGCGCCCTGTACGCGAAGGCCGCTTTTCATCTTAAAGATTTCGCGGATGCGCTGAATGTGTTTGAAAAGGTGGGGAAGCTTGATGATAGCGAGTATATGTATTTGTACGGCGCGACGCTTGAAGAGAAGAATCTTTTCCCGAAAGCGATTGCCGTCTATCGTAACGTCAAGCCGCCCTATGACGTAGCCGCCCGTGAACGTATCGCTAAGATCGGTATTTCGGTCGAAGGAGTAATTCCATCAGAGCTTGCCGCACTTCTTGCTGAGAAAGAGCAGTTTATTGCCGCTATCACCAAGGAGGAAGCGGTTATTGTTTTGGCTGACGAATCCATCGAAGTTAAAGATGACGATACCGCTGTTTCAACGCTTTATATTGTCCAAAAGGTGCTCAGAGAGAGCGGCAAGGGGCTCGCCGAAGTTGAGATCGGTTATGACTCAACCGATGAGCGAGTTGAGCTTGAATATGCCCGTACCATCACGTCGCAGGGAAGTGTCGTATATGCGGGCAAAGAAAATATCCGCGATGTCTCTAAGTACTTAAATTTTCCACTCTACAGCAATGCCCGCGCCCTGATCATTTCAATGCCGTCGGTTGATACCGGCGCTATCATCGAATATAAAGCTAAAATCTATTCCTCGCGCCTGGTCGCAAAAAGCAATTTTAGTCTTCTCTATCATGCCAGAGAGCGTTTTCCGGTGGCACGCGCACGGTTTCGCCTCAGTGTACCGAAGAAAACAACCGTCCAAATCGAACAAAGGAATCAGGAGTATGCTGGCGGCTTAGCGCTTGAGCCTGTCGTGGTTCAAGGATCCGAAGGAACCGTCTACACGTGGAGTTTCGAGAATATCGCCCCAATATTGCCGGAAACCGGGATGCCACCGCTTCCAAAAGTCAATCCCGCAATCGGTATTACCAGTTTTTCTTCTTGGAATCAAGTATATGCGTGGTGGTACAATCTTTATAAAGATAAAATCGCGCTCAACGATGAAATGAAAAAGTTCCTTGCGACGCTCCTTCGCGATTGTCCGGACGCGCGTGCAAGAGCTCGGGCGATTTATGAATTCTGCGCCCGGGATATCAGATATGTTGCAGTCGAGTATGGTGATAGCGGTTACGAGCCACATCGGGCAATCGATATCTTTGCTAATCGCTACGGCGATTGTAAGGATAAGGCAACATTGCTCGTCGCGCTGCTTAAAGAAGCGGGCTTTACGGCATACCCTGTTTTAATCCCGACGCGTGAGGTGTACGCAATTCACGAAGATTTCCCAACGGTAAATTTCAATCATGCCATAGCGGCCCTTTCACTGGAGGGCCAATTAATCTTTATGGATACCACCTCGTCTACAACATCGTTCGGCGATTTGCCTTCGGGTGACCAGGATCGATTGGTGCTCGTGTGTATGGATGAGGGCCATCAGATTGCGCGAACTCCTCTGATAAGAACCAACGAAGTCACCTACGATACCCGGATGGATATCGATGCAGACGAAAACGCGCGCATTACGCGCACGGTGACCACGACCGGTTCTTTTTCTGCCGCACAGCGTTTCTATTTTACCAATACACATCCTCAGAATATCGAAGATGGTTTTAAGGATCGTATTGTTCAGATTAATCCTTCGGGTAAACTCCGTGATTATAGCGTTGAGAATCTGAAGGATTATAATAAACCAATGGCCGTGCGGTATTCGTTTGATGCACAAAAGCTGCTCAATCCGGCTGATAACATGCGTATTCTTTCTGCGTTGGGCGATATCAGCTTTGATGTTGGTTTTGTAAGCAAAGAGACGCGTGTATTTCCTATCGAGCTTGAGGGGATTACCCGCAAAATTACCCGGTTGACCGTTACGCTTCCGCCCGTGTTGGCCGTCAAGTATGTACCGCGTAATCATACGGTTGACACCGAGTGGTTCACGTTTATTTCTTCGTGCAGGGTAGGCGGAAAATCTCTTGATTTTTACCAGGAATTTGCTATAAAAGAACGGTTCGTGCCGCTTGCGAAATATCAGGATTTCAAAAAACATTTGGAAGAAGTAATGTATCTTTTACGCGAGGAGATTGTTTTAGAACGCCATGGCTAAGAAAAGAGTTTCCAAGAGAAAAGACCTTGAAATCAGATTTTACGAGAGCTTGATTAAAGAAAGGCCTAACTTTATCCAGGCGCTCGTATCTTTGGGTAATGCGTATACCAGCAAGGGTTTTTATAAGGAAGGCCTCGCGGTCGATCGCCGGCTCGTTCAGCTCAAACCGGAGGACCCCATTATTCATTATAATCTTTCCTGCAGCCTTTCCTTGCTCGGGGAAGTGGAGGAGGCATATACGCAGCTAAAAAAAGCGGTATTGCTTGGGTATGACGAGTTCTCGTATATTCTTCAGGATCCTGATCTTGAAAACGTGCGCCAGCACGCGAGTTTCAAAAATTTTTTCGCTAAGATAAAGAGTATTCAAAAGAGCTGATTGAGGTATAATTTACGGGAGTGTTGATTTCTTCCAAACGTGCCCGATAATACCGCTGACGCTATGCGCCAACAAGAAAAAAGACGATACATTAGAATAGCGACCGTGTTGCCGGTCGAGTTTTTTGTTGCCGATACCTCCGGAAAACGTATTACTCCCTGGTTGCAGGGTTTTACGCAGGATATAAGCCGCGGCGGAATTTGTCTGGTTATCAATGACCTATGGTGGGGTTTCTGGGATAAGTGCTCAACGCCGAACGGGATCTTAGAACTTAAGATTAATCTTAGCCTGGGGAAGGCGTATTTTGTCAAAGGGCGCATTACGTGGCGCACTCAAGTTACCAACAAAGACTTTACCCAGTATAAAATAGGTCTTGAGTTTACCGAGGAACACGCCGGATCCCTGAAAAGTCTTTTTCGTTTCGCGCTCCTTAAGTACTACGCTCCTCGAGTCACCGCTTTCCTTGTCACCGGGCTTGCGCTCGCCGCTATTTTTCTGACCGTAAAAACAAGCGCGCTCATCCAAGAGAACAGAAAACTCGTAAGTGATTATGTCGGCGTTATTGAGAGTGGGTCGTCCCTTGAAAACACATTGTTGGCCGAACGTGGCCGCGACGAGACGTTCGAACGCCGACGCCAAGGAATCACGCAGACGATTGCAAACCTCGAAGAGGACCTCGCCAATGCGACCCGGGAGTACGCGATTGTTGAGGCGGCGCATAATACTGAAGTCGCGAAAAAGCTTGAAGAAAAAATTGCGCGCCTTAAAGATGAGCTCGCCCGCCGTAAAAAAGAAGGCGTATTCTTTGACAAGCGTCTCCAGGAGCGGGTTACATCGTCGGCGGCGCTCGAGGCGAAAGTGCATACCCTGAAGCGCTCGCGCGCCGGTTTTTCTCAGAAGATTATCCAGGGGCTCTATCAATGGATACAGAACCGCCGTGACCTTGTGCGAGGCCTTGTGATGAGTTTTGAAGGAGATAGGAATCTGGATAAAGTCTGTTTTACCTACGATCAGGCACTCGCTTCGACGGTTTTTCTTATTATGGATGATGCTCCCGCCGCAGCGCAGATATTTGATTTTTATCTTACCCAAACTGGCCGCCATGAGAGTATTTATAACGCGTATTATTCAAATGGCGAACCCGCCGAGGCGGTAGTCCACAGTGGCCCGAACGCGTGGATCGGTATCGCGGTGCTTAATTACACAAAAAAGACCGGAGACCGCCAGTACCTTGCAATAGCGCAGAAGGTTGCCTCCTTCCTCACCAGCATGATGGATAGTGAAGGTGGTATACGCGGCGGTCCCGGCGACGCTTGGTTTTCAACCGAACACAATCTTGATGCCTATGCATTCTTTACGCTGTACTATCAAGTCAACGGTGACCCTGCGCATCGCCTGGCCGCCGAGAAGCTAAAAAACTGGATTTCCCGGTACGCCTACACCAGTTATGGGGCGCCGGTTAAGCGCGGCAAGGGAGATGCGACGATCGCGACAGATACCTATGCCTGGTCAATAAGCACCTTCGGCCCCGACGTTTTATCTTCGCTTAAGATGAACCCGGAAACAATTCTTGATTTTGCGATACAGTCCTGCGAAGTAGAGACATCGTTTAAGCGTAAAGAAGGGGACGTGACCATTCGCGGATTCGATTTTTCAAAATTCAAAAATATGGCACGGGGCGGTATCGTATCAGGGGAATGGACCGCGCAGATGATATTATCATTTGAGGTTATGGCCGATTACTATAAAGACAATGACCCGGTTAAGTATCGTAAATATCTCGATCAGGCAGTTTTTTATTCCAACGAACTGCAGAAAATGCTTATTACGTCCCCTTCACGTATCGGCAGAGAAGATCCGTGCCTGCCCTATGCCTCACGTGCCGACGTTGATACGGGGCATGGCTGGCGTACCCCTCATGGTGATTCGACAGGCTCACTTGCCTCAACCGCCTATTTTTTGATTGCATATTTTGGTTATAATCCGTTTACGGCAGACTACTTAGATGTATCGCTGAAGGAGGTATATGAAGGAAGAAGTGACGCGGCTATTGCAGTCACTCGTGCGAATTGATTCTCAAAATCCGCCGGGGAACGAAACCGCGATTATTGAGTTCATCAAAACCTACCTTGTGCGCTATGGTATCGTTTCGAAGATTTACGAATTTAAATCCGGCCGGCCGAACCTCGTATGCACCATACCTTCGTTACACCGGAAGCGTTCCATTATTTTTACGCCGCATGTCGATACGGTACCGGTAACAGGTCGGTGGCGTTTTGGGGCGCTTTCCGGGACGCGTTTTGCCGGTAGGATTTATGGCCGGGGAGCGACTGACTGTAAGGCGAATGTTGCGGTAAGCCTCGCGCTTATCCGTTCATTGCGGGAAAAAAATATTCGTTTGCGTAATCTCGATCTGGTCTTTGCATTCTCAGCTGATGAGGAAACGGGAAGTTACGGGGGCATCATACCTCTTGCGCAGAAGCTACGCGGTATTGATTACGGGGTAGTCCTCGATGCCGATGATTTTAATATTATTGTTGCTCAGAAGGGCCTGCTGCATCTGCGTGTTGAGCTCTTTGGCAAAGAAGCGCACGGCGCGTATCCGGAGCGGGGGGTGAACGCGGTCGAGCGAGCTGTCTCGATTATTACAGAAATCCTCGATAGAAAATTTTCCTACCTCAGACATCCGCTTTTAAAGAAACCAACGATTAATGTCGGCCGTTTTGTGGGAGGCGATAAGGTCAATATCGTTGCCGGTTATTGTTTTTTTGAATTAGATATCCGGTATCTGCCATCAATGACGCAGAACTCGATTGTCACGCGTATTGAAAAGGCGATCCGTAAACAGAAGATACGGTATCGCGTTACCGTGCTCGCGCATCAGGAGCCGATAGAGATTGATACCAAGAGTCCCTCCATAAAGATATTGCGGGAAGTCTTACGCCGGCATCGTATCCGTTCTGCGTTGAGCCCTAGCTTTGGCGCTACCGTGATTAACTTTCTTGAGGCACAAGGCATCGAGAGTTTTGCGTTTGGTTTTGGTTCAAAGGGTAACGCCCACACTAAAAACGAGAGTGTTAAGGTGAGTAATCTCCATAAAGGAGTCGATGTGCTGATTGATTATGTGCAGCAGCTTGACGCTTACGTGGGTGGCCGATAAGTGTTTGAGGCATAGATAGCAGATTGCAGATTGAGAAACTAGGGATGAAGGACGACCGCTTCGCTGGGACGAGGGACGATAGAATCATGTTTTTATATTCGCGAAAATTAGCGTTTATAAATTCGCGGCAATTCGCGTTTTAACAATGGAAAAAAAATTCAAATCAGGGTTTGTCGGTATTATCGGTCGGCCTAATGTTGGTAAATCGACGCTCTTAAACGCCTTTGTCGGTTCGCGGATAAGTATCATTTCAGCTATCCCGCAAACCACGCGTCATCAGATAAAAGGAATTCTTAACGTCGAGGAGGGGCAAATTGTTTTTGTGGATACGCCGGGAATTCACTCGTTTCGCGATAGCCTGACCATACATCTTAACACCATTGCAAAACAATCAGTCGATGGTTGCGATCTGCTCTTATATGTCGCTGATGTTTCCCGGTGCCTGGGCCGGGAAGAGCAGGATGTGATGAATTTCCTCAGTTCCCAGAGTATTAAGGTTATTATGGTGCTTAATAAAATGGACTTAGGCGGGAAGTTCTTGCCTGATTATATCAGCGCCTGGAAAAGTCTACTGGCGCAAAAAGGGGTTGCTGAAGATCTTTTGGTTGCGTATCTTCCGACTTGTGCAAAGTCGGGAAAAAATGTTGATGAGCTAACCAAAGTAATCCTTGCGCATTTGCCCGAAAATCCCGCGTTTTATGATGCCCAAACAACAACCGATTTTCCGCTTAAGTTTCGCGTGGCTGACGCGGTACGCGAGCAGTTATTCACGCATTTAAGCAAAGAACTTCCGCACTCATTGGCGGTTGAGGTTGAAGAGATACGGGAGAAAAAAGCGCTTACCTACATCAAGGTGGTGGTGTATGTTAACAGGACTTCTCAGAAGAAAATAATCGTGGGCACCAAAGGCGCTATTTTAAAAGAGATTGGTTCGCGGGCTCGGCCGCGTATCGAAAAGATCATCGGAAGAAAAGTCTATCTTGATATCTGGGTTGAAGTTATGAGTGATTGGCAAAACAAACCTCGCATCCTGCAAGAGCTCGGTTACTGGCTCACCTAAATAACCCAAGAAATGCATTTGAAAAATGCGTTTCTTGGCTAACCTACCAGTTACGAAGAGTATAATCCCCGGCATCATTTCCCCCATCCTTATTCACATCATAATGGGTGCCGTCAAGGCTCGCGCAATAATCGATCTCTGCTTGCGGAGCATCGATCTGGCGCATGACGCTTGATCAAGGGAAGGCTTTATTGCTCGGCTGAGCCCTTATGTAAAAAAACCGGAGACCAGGGCTCTAGCTGGAGTACGATTCCTTCGTAACTTAAAATCTGGCTTTGTTTATTCTGCTCGGTAATAATATAGGTAACGGTAAAATAATCTTCTATTTGAGCTTTACCTTTTAACTGGGCCACGTATTTTTTTTCGATTTCCGCATTTTGCACCGCGCAATTAACCCATCCGCTTTTTGGATACGAGCCTTCTTCAATATGTTTGATAACCAGCGCTTGTAATGTGCCTTCTTTATTTAAAGAGAAGGTAACTTTTGCCGTCTCTGTTATCTCTTGATTGTATATCGCTGCTTTTACCGTACTAGCCAATAGCGCAAGTATCGCCACTGCTATCAATTTTTTCATTGCCCCTCCTGGGTTACTCGCGATTCTTGTGTCGGCGTTTCCGCTTTGTGATTTTTTTCTTTGTCTGTCTCCATATCTTTCCAGTATTGTCGGTAATAGGATATTTGGTCCTGAAGCTGTATCGGTTTATTGTTGAGATGCCGCCAGAATGAGGTAAGAATAATGCCGGACATATCATCAGGATGATGGATTCCTATATCATTGAAATATTTCTTTAATCTCGAGTCCGACCATAAGCCCCAGTTATTTCTTAACCACATTCCCAGGCTGCGATGGTATTTGTTCATGTCGCTTTCTGTTCCCGATTTCATTTCTTCAATTAAAGCCGGGGCAAGCATGGTTCTTAGTTCTTTAAAACAGTCTTCTAAATCTTTTGGAATATAAATGCCGGCGGGAGATTCTTTATCTACGCTGGGGTTTAGTTTATATTTCGGTTCTTCTTGAATCTGGCCAAACACATTTCCCGTACTCAGCAATAAGCATATTGCGGTAAAAATTATTTTTTTCATTTTTTCTCTTTATAACACAAAAATCAGCGGCCGGAAAGCGCAGCTTTACGGTCCGCTGGATTGCTTTGTTATAAGCGATTTTATTTATTATTTATCTTATCAAAATCTCCGAATCCTTCTCCTTTTATAAATTTACCACAAAAAGGGCAATAGTAAATATGCCATAATTTATCGATAGCCCATGCTGTCTCATCTATTTTATTTGTATTAGAATATGAAAAGCAAATCTCATCATTCTGAACAGCTTCTTTAAATCTGCTGCAGCAATATTCAATTTTAGTATTTTCTACAGTATCTTTTCCAGACGGATTAATAGCAGTAATATCTGTGTGGATCCTAATTTTCTTATTCTTTTTCAGGAAATTAAACATTTAATATTATTTTTTGCTTATAACGCAGAGTTGAGCGGATTGTGCGGAATATTAAGGTAAGCGAGTAAAGCGAGCTTACCTACCCTAATCTTATCTTAGGTCTGCGAGCTTTGCTCGCATCTACCTTAAACGCACAATTCCGCTCGAACGATTTGTTCGCGCGCCCCCTATAGCGCCTCTTCGCTTACGCATCTATGAGTATTCCCCTTCAGGATGAAGAGGCGAACAAAGCGTTCGAAAAGCGGAAACGCTTTGTTAGATTTTTGTTTTTTATTGTCTTTTCAAGATTAATTATTTTTGCCTGAACCAAAATAGCAAAAGCAATTACGGTTGTAAGAATTAAACTGCCCCAAAAATAAAATTTTGAAGCCCGTAATAATTTATTACTTGAATCATTCATTTTTTCTCCAATACCACACAAAGCTTCTTTAAAAGTAGCAATCTCTCCTGCAGTAAACTCGATCTTCTTTGACAAATCTTCCACAGCATTCTTTATAATTGTAGCAGGATTTGATTCCATAAGACCCCCCTATCTTTAGTGAGGATTCTGTAAACAAGTTGCGGTATAGACAATTAAACAAGGAACGATGAGTAATATATATTTCCATGGTTTTTGTTTGTTGAGGAAATAAAAAACCGTCAATGACATGGCTAAAAATAGTGATGTAAGAAAAATAAGTATAAAGAAGGCGCTAATTCTAGCATTCAGTGGTGAATGTCCCACTTCAATTAAATTCAAAAAATGGCCACCGACTATTGATTCTACTGCTTTGTAGCCGATAACTGTATAGAAAACAATAAAAGCAGCTTTGAAATTGCGAGTTTTTTTAAAAAGCAAAAGAAAAATGACTATTGGTATTGAAAATAATAGACTGGATAGAAGGGCACGACTAAATATCAATAGAAATGAAAATGCCTCTCCAATTATAAGCGTTGATGGAGGGAGATTTGTAAAATCCATCTTTTCTCCTTTTTTCTAATCTAACGTTTGAACTCAGCGGCTGTGCCTTGCGCTAACGGATGGCTGGCACAGTCCGCTGGAGTGAATTGTTAGACGCATTATTTTTTATAAATTCTATGAACTTTATGACCTTTGGATAAATTGAATTTATTTTTTTATCATTTGACAATACGCCATCAAAATACGTGGCAAAAGTAACATAAGACATATCGATGATGTCATTTCTCTTTTTCTCATCTGGATAACTTTCCCATCCATGGTCTTTTAACCATTTTAAAACAAGTAAATAGCCTGATAAGGTGTAACGAAATATGTAATGATTTATAAAATTTTCCTTTTCCGGCATTTTGGTATTGTTAATATTCTTTTCAAATAATATTTCGCACATTTTTAGTATTTGGACGCAGGCATACTGATATTCGTTTATCGTCCATTTTTTACCTGAACGAACATATTTCAAATATTTTTGATCCATTTGTTGGTTAAAAGCTGCTATACCTTCAAATACTAAAGCGGCTCCTTTTCTTTTTTCATCTAAGCATTCTGTTGCCTCTTGGCTTCTTTTTAATAAGTCTTTTTCGAACTCGGAATCAGAGCCATTCGACTTAACGATTTTAATACAGAATTTTGGAAAAGTTAAGGTTTGATCTGCATCGATAAACGTCTCTTTAAAATTCTCTAAATTGTAATCAACTTTCATAATTTCAGGTAAACATTTCAGTATTAGAATTTGGTTGGCATATTTTGCAACTATTTCCAAAGAATTTCTAATATTAGATAAAACGCCACCCTTCAGTGCTTCCATGCAAGCAAAATCAGTAAATGCTAATAAATTATTAACATCATCTTTCAAATATGCTTCTGCCTTTGCATCTCTTAAATATCCAACATCTATTATTTTTATCATTTTGTCGCCTAACTATATTAGACCGTCAGCCCATCGATTCGGCTTTTGATTTGAATCGTGAAGCCAAAACATGGAAGCGAGGTCCCTTTTGAGCCATAGAATATCTCTACGAAAATGCTTCTTCCAAAATCCGAATGGATGATTGGATGACCTCCTTATATTTTTTCCCTCGCGAGGAGTATTTGAGTTTCTGGAGGAAGCCGACTTCCCCAACGGCGTTTTGGAAGAATGCAAATCCAATCTGGTTTCGGACCAGAAGAGTTCTTTCCAAAGTATGCGAAAGCTCCTTATAGAGGACTTTGGCTAGGTTGGGTGGATACGGTGGAGGTATTGCAGATAATTGTTTGGAGAGACGTTCCATGTATAGCCCATGGATAGCGAGCTTGTTTATCAATTCGTCCGCTATCGATTTTTGGCCTCGCTTACGTGCCGCATAGTCAGCAGCCCAGATGAGCATTAGAACGGCGCCGTCTTCAATGCTGGCTCGGGCGTCGTGAGTATTCTCAACTCCAAATTTCTTAGCGTCTTCTAGGAGAGCCGGAACGATTTGGTCCTTCGAGAGAGCTAATATCTTACCCCAAATATTTTCAATCTCCATCTGATCTCCTGTGGTTTATTTCCTCCGGGCTATGCAACGCCGACCACTACCTGACTTTATTGTTCTGCATGCGTCTAACGCAGAGTTGAGCGGAATTCGCAGGTTTTAGGTAAGCGAACGATGGTGCTTACCGCTGAATTAATTAAGGTGGCAGCATCGGGAGCTTACAACTGCGAATTACCGCTCGAACGATTTGTTCGAACCGCGTGTTAGCGC